>CAYQYG010000143.1:0-18320 GCA_964421485.1 uncultured Polyangiaceae bacterium | reverse complement strand
GCGGGGTCGGGCGGCGGGGCGGGGGGGGGCGGGGGGGGGGGCGGGGGCGGGTGGGGGGGGGGGCGGGGGGGCGGGCGCGGATGCGGACGCGGGCGCGGGAGCGGACGCGGGCGCGGGCGCGGGCGCGGGAGCGGGAGCGGACGCGGTCGCGGTCGCGGACGGGGCCGCAGGCGGGCTCAACGGTTCCGGGGCGAGGCCGTGCGGCACCGCGGCAGCTTACCACCTGCGGTCCGGAGGGGGCCCAGCGGGCGGGTTTCGCAGGCAGCTCAGGTCGTGCCGCCTTCCGGCTTTCGAGGCCGCGGCAGGCCGTACATGTCGAGCTTCTTGAGCAACGTGCGCCGCGATATGCCGAGCATCATCGCGGCCCGCGTCTGGTTGCCGGCGCACTGATCGAGCGCGTCGCTGATGCGGCGCCGCTCGAGCTCCTCCGGGCCGAGCCGCTCGTCCGGCGGCTCGACCAGGAGCGTCCGCGCGCCGGGCGCCGGGGGCGGCGCCTCCCTCGGCGGCGCAGCGCCGGCCTCGGTGGACGCGATCCTCGCGGGCAGGTGCTCCGGCCGCACCTCGTCGCCTCCGCACAGGACCGCCGCGCGCTCCATCGCGTTGCGCAGCTCGCGGACGTTGCCGGGCCAGCGGTGGCGCCGGAGCATCGCGCGGGCCTCGGCGGAGAGCGAGGGCGCGGGCGACCGATCGAGCGCGGCGCAGGCGCGCGCCAGGAAGGACGCGGCGAGCGGCTCGATCTCGGCCGGCCTGTCGCGGAGCGGAGGGAGGGTGAGCGTCATGGTGTTCAGGCGGTAGAGGAGATCGGGGCGGAACCGGCCCCGCTCCGCGTCCGCCTCCAGGTCGCGGTGGGTCGCGGCGATGAACCGGACGTCGATGCGCCGCGGCGCCCGGCCGCCGAGGCGCAGCACCTCGCTCTCGGCGAGGGCGCGGAGCAGCTTCACCTGCGCGGCCTCGTCCAGCTCCCCCACCTCGTCGAGCAGGACGGTGCCCCCGCTCGCGGCCTCGAGCAGCCCGGGCTTGCCCTGCGCCGCGCCGGTGAACGCGCCCCGCTCGTGGCCGAACAGCTCCCCCTCGAGCAGCGACGCCGGCAGCGCGGCGCAGTTGAACGCGAGGAACGGTCCGGCCGCGCGGCGGGAGCTCCGGTGGATCTCGCGCGCGAGCACCTCCTTGCCGACACCGGTCTCGCCGAGCAACAGCACGCGGATGTCGCTCGCCGCGGCGAGGCGCGCCTGCGCGTAGAGCGCCTGCATCGCCGGGTCCAGCACGACGACCTCCTCGCTCGCCGCGGCGCGGGGCGAGGACGCGCGCCGCCGGACCACGGCCAGCGTCGATCCGAGGACGATGCAGTCGCCCAGCGCGACCTCGAGCACCTCGCCCGGCCTGCGCTGGAGCCTGTGCGTCTCCGCCTGCCCAGGCGGCCTCCGCGGGTCGCGGACGCTCGTGCCGTTCGCGCTGCCCAGATCCTCGATCCGCAGCGCGGGCCCGACCTGGAGGGCCGCGTGCCGCCGCGACACCGAGGGGTCGTCGATCTGCACGTCGCAGTCCGCCCCGCGGCCGATGAGCACGCGGCCGCGCTCGGGGAGCGGGAACGCCGCGCGCCTGTCCCCCGCGAACACGATGAGCTCGATGCCCTCTGCTGCGTGCGCGTCGGCCGACACGCCCACAGCTTATACACGAGGACCGCGGCCCCATGTCGAAGGGCCGCAAGCGCCGCCGGCGCGGCGGGGTCGATCGCGCAAGCCGTGTCCTCCTCTTGCCCTCGGGATCCCTGCCGGGCTTCCGGCAGGCGGGACTAGAAGGGCTCTGGCTGCGGTCCGCGGATCTCCTGGGCGGCTGCGCGACAGGGCGGGCTCACGCGCGTCGAATTCATCGCTCGTGTCGGCTTGCAGAGAGCGCGCCACCGGCGGCGCCGCGGGCGCCGGGCGGGGCACGCGGCGGCGCGGCGCGGGATCCCCGAGCGGGCTGCGCAACCAGCGCAGCGCGGCTGCGCAATCAGCGCAGCGGAGTGCGCGAGTCGTCACGTGGTCGGCGCTCGGGGCTCCGGGTCGCGCCCCCATGTGGAGCCGCCCTCCGCCCCGAACCCCCGGCCGCACCCCCGCGGGGCCTTTCCTGTAAAGTGGGGCGGCGATGGGACGACGCCGCATGGAGATCGCGTGCTGGACGCTCGCGCTCCTCTGCGCGGTCCAGGCCTGCAGCCGCGGGGACGGCGGCGTGGGGGGGCGCGGCGAGGACGGCCCGGGGCCCGCCGCGCCGCTCTCCCGCGACGGGGCGGGCGGCGGGACGACGTCCGGGGAGGGCGGCCACTGCGGCGACACGTGCGACTGGGTTGACGACGACGGAGTCCGCCACCTGGTGGAGTGTCCCTGCGGGCAGATATGCGTGCTGTTCACCGTCTTTCCAGACGAGAGCTCCGGTACGGGGGGCATGGACCCCAACCTCCCCCATACGAGGAAGGACGCGGAGTGCTACTCGTCCCCTCCGCACTGCGAGCACGACAGCGATTGCCGCGCCGGGCAGACGTGCGAGGAGGGGTGGTGCTCTTGCAGCGTCACGCAGGACTGCGGCACGGGGCCGTTCGTGTGCGCGGGGGGCATGTGCTCCGCGATCCGGTGCGCGTCGAACCTGGACTGCGCAGAGGGGTTCGTCTGCACCGTCTCCGGCACGTGCGGTGAGCCCCTCGCCATGGAGGGGGATCCGGAGCTGTCGTGCGCCTACCGCGCGGCCGCGGGGAGCGCGCCGGCGGGCGCGCTCGCCGCCCTGGCGCTGGCCGCCGCGATCCGGCGCCGCGGGCGCCGTGATCAGAAAGTATAGCCGAGCGCGATCTCGGGCGCCCAGAGCGCCACCGGGCCGTAGGCGCGCTCGCTGCCGGTGATGTTCGCGTCCGGCGCGCAGCCGGCGCTGCCCGGCGTGATGGCCTCGCAGCGCGGCGCCACGCCGGCCTGGCGGGGGCTGAAGCTCGGGCCGGCCGAGAGGATCACGGGGAAGCCGAGCTGCGCGCCGAGATGGAAGCCGCGCCAGGCGGCCTCCACGCCGACCTCGGGCACGAGGAAATAGAGGGCCGACGGGAGGACGCGAGCGCGGCCGGAGACGGTGGCGGGCACCGTGGCGCCGCCGGCCGTCGCGGTGCCCGAGACGAGATCCGCCGATCGCGCCGACGCGAGCCCCGCGCTGGCCCGCGCGACGATCCTGAGCGTCGATCCGAGCGCCAGCCGGTAGCTCGCGCCGGCGGTCATGAACGACGCGCGGAGGCGGACCTCGTCCGCGAGGTGGTAGGTGACCGGAAAGGGCGGATCGGCCCCGAAGCTGGCCTGCTTGACGCGCTGGAACGCGGACCAGAGGGACAGGGCGCCACCGCCGAGCTCCAGCGCGAGGCCGAGATCGAACAGGTAGCCGCCGCGGATCCCGAGCAGGTAGCCGCCGGCGCCGGGGCAGTCGCCCGCGCAGGTCGCCTTCGCGCTCCGCTCGGCGCCGCTGCCCAGCCCGCCGCCGATCAGGTAACCGCCATGGCCCTCCAGGAACCAGCCGCCGCGCAGGCCCTCCGGCGGCGCCGGATCGGGGGGGGCCGGGGGCGCGAGGGCCGGCGCGGGCCTGTCCGGGGGCGCCGGCGTGCCAAGCAGCGGCCACAGCGTGGCCCGGATGGCGATCGGGGCGCCGGGGAGGACCTGCACGGTGAGCTCGAAGATCTCGTAGCCGTCCTGCTCGACGCGGATCGCGTGCTCGCCGGGGGAGACGCGCAGGGGGGCCGCGAGCGGCAGCGCGCCGCGCGGCTGGCCGTCGACGAAGAGCTGGCCGCCCGCGCTGGAGGTGACGTCGATGGTGCCGACCCGCGCGCGGAGCGTGGCCACGGCGGCCTCAACCTCCGCGCGGGCGCGCGCGTCGAGCTTGTCCGGGTAGGCGCGCAGGATCTCCTCGTACAGCTCGAGCGCCTCGACGTCGCGGCCGAGGTTGGCGAGGCAGGCGGCGGCGTTTCTGGTGTTCGGGTACGAGGGGAAGAGCGCCCGCGAGCGGAGGAAGAGGTCGAGGGCGCCCGCGAGATCGAGGGCGTCGAGCCTCGCCACGCCGTCGCGGAAGAGGCCCTTGGCGATCTCCTCCCGGCGCGCCGGGTCGTCGGCGATCGCAGCCTCCTCGTCGGGGCCGGGCGGCTCGTCCGCGCCGGCCGGGGCCGGCGAAGCGGCGATCGCGAGGGCGAGGAGCGCCGCGGCGAGCGCGCGGCGCGCGGGAGGCCGCGACCCGGTGCCCCGGACATCGAGCCGCGGGGCGGGCGCTGCGATCGGGGCGCTCGGGGTCACCATTGCTTGACCGGATTGAATGCGTCGCCGCCGATCGCGGTCGCGGTCGAGGGCGCGGTCGAGGGCGCGGTCTGCGCCGGGCGCGGCGGGGGCGGCGGGGGCCTCGACGCGACGCTGCCCGCAGGCGGGGGCGCCGGCGAGGGGCCGCCGAGGACCTTCAGGATCTCGTCCACGCGGCCCCGGATCTCCTCCTTGCTCTTCGCGTCCCGCAGCTCGCGGGTCAGCGCCGCGATCGCGGTCTGCGCCTCCTCGAGCTCGCGCCGCTGCTCCTCGGCGCGCCGCCGGTCCTCCTGCTCCTTCACGAGCGTCCGCCGGGTCTCGGCCTCCTCGGCCTGCACGGCGCGCACGTACGCGACGCCGGCGGTCAAGAACGAGAGCGCCGCGATGGCCGCCGCGCCGGCGAGCGCCAGGCGGACGCGGCGCGCGGCGCGCCGGCTGGCCTTCAGGAACGCGAGCGCCCCCGCGGAGACCCGCAGCGTGCCCTGGCGGTGCAGCTCCTTGGCATAGGCGAGCCGGCGCTTCTGCCAGAGCGGGACGCCGTGGGGATCCGCGCGCCACCGGGCGGCGTCGCGCTCGAGCTCCCCGGCGAGGAGCCGGTCCTCGCGCGCCTCCGCGACCCACGCGCGGAGCCGCCCCCACTGCGCGAGCAGCGCCTCGTGCGCGAGCGTGATGCCCCCCTCGCAGGGGACGACGAGGCGCGCCTCCACGAGCGCCTCGAGCGCCGCCTCGCCGGCCGGCCCGGCGGTGGCCGCGAGCTCCTCGCGGGTCCCGGTCGCGCGCGTGCCGTCCGGCGTGGTCAGCGCGAGGAGCACCGCCCTCGCCGCCTCGGCGGCCCCGGGCCGATCCCGCTCCAGCGCCGAGAGCGTCGCCTCGGCGTGCCGCTCGAGCGCGCCGGCGATGCCGCCGATCTCCCGGAGCCCGGCGCGCGTGATCTCCTTGCGCTCCGGGTCGCGCTTCTTCCACAGCTCCGTGAGCGCGAACTGGACGAGCGGCATCGCCGCCGCGGTCCCCTTGAGCTCCGCGAGCAGCTCGATCCGGAGCGCGTCGTCCTCGAGCTCGTAGCCGTACGCGCCGAGCGCCTGGTCGAGGATCTCGCTCCAGCCGAGCTCGGTGATCGGCTCGATCAGCACGAGCCCCCGCGCGAGCGCCTTGCCCAGCTGGCCCACGGAGAGGAGCGGATCGAGCAGGTCGCGCCGCGCCGCCGCGACCGCGCGCACGCCGGGGAGCGCCTGGTCCCCCAGCCGGCAGAGCAGCGCCGCGGCCCAGTCGCGGCTCTCCCCGGCGATGGTCGCGAGCTCCTCGAGCTGGTCCACCAGCAGCACGACGCCGCGCCCGGCGGACTGCGCCCGCTCGGCCAGCGCCGCGGCCACGGCTTCGGGGCTCCGCGCCGCGGCGTCCGGCACGAACGGGGCGAGCGCGGCGGCCACGGCGGAGCGCGGGTCCCGCCCGGGCTCGGCGACGGCCGTGTCCCACCGCGCGGGCCAGCCGCCGAGCGCGCCCTCGGCGAGGGCGGGCAGCACGCCGGCGCGGGCGAGGCTGCTCTTCCCGCTGCCGGAGGAGCCGACCAGGGCGAGCAGGCCCCGGCTGCGGAGGACCTCAAGCGCCGCGGCGACCTCGCTGGCGCGCCCGAAGTACACGTCGCGGTCGCGCTCCTCGAAGCGCCCGAGCCCGCGGAACGGCCCGACGTCCTCGGGCGGGAGGGCGCGCTCGAGCCCGGCGATCTCCCTGCGGATCTGCTCGAGGCGGAGCGCGACCGCCTCGGCCGAGGGCGGCCGCTCTGCCCGGTCGGGCGAGAGCATCTGCGCGATCAGCGCCGCGAGCGCGGGCGGCGCGTCGGGCACGAGGTCGCCCAGCGCCGGCGGGGGCGCGCGGCCGGTGAGCACGCGGGCGTCGAGCTGAGCTTCGGGTCGGCTGTCGGCGACCCTCGCCCACCCGGTCGGGCCGGTCGCGGCGGGCACCCGGCCAGTGAGGCACTCGAAGAGCGTCGCCCCGAGCGCGTACAGGTCGCTCACCGGCGACGCCGGCGCGCCGGACGCGAAGCAGACCGGGTCGATGTAGCCGACCGTGCCGGACTGCAGGCCGAGCAGCCGCACGGTCGCGGCGCCGTCCTGCGGCGCGGAGGTCCCTGACGGCGCGGGCTCCGCCCTCGCGATCCCCGCCGCGCTCACCGTGGCGCCGAACGGGGACACCGCGGCGTCCGCCGCGGCGATCCACGCCTCCTGGCCTGCGCCCGACGGCGGACCGTCCAGCGCGTCGGCGGCGGCGATCCCGAAATCGATCAGCTTGTACACCCCCGCCGCGTGGACGATGTTGCTCGGCTTGACGTCGCGGTGGACGAGCCCCGCGCGGTGGACCGCCGACAGCGCCGACGCGATCGCGATCCCGACCCGGAGCGACTCGGCGAGGGAGAGCCGCGCCGGAGCGCCCGCGCCGCCCGCGTTGCCCGCGGCGATCCGCGCGTCGAGCGGCGTGCCGGCGACGTGCTCCATCGCGAGCCCGATGACGCCCTCGGCCTCGTCCATGGGCAGCGCGTAGAAGCGGACGACGTTCGGGTGCTCGACGCTGCAGAGCGCGCACGCCTCCGCGACGATGCGGTCGCGCGCCGCGGTCCGGGCGTCCCCCCCGGACGGCGCGCAGAGCGAGGCCTCCAGCGAGAACAGCTTGACGGCCGCGGTCCGCAGCACGGTCGCGCCGTACACCTCCCGCGCGAGCCACACCGGCGCGAACCCGCCGTGCCCGAGCGGCTCGACCAGCAGGAAGGGGCCGAGGCGTCGCTCGGCCGCTGGGCGCTGGAGGAGTCGCGCGACGGCGGCTGGGAGGGCTGACATGCGGTGAACCGGCGCTGCCGTGGGCACGGCCACGATGCGTCAAGCGCGCCGCGACGTCCAGCGAGCATCGCCGTGAGAAGGCCCTGGGCGAAGCTCGCCCGCGTGCGAGGTCTGTCCTGGCCCGTCCTCGCGCTGGGGCTCCGTCGCCGGCGCGGCCCTCCTCGATATGACGACACCACGGACCGGGGTTGTCGAGAGCTCCGGAAGCAGCAGCGCAGCCCTCCGAGGGTGCCGACAACCTCGGGGGAGAATAGAATTCTCCCCGGCCCTCACCCCCGCCGCATCGCCTCCGCGATCGCGTCGAACGCCGCCGGCCGCGCGCTCCGGATCCCCTCCGGCGTGTCCCGCGTCGGGTGCACCCGGTTCGTCAGCAGCACCCCCACGAGCTCCGCCTCCGGGTCGATCCAGAGGCTCGTCCCCGTGAAGCCCAGGTGCCCGAACGTCCGCGCCCCGAACCGGCTCCCGGAGCTCGGCGTCGGACCGCTCTTGCTATCGAACCCGGCCAGCAGCGACCCGCCCGCCCTCGGCCGCACGAGCGGCTCGATCTCCGCGGGCGTCAGCCACTCCGGCCGCTCGCCGGCGAGCGCCTCCAGCAGCGCGACGCCCAGCCGGGCCACGGCCGCCGCGTCGCCGAACAGGCCCGCGTGCCCCGCCAGCCCGTCCCCGGCGAGCGCCCACGCGTTCTCGTCGTGCACCG
Organism: uncultured Polyangiaceae bacterium; assembly: GCA_964421485.1. GTDB lineage: Bacteria > Myxococcota_A > Polyangia > Polyangiales > Polyangiaceae > CAYQYG01. The sequence continues at coordinate 10,506 of CAYQYG010000143.1, read as the reverse complement.
CCCCGCGCACCACCCCGCCGCGGAACGCGACCACCTCGGTCGGCGCCACCCGGTCGTCGAAGCCCGGGTCGCGCTGCCGGTGCTGCCTCGCCGACGCGATCCCGCCCGCGGAGCCCGCCGAGTCCCCCCAGAGCCCGAGCGGCCGCGTCACCTCGCGCGCCACCACCTCGTCGAGGTCGGCGCCCCCGCGGCGCGCGATCGCCGCGCCCAGGAGCAGGTAGCCGAGGTCGCTGTAGACCGGCGGGAAGCCCTCGGCGGGCGGATCCCCGTCGCAGCCCTCGCGGCGCGCGTCCGCGGCGATCCCCAGCGACTCCGCCACATCGGCGCGGCGCCCCTCGAGCAAGGGCGCGTAGAGCGGCCGGTGCCCGTCCAGGCCCGCGCGGTGGCTCGCGAGCAGATCCAGCGGCACCCGGCCGGAGCGCGTCGCCGCCAGCTCCACGAGCACCTCGCCGAGCGGCTCGTCCCGGCGGAGCAGCCCCGCGCGCTCGAGCCGCGCCAGCGCGAGCGCGGTCAGCGGCTTGGTCACGGAGGCCAGGTCGAAGATCGTCGCCGGCGTGGCGGCCGGCGCAGCGGCCGGGGCGCCCGGAGGCGCGGAGCCCTCGAGCCAGAGGCGGCCGGCGGCGCCGAGGCCGTACCGGAAGCGGCTCCGGCCGCCGCCGGCGCCGCGATCGCGGATCGCGGCGGCCACGCACGCGCACGGCGCCGCGCGGTGCGCCTCGATCACGAGCGCCGCGGCGGGGCACAGGTCGATGAGCGGGGGCGAGCCGTCGTCGGTCCGGGTCTGCACGGCGCAAGGGGACAGGAGGAGCCGGGTTCCTGTCAAACGCGCAGAGCGGTGGGCGCGGGGGGCGATCCCGCTTATGGAGACATCCACCTCGCCGTGCCCCACGCGCCCGACCCTCGCCCGACCTCCCCGCTCGCCGCGCTCGCCGGCCGGTACGCGCGGGGCCCCGGCGCGCGCTGGTCCCCGGTCCCGCCGGAGCTCGACGCCGCGATCGCCGCCGACCCCGAGCTCGCCGCGGCCGCGCGCGCCGCGAGGGAGCGGCTCGCCGCCGGGCTCGCGCAGCGCTTCGGGTTCCCGGACCGGCTGCTCGATCCGATCCTCCGCGTCCCGCGCGAGCGCTTCGTCCTCCCGGAGGACATCGGCGCCTCGGCCGACGACTCGCCCACGCCGCTCGACGACGCGGGTCAGGCCACGGTGAGCGCGCCGCACGCGTACCTGCTCACGTACGACCTGCTCGGCCTCGCCGAGGGGGATCACCTGCTCGAGCTCGGGACCGGCACCGGCTACGGCGCCGCGCTCGCCCGGGAGCTCGTCGGCCCGACCGGCCACGTGACCTCCGTCGAGATCGACCCCGCGCTCCACGAGCGCGCGCGGCGCCTGCTCGCCGAGCCCGCGCCCCCCGGGGTGCCGGAGCGCGCCGTCGCCGGCGTCACCCTGCTGCTCGGCGATGGGCGGGAGCTCGCCGCGCGCGTCCTCGAGGGCGCCCTGCCCGGATCGATCCCGCGCAAGATCGCCGTCACCTACGCGATCCGCCGCGTCCCCCACGAGCTGGAGCGGCTCCTGCCCGAGGACGGACGCCTCGTGGCGCCCGTCGGCGGCCCCGAGGTGGTCCAGGAGCTCGTCCTGATCGAACGCCGAGGCGGCGCGATCCACCGCGAGGGCCACGGCGCCGTCCGCTACGTCGCGGAGCGGACGTCCCCCTGAAACCCTCACGGTCTTTGACCCTGAGGCGCCTGGAATCCTATCCTGGAGATCCCGGACCCACCGGGGTCTGCGGCCGGCTGTCCGGGCGCGGGCCTCGCCCGGGCGCGAGCGGTCCAGGGGAAGAGACGGGAAGAGGCGATGGCGGAGTTCGTCTGGGAGGCGCGGGGGCGGACCGGAGAGATCCGGAAGGGCACCATGGAGGCCGAGAGCGAGGCGGCGGTCCAGAACCGCCTCCGCGCTCAGCAGCTCAGCCCGACGCGCGTCAAGAAGAAGGGCCTCCAGATCAACGTCAACCTGTCCTTCGGGTCGGGCGTCGACGCGAAGGATCTGGTGAAGTTCATCCGGCAGTTCGCCACGATGATCGACGCCGGCCTGCCCCTCGTGCAGTGCCTCGAGATCCTCTCGAACCAGGAGCCGAACAAGATCTTCCAGACGGCGCTCCGGGACATCAAGAACACCGTCGAGCAGGGCGCCACCTTCAGCGACGCGCTCCGGCGGCACCCGAAGATCTTCGACGACCTCTTCGTGAACCTCGTCCAGGCCGGCGAGGTCGGCGGCATCCTCGACAGCATCCTGAACCGGCTCGCGGTCTACATCGAGAAGCGGGTCAAGCTCGCCAGGCAGGTCCGCGGCGCGCTCGCGTACCCGATCGCCGTCATCGGCATCATGATCATCGTGATGGTCGTGCTGATGACGTTCGTCATCCCGGCCTTCGAGTCGATGTTCGCGGAGTTCGGCGCGAAGGACGCGCTGCCGCAGCTCACGAAGATCGTCATCGGCCTGTCGAAGAGCTTCGTCACGTACCTGCCGCTCACGGCCGTGCTCACCGTCGGCGGCGCGATCGGGTTCGTCTATTTCTACCGATCCAAGCCTGGCAAGCGGCTGATCCACCGCCTGATCCTCAAGGTCCCGATCATGGGCCCGGTGATGCAGAAGATCGCCGTCGCCCGCTTCACCCGCACCCTCGGGACCCTGCTCGGATCAGGCGTGCCCATCCTCGACGCGCTCGACATCGTCGCCAAGACCGCCGGCAACGTCGTGGTCGAGGAGGGCCTGATGTACGCGCGGCAGAAGATCTCCGAGGGCAAGAACATGGCGGAGCCGCTCGGCGAGATCCAGGTCTTCCCCGGCATGGTCGTGCAGATGGTCGCGGTCGGCGAGCAGACCGGCGCGCTCGACACGATGCTCAACAAGATCGCCGATTTCTACGAGGAGGAGGTCGACGTCGCCGTCGCCGCGCTGACGTCGCTGATCGAGCCGCTGCTCATGGTGTGCGTCGGCGGCATGGTCGGCGTGGTGCTGATCTCGATGTATCTGCCGATCTTCGATCTCGCGGGCAAGATCAAGGCGGAGTGATGAGGGACGCCGAGCGCGGCGCCGCGGCTCCGCTCGACGCGTCGCTCGCGGTGCGCCTGACCTGGCTCACGGCGCTCCGCCTGGTGGTGCTGACGATCTTCCTGGTCGTCACCTCCGGCATGTACCTCGGCGGGTTCACGCCGGGCGGCTTCTCCAGCATCGTCGCGCTGGTGACGATCGCGGTCGCGTACGGGGCCGCGCTGGCCTACGCGGTGTTCCTGCGATCGAACCGGGCGCTGCCGGCGATCGCGCGGGCGCAGCTCGTGACGGACCAGATCACGTGGACGGCGATCGTGTACGTGAGCGGCGGCGCGACGAGCGGGGCGACGTCGCTGTACGGGCTGACGTGCCTGACGGGGGCGATCCTGCTGGGGCTGCGCGGGGCGGCGATCGCCGGGGCGACGGGCGCGGCGGCGTACGCGCTGATCTGCGGGGCGTTCGTGCTGCGGGTGGTGCCGGTGCCGCCGGATCAGCCACGGGACGCGTACCTCACCCACTGGGCGGAGCTCAGGTACCCGCTGTTCGTCAACGTGATGGCGATCGTCGTGGTGACGCTGCTGGCGAGCTACCTGGCGGAGCGGCTGCGGACCACGGGCGGGCGGCTGGTGCAGGCGACGGCGCGGGCGGAGCAGGCGGAGCGGCTGGCGGCGCTGGGGCGGCTGGCGGCGGGGCTGGCGCACGAGATCCGGAACCCGCTGGGGTCGATCGCGGGGTCGATCGAGCTGCTCCGGACGGGGGGGACGCTGTCGGCGGAGGACAGGCAGCTCTGCGAGATCATCGAGCGGGAGACGGCGCGGCTGAACGAGCTGGTGGGGGACATGCTGGAGCTGTCGCGGCCGCGGGTGCCGGCGCTCGAGCCCGTGGATCTCGCGGCGACGGCGCGGGATGTGGTGGTGCTGGCGGGGCAGTCGGGGCGGGGGGCCGACGTGGAGGTGCGGTTCGAGGGGGGGTCGCCGGCGATGGTGATGGCGGACGCGGCGCAGATGCGGCAGGTGGTGTGGAACCTGGTGCGGAACGCGATCCAGGCGAGCTCGGCGGGGGCGGCGGTGATCGTGGCGCTCCGGCGGGACGAGGCGCGTCGGAGGTGGATCTTCGAGGTGCGCGACGAGGGGCGGGGGATTCCATCGGACGCGCGGGAGCGGCTGTTCGATGCGTTCTTCACGACGCGGTCGCACGGGATGGGGATCGGGCTGGCGGTCGTGAAGCGGATCCTCGATGACCACGGGTTCGGGGTCGAGGTGGACAGCCGCGAGGGGGAGGGGACGACGTTCCGGGTGACCATCCCGGATCGGGGGCCGCTCGCCTCGATGATCGAGCCGCTGCCGGTCTCGGAGCGGCTGCCTCGCTCCAGGTCCGTGGGCTGAGAGACGATCGTCGCGCTCAGCGCGGGGCTGGAGCGGCGCCGCCGAAGCCCTGGGGGAGATCGAGGCGGAGGGAGGCGTCGGGGAGGAGCTGGATCGAGTCAGGGTCGAGGAGGATCCTGGGGGCGGCGGCGTCGGCCGGGCCCGCGCCGGCGGGGCCCGCGTCGTGGGGGGCTGCCTCCGGAGCGTGCGGGGGGCCGGATGAGGGCGCGCGCGGCGAGGCCAGGAGGCCGAGGGCGAAGGCGGCCAGGGCGACGAGCGCGAGGAGGAGCGCCAGGTGGGCCTTGGAGCGGGGCATCCACGGCCATCCTGCACCGCGTGCGACCTGGGCGCGAGCGCCACACCGGGCGTGGCGTGGCGTTCACGATCGGAGGTGAATCCGGCGTTCGGGGCGCAGGGCGCGGTCCGGAGCCCCGAGCGTTGAATCCCGAGGCGTGGGGTGTCGTCTGTCGATCCATCGCTCGGGCAAGCGGATTGCATGGCGGGCCCGGCGGCACTACGAAGGGTGATCGGAGCGCCCGGCGCTCAAGGGAAGAAGGAGAAGCGCACGTGACACGCAGGATGAACCACTTCTTCGCGGCAATGATCTCGGTCGCGCTCATGGCCGCCGCCGGTGCGGCGAGCGCGGGGGCCGCGACGGATGTCGTCAAGGCCAAGCAGGCCACGCTCTTCGACCTCCTGCGGGTCGAGACCCCGGACAACCGCAAGAAGATCGGCGTGATCTTCGACGAGATGCTCGACTACGGGAAGCTCGCGGAGGCCTCGCTCGGGAGCGAGTGGGCGGCGAGGACCGACGCGGAGAAGGCCGAGTTCAGCGACCTCCTGAAGCAGCTCGTGCGCAAGGCGTACGAGCGCAACCTGAAGAAGACGCTGAGCTTCCACATCGAGTACGTGGGCGAGGATGCGGCGAGCGACGTCGTGGTCGTGAAGACCAAGGCCGTGTCGAAGACGAACGCGCGCGAGGAGCCGATCGAGATCGCGTACAAGCTCGCGAGCAGGGACGGCGTGTGGCGGGTGCATGACATCGTGACCGAGGGCGTGAGCCTCGTGTCCAGCTACAGGTCGCAGTTCACGAAGATCGTGAAGAAGGACGGCTTCCCGAAGCTCATCCAGAAGATGAAGGACAAGCTCGCGAAGGGCGACGTGTAGCGCCGGTCTGCCCGGGCCCGTCGAGGGCGTGGGGTTCGAGGATCGCCGGGCGGCGGCAGCGTCGTCCGGCGATTCGCGTTTTGTGGTCGCGATACGATACCCTTGCCGGCGGATGGCTCTCGGACACAAGCGCGGGATGGGGGTTCGCGCGCTCGGGCGAGCGCCGGCGCCGCGCATGCCGGTGCTGGGGCTCGGGGCGGAGGGCGCCGAGCGGCGATCCGGTGCCCCGTCAGCGCCGGGTGAGGGGCCGGTGCTGCGGCTCGCGCTCGACAAGGGGGCGCTGGCGATCGAGCTCTGCGAGCCGTTCGCGGTCGGGCCGGTGCGGGTGACGGAGCTCTCGGTGCGGCTGCCTGGGATCCGGTTCCCGATCGATCTGAGCGGCGGGGTCGCGCGGTTCCGGCACCGGCGAGGCGAGCTCGCGCGGGTGGCCGTGGAGGCGCGCGCGGCGGAGCTCTCGGCCTGGGCGGGTGCGCGGGTGCGGGGGCTGCTCGGGCCGGAGGCGCACGAGCTGGTGATCGCGCCGCTCGTCGGTGAGGCGGGGGACGTCGAGGGGGCGGCGCCGGTGACGGCGGGGGCGCTGGTCGCGCTCAGGGCGGGGGAGGCGGCGCTCGCGTTCGATGTGGCGATCGCGCCGGGGGAGCGGGATCTGCTGCTCTTGCCGGAGCGGGCGCGGGGGGTGGGGCTGGGGGCGCCGCCGCACGCGCTGGCGCTGCGGGCGCTCGCGGCGCTCGCGGGGGGCGCGGGGCAGGTGGTTGGCGGCGGGATCGCGCTGCCGGACGCGATCGGGCGGCTCCTCCGGCACGTGCTGCCGGCCGCGGGGGCGCGGGCGCCGTCGCTCGGGGAGGTGCGGTGGGAGGTGATCGCGGCGGAGGACGGCGGCTTCCGGCTCGCGGCCGCGGCGGGCGCGCCGCCCCCGGCGCTCGGGGACCGGGCGCTCGTCGCGCTCGAGGCGGCGGAGATCGCGGGCGAGGCGGATCGCGCGGCGTGCGAGGGCGACCTCGACGAGGCGCGCAGGCGGTACCTCTCGGCGCTCGAGCGGGCGCCGCGGCACCCGGAGATCGCGGCGCGGCTCGCGTGGATCGACTGCGTCGCGGGGGGACGGGCGGAGGCGGCGCTGGCCACGGTGGTGGAGGCGATGCCGGCGGATCACGCGGGGCTCCTGGGGGCCGAGCTGCTGGAGGCCGTGGGGGATCGCGACGGGGCGCTCGCGGCGCTCTCGCGCGCGGCGCACGAGGAGCCGTTCGGGCCGCTCGCGGCGCTGTCGTGGCTCCGGGCGGCGCGGCTCGCGGTGGAGCCGGGCGGGGCGGGGCTGTCGCCGCGGGCAGCCGGGCTCGAGGCGCGGCTCGACGCGCTCGATCAGGGGGTCGCGCGGGCGCCCGCGATGCCGGCGCTCAGGTGGGCGCGGCTCGAGGCGCGGCTCGACGTGGCGGACGTGCGCGGGGCGCTCGCGGACGCCGAGCACCTCGAGGCGGCGGCGCGGGGGGCCGAGGCGCGGCACGCGGTGTGGCGGCGCGCGGCGGACGCGTTCCTTTCGCGGGGGTTCGTGGCGGAGGCGCGGCGGCTGTTCGAGCGGGCGCTGCGGTACGCGCCCGACAGCCCCGAGGCGGCGCTGGGCCTCGCGCGGTCGCTGCGCGCGGCGGGGGAGGGGAGGCGCGCGCTCGATCTGCTGGCGCGCGCGCGGGCGATCGCGGATCGCCGGGGGATCGCGGCGCACGGGATCGAGCTGGAGCTCGCGCGCGGGCTCGTGGAGGTCGCGGGGGACAGGCCGGCGGCGATCGCGCGCGCGCGGCGTGTGCCGGCCGAGGCGCCGGAGGCGCTCGAGGCGCGGCTCCTGGAGGGGCGCTGGCGCGCGGAGCTCGGCGACGCGGCAGGGGCGTCGCTCGCGCTGGCGAGGCTGCGGGACGCGGTCGAGCTCGATCTCGCGGGGCGCGGGCGGGCCGGCGCGGCGCCCGGAGCCGCGGCGGAGGGCGGCTCGCAGGAGCGGCGCGCCCGCGGTGGACCGGAGGCCGCGGCGATCGCGGAGATGCTCGCGGAGGCGGCGCGGATCGAGGAGCGGGAGCGCGGCGATCTGATCTCCGCGCAGCGCTACCTGGGCCTCGCGCTGCGGCTCCGGCCGCGCGATCCGGCGGTGCTCGCGGCGTTCCGGCGGGTCGCGGGCGAGGTGGCGCGCGGCGCGCCGAGCGTCGAGCGCGCTCAGGGCAGGTGGATCGACGAGCCGACGCCGATGGACGCCGGGGCGACCATCGACGCCGCGCCCGAGGCCGAACCCGAGCCCGAGCCCGCGCCCGCGGCGCCCGATCCCGCGGAGGACGAGGCCCTCGTCGAGCGGCTCACCTCGAAGCTGCGCGCCGATCCCGCCGACCACGGCACCGCGCTCGCGCTCGCGGCCGCGCTCTCGCGCCTCGGGCGCGACCTCGACCTGCTCGCGCTCCTGTCAGCGCGGATCGAGGAGGGGGACGACGCCGTCCGGGAGGACCTCGTCCCGCTGCGGCGCGAGGTCCTCCTCCGCCTGGCCAGGGAGGCGCGCGAGGCGGGCCGGGCGTCGGAGGCGGAGCTCTACGAGATGATGCTCGCGGCGCCGTGAGCCGCGCGCTTGGCCCTCCGACGCGGCGCGTGATAGGCGGGACCGAGCGCGTTGCCGCGGGAGGTGTGCGTGGCCGATCGAACGCCGAGTGCTGTCTCCGGAGAGGCCCCGCAGGCCAGCGTGGGGGTCGGGGCGCGGCGCCCCATCATCGTGCAGAAGTACGGCGGCTCCTCGGTCGCCGACGTCGAGAAGATCGGGCGCGTGGCCGATCGGGTCGTGGCGGCGCGGCGCGCGGGCAACGACGTGGTGGTCGTCGTCAGCGCGATGGGCAAGACCACCGACGGCCTGCTCGCGCTCGCGCGGCAGGCCGCGGCGACCGCGGGCGGCGACGCGGAGCCGCCGCGGCGCGAGCTCGACATGCTGCTCTCGACGGGCGAGCGCGTCTCGATGTCGCTGCTCTCGATCGCGATCCAGGCCCGCGGCCTCGAGGCGATCTCGTTCACCGGATCCCAGTCGGGCATCCTGACGAACGACCGGCACTTCGACGCGCGGATCATCGAGGTGCGGCCGTTCCGCATCGAGGACGAGCTCGCGCGCGGGCGGATCGTCATCGTCGCGGGGTACCAGGGGATGAGCTACCGCCGCGAGATCACGACGCTGGGGCGCGGGGGGTCCGACACGACGGCGGTCGCGCTCGCGGCCGCGCTCGAGGCGGATCGCTGCGAGATCTACAGCGACGTCGACGGGGTCTACTCGGCCGATCCGCGCGCCGTGCCCGACGCGCGGCACCTGCCCGAGCTCGACCACGCGGTCCTGCAGGAGATGGCCGAGCACGGCGCGAAGGTGATCTGCGCCCAGGCCGTGGAGTGGGCGCGGCGCGCGGGCATCGCCGTGTACGCGCGGTCGACGTTCGACGCGCCGGACGCGATCGACCGGGGCGCCGCGCGCGAGACGGTGATCCGCAGGTACGAGCCGGGCCACGCGCCCCGCGCGCGGGCCGTGGTCGCCGAGGGGAGCGTCGCGCTCGCGCGCGCGCGGGAGCCGCTCCGGCTCGATCAGGTCCTCCGCGCGGCCGGCGAGATCGGCGTGCCCTTCAAGGACCTCTCGATGGGCGCGGGGGGAGGGGCCTTCGTGATCCCGCTGCTCAACGTGCCCGACTGGCAGCGCGCGCGGCGCGAGCTCGCGGCCGCGCTGCCGGCGCTCGAGGTCATCGAGGGCGTGGCCGTGGTGAGCGTCGTCGGCGACGGCCTGGCCGCGACCGCGGAGCCGCTCGCGCGCTTCGCCGGCGCGCTGCGCGAGGCCGGGATCGAGGCGCGGCTGACGATCGCCGGGCCGCTGCGGCTCAGCGCCGTGATCGACGCCGGCGCGGCGGCGGCCGCGCAGCGCGCGCTGCACGCGGCCTTCGTCGTGGGATGACCCGCGCGTCACCTTGCACGCGATACTAGTGCGTACGCGCGCGCGCGAGCGCCAGGAGGCCCGCGGGGCAGGCGATCCACGCGACCTCGCGCGACGCGTCCCACGCGATCGCCGCCGGGCCGGATGACTCGGGCTCCTCGCCGGCGCCCGCGCCGCCGGCGCCCGCGCCGACCTCGGCCACCACCGTCGCGGCCCCGCTCGCGGGGACGTGCACGACCTGCGCGCCCGCCTCGCCCTCGCGGGTGACGAGCGCGAGCAGCGGCGCCGCCTCGTCGTCTCCCGCGAACGCCAGCGCCAGCACCCGCGACAGCCCGCCGAGCGCGCGGAACGTCGCGCCCCCGTCGCGCGAGACGAAGAGCGCCCCGTCGCCCGAGAGCGCGATCGCCTGGCCGCCTGCGGCCGCGGCGAGCTGCCCGCCCTCGGCCTGCGCGGCCTCGCGCGCCGCGCCCTCGAGCGGCACGGAGGGCGCGCCCTCGTCGTCGCCGCGGAGCCGCTCGATCCGGGGCCCTCCTGACCCGCTCGTCAGCGCCACCAGCGTGCCGCCGCTGGCCGCGACGCGCAGCACGTCGCGGTCGCGCGCGACCACGGCGTGGGCCGCGGGCTCGAGGGAGACGCGCGGCTCGTCCGCGAGGAGCCCCCGCGCCTGGACCGCGGCGGCGACCGGCAGCGACCAGAGCGTGCCCTCGGACAGGATCCACAGCCGCCCCGGCGTGGTCGCCAGCGTCACGGGCGCGGCCGTGCCCTGGCCCCACGCGCCGAGCGCGGAGGTCGTCGCGCCGCCGTCGTCGCTGCGGAGCAGGTGCCCGCGCCGCGTGGCCACGACGATCGCGCCGTCCGAGATCGCCACCGAGGCGGCCGCCGCCTCGAAGCCCGCGCGCCGCGCCGCGCTCGCCCCGGGATCCACGAGCAGCACGACCCCGCGCTCGCCGCCCCGCGCCCTCCCGCCCGCCGCCACGCGGCCGCCGGAGACCGCGAGCGCGCCGCACGGCGCG
>CAYQYG010000142.1:0-18327 GCA_964421485.1 uncultured Polyangiaceae bacterium | reverse complement strand
GGGCGTCAATGAATCGCCTTGGCGATCTCATCCGCCGCCTTGGCCCGGTCGTCCGCCGCCTGGGCGGCCGCTCCGGTGAGCAGCCCCCTGGCCTCTCGATAGCGGGCCGCCACGTCGGTCCAGTAGGCGGCGTCGGCCCCCTGCGGCGCGGAGAGCTGCTTGATCAGCGCGGCGTCGAACGCGGCGGCGCCCGCATAAGGCGACGCGGGCTTCGACCGCGCCACCCAGTCGAGCGCCGTGATCTCGCCGAGCCCGAGCGCCGCGAGCGGGGCGCGCCGCATCATCAATGCGGCGTCCTCCGGGCCGTTCCGGAGGCCGAGCGCGATCGCGAGCAGGAACGTCGCCTCGGGCGAGCGCTCCACGCCGAACGGCCACGGGGTGAGCAGCGCCGCCGCCTGATCGAAATCGACCGCGCGCCAGTAGGCGCGGCCGAGGTCGATGCGGGCGCGGGCGTACAGCTCTCGCACCTCCGGCGGGAGCTCCGCGCCCTTCAGCGCGGCGCGCTGCGGCAAGGGCACGCCCCGCGCCAGCATCGCGCGCAGCGTCGCGGGCCGGACGCCCGCGTCGGGCGGGAGCAGCCGGCCCGCGTAATAGGTGGGCAGCGCGGCCGCGAGGCGCTCCTCGACGGAGGCGGGCGGCGCGGCGGGCGCCGGGGGGAGCATCAGCGCGTCGAGCGCGTCGATGCGGCGGCCGCCGTAGAGGCGCGAGAGCATCGCGCGGGCGGCGTCGACGCGGCGATCGCTCACCACGCCGACCGAGGAGAGCTCGCGGAGCCCCACCAGCGCGGCGTCGCGCCCGCGGGTCTTCCAGGGCTCGAGCGCCTGATCGAGCATGGAGTAATAGACGTTCTTCACGTCCTCGTCCTTCGCCATCGATTCGGGGAGCGGGGACGCGCGCACCGCCTCGACGAGCCGCATGTCGGCCATGCCGGCCTCCACCGCGACGATCCCCTTCGCATAGAAGGGGAGCTGCACGCCGAGCCGGCCGAGGTCCTCGATGGCGCGCGCCTGGTCGGTCATCCACGTGGCCAGCGGGCCCTTGGTGAACTCGAGGACGCGCTTCTTGTCGTAAGGGGGCGTCATCCTGGGCGGCTCGAGCGCGGTGCGCGCGAGGCGCGCCGCGATGGTTTGCCCGAGGAGCACGTGATACGAATCGCCGCCGAGCCCGGCCGGCGGAGCCTTGAGGATCGGCTCGTGCAGCGCGTCGGCGCACTCGGTGGGCGCGAGCTCCGCGCGCAGCGCGCGCACGAGCCCGGCCTCGATCCCGGCGCAGGCCTCGACCCCGGCGAGCCGCGCGTCCCGCTTGCCCGCGTCCGCCTCGGAGAGCGCGCCGTCGAGCGCGGCGAGCGCCGCGGCCCTGTCCGCGCAGGCCGGCGCCGCGACCGGCGCGCGCTTCGCGAACGCGTCGCACCCCCCCGGCGCCGGCGGCAGGCCGATCGGCGCCGGCGGATACACGGCCGCCTTCGCGTCGAACGGCGCCGGCTTGAGGAGCGGCAGCGCCTCGTCCTTGAGCGTGCCGTTCACGGCGAAGGGATCCCCCGCCGGCGGCGGCGGCGGCGCCGTCGGGGTGTCCGCGGGCGGCGCAGCGCCTCCCGTGTTCGGCGGCGGGGTGGTGGCGGCGGCGCCGCACGCAGTGACGGAGAGCGCCGTCGCGACGGCGAGCATCGAGCGGAGGATCGAGCGCATCTTCTTCCTGTCTGGGTGCCAAGCTTGAGGAGTCTGGCGAGGATCAGAGAGGAGAGGAATTTACAGGGAGGCGGGGAGGCGGGGAGGACAGAAATTGAAAATCTCTCGCCTCCCCGCCTCCCCGCCTCCCTGTGATCCTCTCTTCTCTCGTCTCTCTCTCTGAGCTCCCCGGCGAGCTGGAGTTCCCCCGGCGAGCTCCTCGCGAGCGGCCGTGGTACGGCCGGCCGCCCGCTCCTTAATCGGCCTCCCGCCCGCCTCGATCTGCGGTACAACGCCCCGCATGCCAGCCAGACCCAAGCCAGGGGCCCGCCCGCGGGCCCTCCTCCTCGCCGCGCTCGCCCTCGCCGCGCCCCTCGCGGCGCCCGCCGCGGCCTCCGCCGCGGAGCCGCCGGGCGGACAGAGCGTCGCGGTCGCAATCCCGTTCGAGAAATACACCCTCTCGAATGGCCTCGAGGTCGTCCTCCACGAGGACCACCGCACCCCGATCGTCGCCGTCAACCTCTGGTACCACGTCGGGTCCAAGGACGAGCCCAGGGGGAAGAACGGGTTCGCCCACCTCTTCGAGCACGTCATGTTCCAGGGGTCGAAGAACGTCGGCGAGGACATGTTCTTCAAGTACCTGGAGCGCGCGGGCGCGAGCGATCGCAACGGCACGACCAGCCTCGATCGCACGAACTACTTCGAGACAGTGCCCTCGAACCAGCTCGCGCTCACGCTCTGGCTCGAGAGCGACCGGATGGGGTGGCTGCTCGATCACGCGGACCAGAAGACCTTCGAGAGCCAGCGCGACGTCGTGAAGAACGAGCGCCGGCAGAACTACGAGAACGCCCCTTACGGGCTCGTCTCGCAGCTCGTGCGGGCGGCGCTCTTCCCCGCCGGGCACCCGTATCACCTGCTCACGATCGGCACGCCGGAGGACCTCGACGCCGCCTCGCTCGACGACGTGAAGGGCTTCTTCAGGACGTTCTACGTGCCCAACAACGCGACGCTCGTCATCGCGGGGGACATCGACGTCGCGAGGACCAAGGCGCTCGTCGAGAAGTACTTCGGGCCGATCGCGCGCGGCGCGCCGCCGCCCGTGAAGACGGCGCCGGAGCCCTCCTCGATCTCCGTCGAGAAGCGCCTCGACGTGGAGGCCGACGTCGAGCTGCCGCGCGTGCAGATGACCTGGGCGACGCCGCCGATCTTCGCGCCGGGGGACGCCGAGCTCGACCTCGTGGCGCAGGTCCTCGCCACCGGCAAGACGAGCAGGCTCTACAAGCGGCTCGTCTATGACCTCCAGATCGCGCAGGACGTGTGGGCGGGGCAGCAGTCGAGCCAGCTCGCGAGCATGTTCGAGATCATGGTCACCCTGCGCAAGGGCAAGTCGCCCGAGCAGGCGCTCAAGATCGTGGACGAGGAGCTCGACAAGCTCCGCAAGGCCCCGCCGTCCGCGGACGAGATCGAGCGGGCGAGGGCGAGGACGGTGTCCGGCCTGGTGTTCCAGATGGAGCGCGTGACGGGCCGCGCCAACGCGCTGAACAGCTACAACCAGCTCGCGGGCGATCCCGGCTATTTCCCGAAGGACGTGGCGCGCTACGAGAGGGCGACGGAGGCCGATCTGCGGAGGGCGGCGGCGGATCTGCTCCCCGCGGGGCGCCGCGTGGTCACGGTCGTGAAGCCGACGCCGGGCGCGCCGAAGGCCGGCCGCCTGGTCGAGGCGGGCGCGGCGAAGCCGGCCGCCGCGGCGCCGAAGAAGGGAGGGAGCTGAGCCATGCGAGCCCGACGCGTTCTTTGTCTGGTGATGCCCGCGCTCGCGGCGTGCACGCCCCCGCCGCCGGTCGAGGCGCCTCCGCCTCCGCCCGTGGCCGCGCCGCCGCCGCAGCCCGCGCCCGCGGCGGCCGCGGATGATTTCCGCAGGCAGGCGCCCGAGCCCGGGCCCGAGGTGACCTTCACGCCGCCGCGGATCCAGGAGGCGAAGCTCGCGAACGGCGTGCGCGTGCTCGTCGTGGAGCGGCGCGAGCTGCCGATCGTGGCGGTCGAGATCACGACCGATCGCGGCGCGGAGCAGGCGGCGCCGGCGATCGGCGCCTTCGCGGGCGACATGCTCGTCCAGGGGACGAAGACCCGATCGGCGCTCGAGCTCAGCGACGCGATGGGCAAGCTCGGGGCGAATTTCGGCTCGTGGGTCGGCTTCGACGGCGGCGGCGTGAGCGGCCAGAGCCTCGCGCCGAAGCTCGGCGAGATGCTCACGATCCTGGCCGACGCGTACATGAATCCGGCCTTCTCGAAGGCCGAGGTCGATCGCGAGCGCGCGCGGCGCATCACCGCGCTCGCGCAGATGAACGACCGGCCGTCGTCGCTGCTCTCGATCGCGCTGGGCAAGACGATCTACCCGGCCGGGCACCCGTACAGCGTGCCGCTGCTCGGCACCGAGGAGGCCCTGAAGAGGGTGACCCCGGCCGATCTCGCGCGCTTCCACGCGGCGCATTTCCAGCCGGATCACACGACGATCGCGTTCGCGGGCGACATCACGCGCGACGCGGCGGTCAAGGAGGCGGAGCGCGTCCTCGGCGCCTGGAAGGGCACGGCCGCGCCCGCGAAGGACCCCGAGGCGCCGCCGCCCGCCGCGGCCGGCGCGCCGATCGTGGTCGTCGATCGCGCAAAGCTCACGCAATCGACCGTGGCGGTCGGCCTGCCCGGGGTGGCGCGATCGACCCCCGATTACGAGGCGATCCTGGTGATGAACACCATCCTCGGCGGGAAGTTCTCGAGCCGCCTCAACATGAACCTGCGCGAGAAGCACGCGTACACGTACGGCGCGCGCTCCGGGTTCGACATGCGCCACGGCCCCGGCCCGTTCACCGCCGGCGGCGCGATCGTGCGCGACGGCACGGGTCCGGCGGTGAAGGAGATCCTGAGCGAGATCCGGAGGATCCGCGGCGAGCTCGTCTCGGCCGAGGAGCTCGAGGACGCGAAGCTGAACCTCATCCGCCAGCTCCCGGCGCGCTTCGAGACGGCGGGCGCGACGGCATCGACGCTGTCGGGCCTGGCGATGTACCACCTGTCGCTCGACGAGCTCGCGAACCGCGCGGCGAAGATCCGGCGCGTCACGCGCGAGGACGTGCGCCGCGTCGCCGAGGCGTACCTCGTGCCCGAGAAGATGCGGGTGGTGATGGTGGCGGACGCCGGCGCCGTGCGCGATCAGCTCACCGCGCTCGGCCTCGGCGACGTCGAGGTCCAGCAGGCGCCCGGCGCCGCGAAGGGCGCGGCGACGCAGCCCGCCAAGAGCGCGCCGGCGAAGGCGAAGTGAGGACCGCCGCGGCGCCGTCGGGTCAGGTCCGGCGCCAGCCCACCTCGAGGCTCATCCAGAAATTCCACATCATGACGGTCGCAATGGCGATCGCGTTCGCGACGTAGCGGTTCACGCCGGCGCCGCTCACCAGCAGGTGCAGCACCAGCACCTGCAGGCCCATCCCGATCCCGCAGATCGCATTGAACTTCAGGAAGCGCCGCGCCTTCGGCCCCGCGCCCGGCCGGGCCCGGGCGAGATCGCGGAACGTGAAGGCGTCATTCCACAGGAAATTGTTCACGATCGCGAGCTCGACGGCGGCGACCTTGCTGCCGAGGAGGTGCCAGCCGAGCGCCCTCGGATCGCTCAGCACGAACAGGGCCGTCATGTCGACGACGACCCCGCTCAGCCCGACCGCGGCGAAGCGCGAGAGCCTCTGGAGCGGCCACGTCGAGGCGCGCAGCTTGATCAGGTGCGCGAGGTACTCGAGGAAGACCCTCGCGCTGACCTTGCTCTCGCCGCGCGCCCGCTCCTGGAACGTGTACCCGACCTCGCGGATCCGCCGCGCGCTCCCGCGCGCGATGACCTCGATGAGCAGCTTGTAGCCGAGCGGGCGGAGGAGCGCCCCCGCGACGGCGCTCCTCCTGATCATGAACAGGCCGCTCATGGGGTCGGACACGCGCCCCAGCACCGACGGCAAGAGGAGCAGGCCGAGGAGCTGCGCGCCGCGCGAGAGGGCGCGCCGGGTGGCGCTCCAGCCCTCCATGCCCCCGCCGTCCACGTGACGGCTGCCCACGGCGAGATCGGCGCCGCGCTCCATCTCCCGCCACAGCGCGAGGGTGACCTCGGGCGGGTGCTGGAGATCTCCGTCGATCACGGCGAGCACGTCCCCCCGCGCGGCCTGCCAGCCCCGGATCACCGCCGAGGAGAGCCCGCGCTCCTGCTCGCGGCGCATCACCCGGACCCGAGGCACCTCCTGCGCCAGCGACCGCGCGATCTCCCATGTCCCGTCCGGGCTGTCGTCGTCGACGACGATGATCTCGTAAGCGCCCTCGAGGGGCTGCTCCAGGATGTCCGTGAGCCGCCGGATCATCTCCCGGACGTTCTCCGCCTCCTGATATGTCGGGACCACGACGGACAGGCGAACCAATGAATCGGTGCCGCCTGCCGGCGACGCCGGGACGCACAGCGGACCTTCCGGCACGGAGAGGAGCGCTCCGGGCTGCAGCGCGCAGCCCGCCGTGGATTCGAATCTCATGTTCATCGCGATGCACGCCGGAGGGCCGTGCCCCCGCAGCGCCCCCCCCATCACGATGATCCAACCCGCGCCGGCGTCGCGAGCCAGGGGGCGTTCCGCCCCCGTGAGATGTGCCCTGGCAGGCCGCTCGCGGCATTGCGAGGAGGATTGACCGGTGCCAGTACGCCTCGCGGAGCGGGGGGACCCTCATGACGCATTCGCCTGCAGAGCCCGATCGCAGCGCCCCGGAGACGCGCACCGCCGGATCTCCCTGTCAGCCCTCCGAGGCGCCGCGCGCGTGGCTCACGCGCGCCGAGGTGCTGCTCTTCTGCCTCGCGAGCGTGATCCCGGCCTCGATCTGGATCGCCCGCGGGGGAGGGCCCGGCTTCAGCAATGACAGCTATCAGTACCTGAGCGTGGCGGAGAACATCGCCGCGAGGGGGGAGCTCTCGACGTCGATCATCCATTTCGACGTGGAGCGCTCCGCGGGCGTCGTCCCGGGGCCGTCCACCACCTTCCCGCCCGGATACCCGATCCTCGCGGCCGGGCTGATCCTCCTCGGGCTCCGGGCCGAGATCGCGGCCACCCTCGTCTCGGCGATCGCCCTCGTCGCCCTGATCCCGCTCACCCTGCGGGCGGCCCGGTCGCTCGATCTCACGCCCGATGCGGCCCGCCTGGTGCTCGTGTGCCTCATCGGGAACGCCTGGGCCGCGGAGTACGCCGGGCGCATCGGGAGCGAGGCGGCCTTCACCGCGCTCGCCGTCGCCGGCGTCGGGGCGCTCCTCGAGCACGAGCGGGGCCGCGGCGGCGCGCGGGGGCTCGTCCTCGGCGCCACGCTGCTGGGGCTCGCCTACTGGGTCCGGTACGCGGGGCTCCTCCTCATCGCGGGCGTCGCGCTCTTCTATGGCGGGCGGCTCGCGATCCGCCGGACCCGGCACACCCTCGCGCCGCTCGCCGCGCTCGGCGCCTCCGGGCTGCTCATCGGCGCCGGAATGCTCCGCAACACCCTCCTCACCGGGTCATGGGAGGGCGGGAACACGAAGGAGGTGCATCACCCGATCCTCCCCGTGCTCACGGAGCTCGCGCGATCGGCGCTCCACCTGCTCGTCGGCGACGCCGCGCCCCTCCGCCACGCCCCCGCCGCGGCGGCGCTCGCGCTCCTGCTCCCCGCAGCGGCCCTCGCGATCGCCGCGGCGCGCGCGCGCCGCGCGGGCCGATGGACGGCCGCCCCGGACGAGGCCCAGGCGCCCCTCCGCCTCCTGCTCACGTGCGTGGCCGTCTACACCGTCGCGATGATCTACCTGGGCACGAGCAGCGTCATCTCGTTCGAGACGCGCATGTTCTATCCGGTCCTCCCGCTGATCCTCCTCGCGCTCGGCGCGTGGCTCTCGCGCGCCCTGCGCGCGATCCCGGCGCGCGCGGCGGAGGGGATCGTCCTCCGCGCGTCCGTCGCGACCCTGCTGACCACCTGCCTCCTCATGAACGCCCGGCACCTCGTGAGGGAGCGCCCGCCCGCGGCGCACCAGCGCGTCGAGGCGCGCCTCGCGGCCGCGCTGCCCGACGGCCGCCCGTTGCGGGCCTGGATCGAGGAGAGCGTGCCGCCCGGCTCGGTGATCGTCGCCACCGACGCCCAGGCGACCGCGTTCGCGCTGAAGCGGAGGGCGGTCTCGCTCGTCGAGGCCGAATACAGCGATCAATCCTGGACCGAGGCCGCCGTCCGCGGCGTGATGATGACCTACGGCGCGGATCACCTGATGCTCTACCCGGGCGCGGGCCCCCGCGCGCCGGCGCAGGAGGAGTCCGATTTCCTCCGCGGGCTCCTCCGCGGCGAGGTCCCGCCCTGGCTGACGCTCGCGGCCGAGAACGGCCAGGCGAAGGTCTTCCGGCTCGCGCGCTGACGGCGAGCCGCCGGGGCTATGCGCCCGCCGCCGATTCCCCGCAGAGCGTCGCCAGCGCCAGGATGCTCGTCTGCGGGTTCACCCCCGTATTCGACGGGAACACGCTCGAATCCGCGATCCACAGCCGGTCCACCGCGTGGTGGCGGAAATCGGGGCGGACCACGCTGCGCGCCGGATCGCTCCCCATCCGGCACGTGCCGAACAGGTGCGTCATCGCCATCGAATACGCCCGCGCGTCGCGCGGCGCCTCCTCCTCGAACCGGGCGAGCAGCCGCGGATCCTCGACGCGCCCGTGCCAGCCGAACACCCCGGGCAGCACGGCCGTCGCGCCGGCCGCGAAGAACAGCTCGCCCAGCACGCGCACGCCCCGCCGCACCTTCGCCAGATCGCCCTCGGTCAGATCGTAGCGGACCCCCGGCCGCCCCCGCCAGGCGCCCACGCGCCCCTCGGCCTCCGCGCGGATCCCGGCCCCCCAGTGCGCCGCGCGCGGCAGCTCCGCGAGCCCGCGCGCGAGCT
Source organism: uncultured Polyangiaceae bacterium (assembly GCA_964421485.1). Lineage (GTDB taxonomy): Bacteria > Myxococcota_A > Polyangia > Polyangiales > Polyangiaceae > CAYQYG01. Next base: position 9,720 of record CAYQYG010000142.1, on the reverse strand, counting down.
CCCGCCCCGCCCCGCCCGCGCGCATCGCCGCGACCGCGATATCGTAACCGAGCGCCTCGAATTTGATCCCCTCGCGCCTGAGGCCGATCACCTCGTGCCCCTGCGTCGCGCCGGTCCACAGCCGCACATCCTCCGGGAAGATCCCCGACACCGACACGCCGGGGTGCGCCTGGAAATGCCGCCCCACCGGCCCGCCGCGGATCCCGCTCCGCAGGAGCAGCGCCGGCGTCTGCACCGCGCTCGCCGCGAGCACCACGCCGTGCCTCGCGCGCACCTCGAACCGCGCGCCGCCCCGCGTCCTGCCCAGCGCGCCCGCCGCGCGCCCTCGCCCCACGAGCACCCTCTCGACGCGCGCGCCCGCCAGGATCGCCGCGCCCGCGGCGCACGCCTCCGGCAGATAGCTCAGGTCCATGCTGAGCTTCCTGCCCTCCGGGCACCCTTGCAGGCACCGCCCGAGCCCCCGGCAGCCCTGCACGTTGCGCGCGATCGGCCGGTGCGCGAGGCCCAGCGCCTCGGCCCCGCGCGCGAGCAGGAGGTTCTTCCGGCCCGCCACCTCGGGCGGCGTCGGGTGAATGTTCAGCGCTCGCTCGATCTCGTCGAACAGCCGCTCGAGCCGCGCCCGCTCGAGCACCTCCTCCAGCCCGGGATCGCGCCGCACCCACTCCGCCCGCACGTCCTCCGGCAGCCGCCACGAGATCGCGCCGTTCACGACCGACGTGCCGCCCACCGCGGAGCCCTGCAAGAGCGGCATCGGCGCGCGGCCCCTCGTGAGCGACGCGCCCATGCCCCGGTAGAGCCGCGCCATTGCCGTGAAGCCGTCCTCGGGCAGCTCCGAGGCCGGCACGCGCGGGCCCTCCTCCACCACCAGCACGCCGAGCCCTGCGCGGGCGATCGCGCGCGCCGCCGCCGCGCCCGCGGGGCCGCTGCCGACGACGACCACGTCGACCTCGCGCGCGAGCGGCGCGCGGATCTCCGCGCCGTCCTCGAGCCGCAGCTCGCTCATCGGCTCACCCCCGCCCGCAGCCGCGGCACCGTGCCATAAGCGAGGCAGGCGACCGCCACGAGCGCCACCGCGAGCTGCCGGACCAGATACACGCGCGACGACCGGAAGGCCACGAGCACCCGCTCCTGATCGTCCCGCCCGAGCGCGGCGAACGTGCGCCCCGCCCCCACCACGAGCGGCGGCGCGAGCGAGACCGCCCAGACCGCGAGCCGGAGGCCCGCCCGCACGAGCGGCGGCGCGTGCGCGCGGAACGCGGGCCAGAACGCCTCGATCTCGGCCGGCTCGAGCGCGCCCACGCCGGGCGCCCCGTCGGCCGGGATCACCGCGGCGAGCACCGCGTCGCGCCACCGCCGCTCGAAGCCGAGCCAGGGGATCACGGGCCGCCGAGCGCGGGGCGGGGGACGAGCTCCTCGTCGGAGCGCGAGGCGATGTCGGCCGCCGCGCTGCGCGAGAACCCGACGAACGCCGCGCACGTCACGGTGTCGAGCACCGCCGCGGCGAGGAAGAAGCGGGCGCCCGGATCGGCGATCCAGCCCGCGAGCCACGCGGCCGCCGCATAGCCCTTCATGAACGTGAGCGGCACGAGCACCTGCCGGAACCGGCGCAGGTTGAGCTGCAGCAGGAGGCACATGAAGCCGAGCGTCATCACGTTCGCCGCGGCGAGGTAGCGCCACACGCGGCTCTCCGCCTCGGGGAACACGTACGGCGCGCCCCCGAGGATCCGGTTCACCTCGAGGAACTGTTCGATCGCGGTCCCGGGCGAGAACGTGTACCCGAGCGCCGGAATGGTGAAGTTCAGCGTCAGGATCGTGAACACGATCTGAAAATTTCGATATGGCCTCGACGGCTGCCGCCAGAACCTCCCGATGGCTCCCATCCGGAGACCTCCTCTCGCGCGGCGCGTGTATACGCCGGACGAGGCGGCGCGAACAGCCCCCGGCCCTCCCCCGCGATGCCACGCGCGCCCACCCTCGCGCGCAATATTTGCGACCAGCGCCCACGCGAACGTCCCCAGGAGGGATCTCCGCGCCGTTTTCCGGCAACGTGTTCGCAGGAGCGCAAGCCTTGCACCTCACGCTCCATGCCACATGAGGAAAATCCCGTGTTTCTGCGGTGATCTCCGGATGGCCCGACCCTTGCCATTACGACCACGACGGTGGAGACCGTCATCAAGCCGAAGGCATCTCTCGACCTCGGATTGCCGGCCGCGCTCTATGCGGCGGTCGTCGCGTTCTCGGTGGCGCTCTTCCTCACGTGGGGCGGCCTGCTCTGGAGCGCGCCGCGCGAGGCATCGCACGTCGGCCGCTTCGCCGTCTCGTATCTCGCGGTCATCCCCGCCGCGGCCGCGCTCCTCGCGGCGCTCCGGCGCTTCTCCTGGACGCGGCTCATCACCGCGACCGCCGCCGCGTGGGCGCTCAAGCTCATCATCACGTCGGTGCTCTACATCGCGCTCGCGCGGGGCACCGCCGTGGAGCTCCACGCCTCGGAGACCACGCCGCCCCGGCGCTCGGCCGCAAAAGATTCGCATTCCGAGTACCAGGCCGCGGCGCTCGGGTTCGCGGCCGGCGGCGTCCGCGGCGTCGTGACGCGCGGCGGCGCGCCCGTCGCCGGCGCGATCGTCTTCATCGACGCGCCGCGCCCCGGGCGCGCCCCCGGCGAGCCGCAGGCCGCCGAGCTCGTCATCGAGAGATCGCGGTATGCGGCGCCGATCTACCTCGCGACGACGGTGGGCGGCGCCACCGTCTCCAATCGCGACGGCTCGCTCCACACCGTCCACCTCTATCGGGACGGGAAGGGCGTGGCGAATGATCCGCTCCCGGCCTCGCCCGCTCCGCACGCGCTGCGGATCCCGGACGAGGGGGTCTATCGGATCCGCTGCGACAACCACCCCGACGAGGCGACCACGCTGGTGGTCGTCGATCACCCCTATGCGACGCGCACCGACGCCGCCGGCGCCTACTCGCTCGCGGCCGTGCCCGCGGGCCCCATCACCCTCGTCGCGGTCGCGCCGCGAATGCCGGCGGGCCAGCGCGCCGCCCGCGCCCTCTCGCAGGTGACGCCCGGTCAGGAGGCCGAGCGCTCGTTCGATCTGCTCGATCTGGAGAACGAGGATCCCCCAGAATGATATCCAACACAGCCATCCTATCACGCGTCATCGCCCTGGCCGGCGCCGCGGGGCTCGCCTCGTGCGCCGGCCCCGATCCCGACGCCTGGGACCCCGACGTCCTGGGCCGCGGCCTCTCCAGCCACGAGGAGATCGTCCTCGAGAGAGGCCGCGAGAGCTATTCCATGTACTGCGCCGGCTGCCACGGCGAGCAGGGGGACGGCGACGGCCCGGCCGCGCGCTTCATGACCCCGAAGCCCCGCGACTTCCGCACCGGCAAGGTCAAGTTCGCGGGCGTCTCCGCGAACGAGATCCCGCGCGACGAGGACCTCGCCCACACGATCACCCACGGCCTCGCCGGCACCGCCATGCCCGCGTGGAACCTGCTCCCGCCCGACGAGCTCGCGGCGATCATCGCCTACATCAAGACCTTCACCCCCAATCGCAAGGCCCCCGGCGCCGCCGTGCCGATCCCCCCCGATCCCTGGGCGAAGAAGCCCGGTCAGGGCGTGGAGGAGGGCAAGCGCGTCTATCACGGCATCGCCGCGTGCATGAACTGCCACCCGGCCTACGTGACCCGCGCCGAGATCGTGGAGCACCAGAAGGCATACGACATCAAGTTCGCCGGCTTCCGCGAGGGCCTCTATTCCTCCGAGACCAAGGCGAGCGACTGGGGCGCCCCGATCCGGCCGCCGGACTTCCTCGCTGACCGCGTGAAGAGCGGCTCCACCAAGGAGGACCTCGTCCGCGTCATCGCCGCCGGCGTCGGGGGCACCGCGATGCCCTCGTGGGGCACGAGCCTCACCCCCAAGCAGCTCTGGGGCCTCGCCCACTACGTCGAGTCGCTCGCCGCCATGCGCGGCACGCCCGAGGGCCGCGCGCTCCGATCGGCGCTCGCGACCCAGCCCGAGTTCGTGCCTCCCCCTCCGCCGCCCCCCGCGCCGCCCCCGGACCAGGCCCCCGCGGGCTCGGCCGCACCCGACTCTCCGCCCGCCGCGGGCGACAAGAACAAATAGCCCGAGGACCCAACATGAGCGAATCCAGCACAGCCGCGCTCCCGCTCGTCGACAGGAAGGTCGTGAAGGCCCACCTGATCGCGGGCTTCACGTTCCTCTTCGTCTCGCTCTTCGCCGGGATGTTCTACGCGCTGCAGTTCTCGCGCCTCTATCCGTTCCCGGGCGTCGAGCTCCTCTCCCCCGGCCGCATGCGGATGATCCACACGAACGCAGTGGCCTATGGCTTCCTGCTGAACTGCTTCATCGCGATGCTCCACTGGTGTATCCCGCGGCTCACCGGGCACCGGACGCTGTCGCACAAGCTCAACTGGATCGTCTTCTGGGCGTGGCAGGCGATCGTGATCGCGACCGCCACCGGCATCGCGCTCGGCCACGCTCAAGCGATCGAGTGGGGCGAGACCCCGAAGTTCGTCGACCCGGTGGTGGTCGTCGGCGCCGCGCTGCTCATCGCCAACATGGCGACCCCCGTCCTCAAGGTCTCCTCGCGCAAGCTCTACGTCGCGCTCTGGTACTTCGGCGCGATGTTCGTGTGGATGCCCCTCACCTACGTGATGGGCAACTTCGTCCCCGAGTACTTCGTGCCCGGCGCGGGCGGCGCGGCGGTGACGGGCCTCTTCATCCATGACCTCGTCGGGCTCACGGTCACGCCGCTCGGCTGGGGCATGATGTATTACTTCGTCCCGGTCCTCACGAAGAAGCCGATCTGGAGCCACACGCTCTCCCTGGTCGGCTTCTGGGGCCTCGCGTTCTTCTACCCGCTGAACGGGGTCCACCACTTCTTCTTCAGCCCGATCCCGATGTACGCGCAGTACGGCGCGGTCATGTCGACCATCGCGGTCGAGATCGTCGTCTTCACGGTCATCGTGAACTTCTTCATGTCCCTGCGCGGCGCCGGCGGGCTGCTCCGGACCAGCATGCCGGTCCGGTTCTTCTACACGGGCATGGTCTTCTACTTCACGACCTGCCTCCAGTGCGCGTTCCAGACGACGCTCACCTTCCAGAAGATCATCCACTTCACCGACTGGGTCGTCGGGCACGCGCACCTCGTCATGTTCGGCGTGTTCAGCTTCTGGATCATCGGGATGACGCTCTATCTCTGGCCGAAGCTCGTGAGCCGCGCCTGGTACAGCGACCGGCTGAACGGGCTGACCTACTGGCTCGTCACGCTCGGCCTGATCACGATGTTCTTCGATCTCATGGTCGCGGGCGTCGTCCAGGGCTACCTCTGGCAGAACCTCGCGCCGTGGGAGCGCTCCATCACGGCGTCGATGCCCTTCTGGCACCTCCGCACGATCGCGGGGACCGCCATCCTGACGGGCCTCATGCTGCTCGCGTACAACATGTGGATGACCGCGAGGAGCCCGGCCGCGGCGGCGGCTCCCGAGGCGCCGTCCCCGGACGGCCAGGATCCCGCCCTCGCCGGGGCGGAGTAGGAGGCGCGCCGTGGAGAAGATAACGAGCATCCTCGGCGTGGCCGGCATCGGCTGCTTCGCCCTCGCGGGCGTCGTGTCCGGCTACCTGCCGCTCACCCACCTCTCTAGGATCGAGATGAAGACGCTCGAGGAGATCGCCCCCGAGCCCTCGTACGAGTTCCTGGAGCTCGCGAGCCGCTACCCCGACGCGTTCAAGAAGTACTACGGGGAGCCCACGGCCGAGAGCTTCCACCGCGCCCTCCGGCGCGGCCGGGACATCTACATCGCCGAGGCGTGCTGGCACTGCCACTCGCAGTTCGTGCGCCCGGTCTCCAACGAGAACGTCCGCTTCGGCAAGGTGTCGTGGGCCGGCGAGTACATGAACGAGATGTTCCTGCCGCACCTCTTCGGCACCCGCCGCGTCGGCCCGGACCTCATCCGCGAGGCCGGCCGCCACGGCACCGACTGGCACGTCGCTCATTTCTATGATCCGACCAGCGTGGTCCCCGTGAGCGTGATGCCCAGGTACACCTGGTTCTTCGACGGCGAGGTCCCGAACGACCGGGGGATCGCCGTCATCACCTACGTGCAATGGCTGGGGAGCTGGGCGACCCCGGACATGGTGAAGCGGGAGGAGGCGACGCGTGCTGCGAGCGAGTGATATCGAGCGCCGCTCCGCGCGGCGGCAGAAGCTGATCCTGTGGGTCGCGATGATCGCCGGCACCATCTGCGCCGGGACCGCGTTCTGTTACAAGATCGCCGAGTTCATCTTCACGATGAGCAGCGACGACGTGCAGGGCTTCGCGGACGTGCCCGTCACCGCCTACTTCGCCGTGGCGGGCGGCTGGCTGTGCCTGCTCGTGTGGTGCTACGCGACCGGCAAGTTCAAGGACGTCGAATCGGCGAAATTCGACATGCTCCGGCAGGAGGAGGAATATGAGCGCCTCGGAGAGTGACGCGAAGAAGCCGGGCGAAGGCGAGCCGGACGAGCCGGCCCCGCTCGTGGAGGACGACGCGCACGAGACCAGGATGACCTACGACCCGTCGAGCCGGGTCCCGAAGATCGTCATGGCCGTGTGGGCGACCTTGCTCGTGTCGTACGTGCTCTACATGAGCAAGTACTTCGTCCCCGACCTCATGAAATGGGGACGGCCGTGACCACCCCCCCCGCCGGCGACGGCCGCGCCGCCGCGCTCGCGCCCGCGCCCGCGGCCGTGGGCGCGTGCCGCCATTGCGGCCTGGCCGCGCCGGCGGGGGACCCCTATTGCTGCTACGGCTGCGAGATCGCCGCGCGGATCGGCGCCGAGGGCGCCGAGGAGCAGGGCCGCGTGCGCGCGGCGATGACGCTCTCCCTGCTCCTCTCGATGGTCGTCATGATGATCTCGCTCCTCCTGTTCGCGGAGGACGTGTACGACGTCGCGCCCGGCGCCGAGCTCGCCTGGCTCGGCCGCGTCTACCGCGTGCTCGCGGCGCTCCTCTCGACCCCCGTCATCCTGATGCTCGGGATCCCGCTCGTGCGCCGCGCCGCGCGGGCGCTCGCCGGCGGCCGGCTCTCGATGGACCTGCTCGTCGCCACCGGCGCGGCCGCGGCCTACGGCCTCTCGATCCACGCGGTGATCGCCGGCCGCCGCGGCGTCTATTTCGACAGCGCGACCTCCGCGCTCCTGCTCACCACGCTCGGCCGCTATCTGGAGGCGGCCGGCCGCGCCCGGGCGAGCAAGCTGCTCGGCCCGTCGCTCAAGCGCTCCACCGAGCCGGTCCTGGTCCGGGACGGCGACCATTACACCCCCCGCGCCCCCGCCCTCATCGAGCCCGGCGATCGCCTCCGGATCGAGGTCGAGGAGGTCCTGCCCGTCGACGCCGAGGTCACGGGCGCCCCCGTCGAGGTGAACCTCGGCGTGCTGACGGGCGAGTCCGCGCCCGTCACCCGCGCGCCCGGCGAGCAGGTGCCCGCGGGCGCGGTGCCCGTCTCCGGGGCCATGGAATGCACCGCCCTCCGCTCCGCGCGCGAATCGACGCTGGAGCGCCTCGCGCGGCTGTCGGCGTCCCTGCGCGACCGGCCGGCCCGATTGCAGCGCTGGGCCGACGCGTTCGCGGCGGCGCTCGCGCCGATCGTGATCGCGCTGGCGATCGCGACCTTCGCCCGGCACGCGCTCGGGGGCGCGGCCGATGCGGTCGATAGAGCCGTCGTGGTCTCGCTGGCCGTGGTCCTCGCGGCCTGCCCCTGCACGTACGGCGCGACGATCCCGCTCGTCTTCTGGCTGACGCTCCGCAAGGCGCTCGAGCATGGCGTGCTCATCCGGACGGCGGAGGGCATCGAGCAGATCGCGGGGGTCGAGACGGTCGCGTTCGACAAGACCGGCACGCTCACGGAGCGCGAGCTCTCGGTGATCGGCGTCGAGCTCGAGAGCGGCGCGACGCGCGCGGAGGTGCTCTCGCTCGTCGCCGCGATGGAGGCCGGCAGCCGCCACCCGGTCGCCGCCGCGCTCCGGGGGCTCGCCGAGGCCGAGGGCGCCGCGCCGGCTCCCATCGCGTCCCGCGAGCTGCTCCCCGGCCGCGGCGTGACCGCGCGGGATCCCGCCGGAGGCGAGCTCGCGCTGGGCTCCCCGCGCTGGCTCGCCGAATGCGGCATCCCTGTCGGCGAGGGCGGTCCGGCGCCCGGAGCCTCGCGCGTCGTGCTCGCCCGCGGCGGCCGGGTGCTCGCCCGGTTCCGCGTCGGCGAGGCCGTCCGTTCCGAGGCCCGCGAGGCCATCGATATGCTCGCCGAGCAGGGGATCGATTCCTTGATCCTGACCGGCGACGCCGACGCCGGCGCGGCCGCCGTGGCGGCCCCGCTGGGCCTCCGCGCGAATGCCGGCCTCAGCGCCGAGGACAAGGTCGCCCGCCTCGCCGCGCTCGGCCGCCGCGCCGCGATGGTCGGCGACGGCCTCAACGACGCCCCCGCCCTGGCCGGCGCCGGCCCGAGCTTCGCGATGGAAGGCGGCACCGACCTCGCCCGGGGAATGGCGCAGGTCAGCCTGCTCCGCCCCGATCTCCGCCTGGTCCCCTGGACCATCGGCCTCGCCCGCCGCGCCCTGACGCTCTCCAGGAGGAGCCTGTTCGCCGCGACCGCCTACAACCTGATCTTCCTCGCGCTCGCCGCGACCGGCGCCCTGCTCCCGGTCTGGGCGGGCCTCAGCATGGCGACCTCCTCGATCCTGATGCTGGCGAGCGCCCTCCGTATCAGCGCCTACCCGCCCCCGCCCGGCGCGCCCGCCGATGCAATCGTCCCCGACGTCGCCGGCGCGACGGCGCCCGATCCCGCCGGCGCGATCGAGCCTCGCCCCGCCGGCGCCGCGGAGGCCCCCGCGTGAGCATCGCCGCCGCGGCCGCCGCCGCGCTCGCGATGGGCGCCCTCGGCTCATTGCATTGCGCGGCCATGTGCGGTCCCCTCGCCGCGATGGGCTGCACCAGGAATGGCCGGATCGACGGCGCGGCCGGCTACCTCGCCGGCCGCCTGGTCTCCTATGCCACGCTCGGCGCCCTGATGGGGCACCTCGGCCAGCACGCGCTCTGCATCCTCCCGATGAACGCGGCGCAGCTCGCCGCCGTCGCCCTGACCGCCGGCCCTGCCGCGCTCCGCGGCGTCAGCTTGCTGCGCGCGAAGAGCGACGCCGAGCCGCTCATCCGGCTTGACCATCGGAGAGCGCCCCGCCTCTCGTTCGCCTGGCTCGCCTCGCTCCTCCCGCGCCGCGGCCTCGGCCTCGGCCTGGCGACGGGTCTCCTGCCCTGCGGCCTGCTCGTCGCGGCCTGGGCGCTCGCCGCCGGGACCGCGAGCCCCGCTGCCGGCGCCGCCGCCATGGCCACGCTCGCCGTGGCGACCACGCCGGGACTCCTGTTGCCCATCTTCGGCGGCCACCTGGCCCGCCGCCTCGGCGCGGCGCTCCCCGCGCGCGTCCAGGCATTCTTCTGGATCGCCCTCGCCGCCTGGCTCGCCGCCCGCCCCCTCTTCGCCGGCGCGCATTGCCACATGCCCACCGGATGATTCCGTTCCCGAGAGAGAGGGGGCACCACCCGGCATGAAAATGCCTTGGTGAATCCCCGATGTCGTGCCGGGCGACGACGTCCGGCCCCGGGGCCCGAGGAGGGGCCCCCCCAGACCGGGTCCCGCCTCCCCCCCTACGCGGCGGAGGAGTCGGGGCTATC
>CAYQYG010000141.1:14983-18572 GCA_964421485.1 uncultured Polyangiaceae bacterium | reverse complement strand
CCCGGCCGCCGCGCGCTGCTCGTCGGCGATGGCCGGCGCCTCCCGCGGCTCGGCCTTCCGGAGCCCGGGCCGCGGCTCCGCGCCCCGAGGCGCCGCCTCGCTCGCGGCCGCCGGCCTCGCCCCTCCGGCGAGGCTCCGCCGGAGCGCCTCGAACAGGTCCATGATCGGCGCCGGCGGAGGCGGCGGCGCCGCGGTCACCTCCCTGCCCGCGACCTTCTCCTCCACGGCCGAGAGCACCCGCCGCTGGTATTCGTCCGGATACCGTGAGGGATCGAAAGAATCGACCGAGAGCTGCTGCACGAGCCGGTCCGCGAGCTCCGCCTCCGACTCGCGGAACGCCATGCTGCGCGGGTACTCGACCTCCTCCATCGGCCGGACCTCGTCCCCGTAATGCACCTGGTGCATGATGAGCCCACCCTTGTGGGGCCGCAGCATCACGAGCTGCTCCCGCCCCCGCGCCCCGTACCGCCCGATCGCGACCCTGCGCGTCCGCGCCATGGCGTCCGCGAGCAGCTTGTACGCCCGGTCGCCCCCCTTCCCCGGCCCGACGTAATGGGTATCCGCGACGTACGCGAGATCGACCGATTGCTCGGGCACGAACTCGACGATGTCGACCCGGTCCGACCGCTCCGCCTCCAGCCTGTGCAGCTCCTCGTCGGTGAACCGGACGAGCTGATCCCTGGCGTACTCGAACCCCCGGACGAGGTCGCGGCGGGAGACGACCTCTTCATCGTGGGGGCAGAAATACTGCATGCGGACCCGGTTCCCGCATTTCCCGTGCAGCATGTGGAACGAGAGGTGACGCGGTGAGACGGCTGGATACAGCTTCACCGGGATCGACACGAGCCCGAAGGAGATGGTGCCCGTCCCTGTAGCGCGCGCGGCCATACCCGCATGCTAGCTCCGGGCCGGGCGCGGAGCGCGAATCGTACCATGAAACTCGACGAATACCGGAGGATCCGGGACGAATCCCGCACCCCTGAGCCCTTCGGGCGGGACCCCGCGCGGGCGCCGCGGGCGCCCGGCGGCACCCGCGAGGGCGCGTACGTCGTGCACCTGCACGACGCACGGCGGCGCCATTACGATCTCCGCTTCGAGGTCGGCGGAGCGCTCGCGAGCTTCGCGATCCCCAGGGGGCCGAGCCTCGATCCCGGCGATCGCCGGCTGGCCGTCCGCACCGAGGACCACCCGCTCGAGTACCTCGATTTCGAGGCGGTGATCCCCGCGGGCAATTACGGCGCCGGCGCGATGATCCTCTGGGACCGCGGCCGCGTCCGCTACACCGGCCAGACGGCCGAGGAGGGCCTCGCGCGCGGCAAGATCGACCTCGAGCTCGGCGGGCAGAAGCTGCGCGGCCTCTACACGCTCGTGCGCACGCGGCGCGCAGGCGCGGACGGGCAGGCCACGGAGTGGCTGCTGATCAAGAAGCCCGACGCATTCTCCTCGACCGATCGCGACATCCTCGCCGAGTCCCCCCGATCGGTCCTGAGCGGCCTCACTGTCGATGAGCTCGGCGACGCCCCGCGGATCGCGCAGGCGCTCGAGGAGACCGCCGCCACGCTCGGCGCCCCGCTCCGGGCGCCCGGCCGTCCGGCGCCCGTCGCGCCGATGCTGTGCGCCCTGCGCGACGCCTCGCCCGCCGGCCCCGGCTGGATCCACGAGCTCAAGCTCGACGGCGTCCGGTTGATAGCGACCAAGGAGCCGCCCGGCCCCGGCGCCGCGCCCGGGAGCCGCGCGGCCCGGTCGGTGAGCCTGACCGGCCGGCGGCGCACCGACATCACCGGCACGTACCCCGAGATCGCGCGCGCCGTCGAGGCGCTCGCCGCGCGGCGCGCCGTGCTCGACGGCGAGATCGTCGCGCTCGACGATCAGGGGCAGCCGAGCTTCCAGCGCCTCGCCCGCCGCATTCACCTCCAGCGCGACGCCGACGTCCGGCTCGCCGCGCTGGAGGTCCCGGTCCTCTACGTGGTCTTCGACCTGCTCGCGATAGGCAACCGCGACCTCCGCCCGCTCCCCCTCTTCGCCCGCAAGGAGCTGCTCCGCCGGCTCGTCCCCGCGCCCGGCATCGTCCGCGCGCTCGATTACGTCGAGGAGGACGGCGAGGCCCTGCTCGCGTTCTGCCGCGCGCGCCACCTCGAGGGCATCGTCGCCAAGCGCCGCCTCTCCCCTTACCGCGAGGGCGCGCGCGTCGACGACTGGGTGAAGGTGAAATGCGAGCGCGACGACGATTTCGTGATCGTCGGCTGGACCCGCGGCGAGGGCGCCCGCGAGCGCCTCGGCGCGCTCGACCTCGCGAGCTACGACGGCGGCCGGCTCATCTACCGCGGCAAGGTCGGCTCCGGCCTCGACGAGCCGAGCATCGACACCGTCCTCTCCCGCCTCGCGCCGCTCACCGCGCGCCGCCCCGCCGCCGAGGGTCTTTACGTGCGCGCCCCGCGGGGCCGGACGCACGTCCGCCCCGAGGCCGTCGTCAGCGTCCGCCACCACGGCTTCACCGACGACGGCCAGGTCCTGCACGCCGTCTTCCGCGGCCTGCGCGACGACATCCCCCCCACCGAATGCACCGCCGGCCCGAAGCCGGGGGCGACGGAGATAGCCCAGGCCGAGGTCGAGCCCCCCGCGGACCAGGGCCCCGAGAGCGGCGTCCGCGCCGTCGCGCTTCCCCGGGTCGAGCCCGCCCGGCCCGCGCCGGCGCGCGTGACCATCACCCACCGCGACAAGGTCCTCTGGCCCGACGACGGCTACACCAAGGCCGACCTCTGCGCCTATTACGAGGCCGTCGCGCCCGTGATGCTCCCTTACCTCGCGGACCGCCCGGTCATGCTCGTCCGCTACCCCGACGGCATCCGCGGCAAGCATTTCTATGCGTGGAACGTCCCCCCCGGCCTCCCGTCGTGGATCCGCCGGCTCGACCTGGAGGACGAGGACCGCGGCGACATCAACGAGGTCTTCCTGGTCGACCACGCCGATACGCTCGTTTACATCGCGAACCTCGGCGCCATTCCGATCCACGTGCCCGCCGGCCGCGCGCAGAGCCTCGATTTCGCCGATTTCCTCACGATGGACCTCGACGTGAAGCCCTCCTCCTCGCTGGAGGCCGCCGTCGCGACCGCGCAGGACCTCCACGAGATCCTCGACGCCATCGGCCTCCCCGGCTTCCCCAAGACGTCCGGCCAGTCGGGCCTGCACGTGCTCGTCCCGCTCGGCCCCGGCGTGAGGCACGAGGCGGCGCACACCCTGGCCGAGCTGCTCGGCCGCATGCTGGTGCAGCGCCGCCCCGCCGGGGCCACGATGGCGCGCTCCCCGGCGAGCCGGGGCAATCGCCTCTTCGTGGACACCGGCCAGACCGGCCGCTGGCGCACGATCGTCGCCCCCTACAGCCTCCGCGCCGTCCCCGGCGCGCTCGCCTCCGCCCCGCTGGAATGGGACGAGGTCGAGCCTGGCCTCGACCTCTCCCGCTACGACCTGCGCACCATGCCCGCCCGCATCGCCGGGCGAGGCGACCCCATGGCCCCCTTGCTGAAGCTCCGCCCCGACCTCCCGGCCGCCGTCGATCGTCTGGAAGCCCTCGTCCGCCTCGGCGCGCGCC
>CAYQYG010000141.1:0-14883 GCA_964421485.1 uncultured Polyangiaceae bacterium | reverse complement strand
GCGCGCGCCTGGTCCAGGCACGCCTCGAGCATCCCCGTCCAGCCCGTCATCGCCTCGTAGGGCAGCTCGCGATAGAGATCCATCGGCGCCGCGAAATCGTCGCCGGCCAGCAGATCCAGCGGATTTCCCCAGAACACCGAGAGCCCGCGCGTGCGGGTCGCCGCCGCCGGATCCACGCGCTGCGCCTCGACCAGGACCGGGCTGTCGAGCCGCTTCGGGACGAGCTCCCGGTACTGGCCGCCATAGAGGAGCGGCGCGCCCGCCGCCTCGGCCGGGGTCCACAGCCGGGGCCGGTCGATGATGCCCAGCGCGTCGCGCGCCGCGACGGAGACGCCCACGGTGACCCGCGGGTGGAGCGCCGCGCCCGCGCCGATCCGCGCCGGATCCGCGAGCTCCTCCAGCAGCGCCACGAGGTCCACCGCCGCGCGCGACGCGGCCGTCGATCGCCCCCCTCCCCTCACCCCCGCCGCCGGCCCGCGCCCGTCCCGATCGGCCGCGATGCCGGCCCGCGCCATCGCCCGGGCACCGATCGCGCGCACCTCGGCGCAGTCGAACCCCTTCGGCCGCTCCCTGCGCACCGCCTCCCGCAGCCTGCCCAGCGCGCCCACGAGCGGCCGCAGCCTCCCGAGGTCCAGCCCGACGCTCGTCACCGACGTGCCCACGTAATCGCGGGCCTGCGTCGACACCCCGGTCACGTAGGAGCGAACATAATCTGTCACAACTGCCCTCACGAGGGCCCGCGGCGCGACGCCCGGGTTGTCCTGCGCGATGAACCGGAGCGCGCTGTACGGGTGGCCCGCGTCGGGCACCTCCTCCTGCGACGCCACCATCGCGGAGGCCGCGTCTCCCAGCGACGCGGCCACCTCGATCGCGCCGAGGCGGCACACGTCGAACTGCACCACGTCGATGCGCCCCGACGTCCCGGGGCCGCCGAGCCCCGGGCGGGGCCGGATCTCCCGCTCGATCACCTCCGATCCGGCGCGGAGCGCGCGGCCCAGGCCGGCGATGGTCATCCGCCGGCCGGGGCCGGTCGTCTCGTCGAACGCGAGGCCGTTCCAGCCGTCGCCGTGGCCGGTGATCACCACCCAGTAATGGCGCGCGGGGAAGCGCCGGATGCCGTCCACGAGGAACGCCTCGAGCGTCGCCGGATCGCTCGAGTCCGTCTCGCCGAGCCGCATCGCCGCGCACGTGCCGCCCTCGCCGTCCTCCGGCGGGGGCGCCGACGGATCGAAGCACCGCTCCCGGTAGATGCCGTATCGCTCCGACGGGAGCGCCGGGGCGCCCGGGTCGCCGCCGCGCGGCGGCGGGTAATCGCGCTCCACGAGGACCCGGAACAGCGCGCTCCCGCCGAGGCCGCGCTGCCACTCGGCCGCGTCCTGATCGAACGCGGCCGCCAGCGCCGGATCCCGCACGTCATTGGCCGCATAGACGAGCAGCGTCCACTCCGCGACCCAGGTCGACGGCGGCCCGGCGTACCGGTCGGGCCCGCCGCGGGGCGCGCCGGCCCGCTCCTCCCCGCGGTCCGGCGTGCCGCACGCGACCGCCGCGGCCGCGAGCGCGCCCGCGATCCAGCCGGCCCGCCCGCGCCGCACTCAGCGCCCCGGCGCCCGCGAGAGCGCGAGGATCTGCCTCACCCTCCCGAGCGAGATGTACGGGTTGTCCCCGCTGCCGCCGAGGTCGTCCCCGTCCTCGCCGGCGCCCTGCGGGCGGGCGGCGAGCCACAGGAAATCGGGGTGCTGCCGCCTGCCGTCGGCGCCCCACGCCGACGGGGCCTTGATCCACTCCCCGCCGAGGATCCGCCCGGCGCCGTCCATCTCGAGCACGTAATGGAGCTCCTCCTCGATGAGCCGCGCCGTGCGCTGCTCGGGCGGCGTGAGCAGGCTGGCCTCCTCGGCGGCGTACGCGACCAGCCAGTAGCGCGCCTTCACGCGCGCGAACCGGGTCGCGCCCGGGTTGAATCGATACGACGTGCACCGGCCCCCCCCGGCCTCGCCCCCGCAGACCAGGTCCATCGCCCGCCCGCCGCTCACGTCCTCGATCTCGTCGATCGAGAACCTCGTGACCGGATACGACCACACCTGGTAATCCCAGCGGTGGTCCGCCACGAAGGCGATGCGCCGCCTCCCGGACGCGCCGGGCGCGAGCGGCGCCGCGCCGGCGCCGAGCAGCCCGGTCATCGCGACGTGCAGCGTGCCCGGGACGAGGTCCCGGCACGCCGGATCCACGGGCCTCCCGTACGCGTCCCGGATGACCTCGTCCGGCTCCTTGTTGCAGCGGCGCCCGGCGAACGTGGCCGCGTCATTGTAATAGAGCTCGGTCATCAGCGCCTCGATGTCCGCCATCCGGAAGAGCACGCAGCCGGCCTCCCAGGCCCCGCACTCGACCACCGCGCCCCCCGAGCGCCTCACCCGGACGTCCCGCCGCGGCGCGCCCCCCGGCTCCGTCGTGGCGTACGCCGCCCAGCCATTGCAATGGCCCCACCAGCTGTCGGGGTAGACGCGCTGGTAGACCCCGTGGTGGGAGAGCTCCCAGGCGGTCGCGGGCCCCGCGACCCTCACGGCCGGCTGCACCCGCGGCGCGCCGCGCTGGCTCACGGGCCGCTTCATCTGTTCCACCGTCCAGCTCCGCACCTCGGGCAGGCGCGCGCGCTGCCCTGGATGGAACAGGAGGTCGTATTTCTCCACGGGCGAGAGGTTCTCCGGATCCGACGTGAGGTCCTCGAAGCTCGATATCCTGGAGCGCCAGCGGTGGGCGATTCCATTGCTGGACTGCGGCCACCAGCTCGACGGGAAGACGCTCACGTCCGCCCACCCTCCCCGGATCTCCCGGCGGAAGAGGAGGTTCGATCCCCCGAGCTCCGGGTGCAGCCGGGAGGGGCTGTTCGGGCCGTCCATCGGCTCCCGCCCGCCCCGCGACGGCACGAGCAGCTGGTGCTCGCCGCCTGTCACGCCCGGGAGCGGCGCGAGCACATAGCGGATGATCCCCCGCTCGGCGAGCCGCGGCGCGCTCCGCCCCCCGCCCCGGGCGAGCGCCTCGCCCCCCGCCCCCGGAACCAGGCCGAGCGCCGCGCAGAGCGGCGCCGCGATCCATGCCCTCTTCCATCGATTCATGATTGCCCGCCCTCGCCGGACCGGCCCCGTGAGCGCGCCCGCCGCGCCCCGTCCGCGCCCATCGAGCGATGGCATTGCAGCCGGCGGGCCAGCCCGAGCGTGGAGCTCGCGACCTCCGCGGCGAAACCGGATCACGACGGCTTCCGCAGACAGCGCGGACCCGGCGCGCGCCGCCGGCCCCGAGGAGCCGCCGCGGGAGAGAGCCGGGGATCCGGAGCGAATCTGCTGTGTCGAAAGGCGGGCGGCCGGGGTGAAACTCGGCTAGGCTCCGGCCCCGCTATGGTCAAGTGGATGGTTCGACGGGTCTGGCCGGCGCTGGCGCTCCTCGCGCCGGCGGCGCTGGCCGCGGGGTGCGGCGGCCTCTCGACGGTGGAGGCGGAGCAGCGGTGCGATCAGGCGCGCGCGGCGGACGCCACGGACTGCGTCAACGACGCCGCGTACGATCAGTGCGTGAGCTGCTTCGAGGAGTGCGGCGACGAGTGCGCGAAGGCGGAGAGCTGCCCGGCGCAGTTCATCTGCCCGGAGTAGCGGTCCGGGGCGCAGGGCGCGCTCAGATCAGCGCGCCCTCCGACACGGGCCCGTCGCCCTCGCCGGGCTCCTTGCGGCGGAAGACCATCGTGATCTGGTTGCCGCGCTCGTTGTGGCGGACCTCGTCCATGAAGGTGCGGATGAGGAGCAGGCCCCGGCCGCTCGGCCTGTCCAGGTTGGCGAGGTCGGTCGGGTCGGGCAGGCTCGATGGATCGAAGCCGGGGCCCTCGTCCACGATGACGTAGGTCGCGGACTCCTGGGTCTCGATCGCGGTGAGGTGGACGCGGCGGTCGCGGTAGGGGCGCTCGCGGCGGCGGCGCTCGACGAGCTCGTCGAACGCGGAGCCCGCGTCGCCGGCGGCCTGCTCGAGCAGCGCGGAGCTGACCTCGAGGTTGCCGTGGCAGATGGCGTTCACGAGCGCCTCGCGGAGCGCCACGGCGACCTGCAGGCGGCCGGTCTCGTCGCAGAGCCGCATGCGGGCGAGGCCCTCCTCGAGGTGGCCCACGACCGCGGAGATGCTCGCGAGGTCGTTCTCGAGCGAGAACCGCGATTCGGTCGAGACGAGGCTCGCGAGCAGGTGCTGCTCCCGGCGGACGCGGGTCGCGACCTCCAGGATCTGCCGGAGCGTGGGGACGAGCTCCTGGGCGAGGCTCCGCTTCGCGACGTAGCTCGCGGCGCCGCGGCGCAGCGCCTGCACCGCGATCTCCTCGCTGCCGTGCGCGGTCATCAGCACGACCGGGAGCGAGGGGTGCGCCCTGCGGATCGCCTCGACGAGCTCGAGGCCGTCCATCTCCGGCATCTGCAGGTCCGTCACGACGATATCGGGGGCGCGGCTCGCTATCGCCGCGAGCGCCTGCGCGCCGTGATCGGCGTAGGCGGCCTCCATGCCGGCCTTCTTGACGATGCCGCCCGCGAGGCGCCGGTCCATCGCGGAGTCGTCGACCACCAGCACCCTCACCATGTCACGTCCTCCCGCGTCCCTGCCGCCCCCGGGGCGGCGGCGCCGCCCCCGAGCGCGATCTCTATCTCGCCGCCCAGGCGCTCGACGAGCGCGCGAAGCGCCGCGGCGGCCTCCGGCGCGGCGGCGAGGTCGCCGGCGCGCGCGAGCTGCTCCAGGCGGAGCGCGGCGGCGTAGGCCTCGGGCGCGCCGAGGTTGTCGACGGCGCCCTTCACGGTGTGCGCGGCGCGCTGGAGCCGGCGGGCGTCGCCGGCCTCGAGCGCGGCCGCGAGGTCCTCGAGCCAGCGCGGGCGCTCCTCGAGGAAGACGCAGAGCAGCTCGCGGAGCAGCTCGGGATCGCCGCCCGCGCGCGCCAGCGCCCGCTCGCGGTGGAAGAGGCCCGCGGCCGCCGAGGGGCGCGCGCGCGGCGCCGGCGAGGACGGCGCGCCGGGGGACGAGGGCGCGGCGAGCGGCGGCGCGGGCGCGAGCGAGAGCCGCGCGGGCTCGTCCTCGCTCTCGGGCGCGGGGCCCGCGAGGCGATCGATCGCGTCGTGGAGCTCGTCGAGCTGCACGGGCTTCGAGACGTACGCGTCGAAGCCGGCCTGCAGGCAGCGCTCGCGATCGCCCTTCATCGCGTACGCCGTCACCACGATCAGCGGCACGCGCGCGCCGCCGTCCCGCTCCTCGCGCGCGCGGATGGCCTGCGCGGCCTGGAGGCCGTCCATCTCGGGCATCTCCACGTCGAGCAGCGCGAGGTCGAACCGCCGCTCGGCGAGCGCGGCGACCGCGGCCTTGCCGTTCTCGACGACCTCGACGCGGTGCTCCTGATCCTCGAGCCAGCGGCGCATGAGCCTCTGGTTTATCGCGTTGTCCTCCGCGACGAGCACGCGGAGCCCGCGGGCCCGCGCGCCGCGCCGCCTGCCCGCGCCGCCCGCGCCGGACACGCGCCTCGACGGCGGCGCCGGCAGCCCGAAGGCGTGCAGCACCGCCTCGAGCAGGCTCGACGGCTTGACCGGCTTGATCACCACGGCGAAGACGCCGAGCTCGCGGCAGCGCGCGGTGTCGGCCTGCGCCGCCGCGGCGCTCAGCATCATCACGATCGGCGCGTCCGCGCCCCCGCCCCTGCGATACCGCTCCGCCACGGCGAAGCCGTCCACGCGCGGCATCCGCGCGTCGAGGATCAGGAGGCCGAAGCGCTCCACGGCCGACTCGATCGCCGACATCGCGGCCGCCCCCGAGTCGACCGCGACCGGATCCATGCCCCAGCCGCGCACCACGTCGGTCAGGATCCCGCGCGTCGTCGCGCTGTCGTCCGCGATGAGCGCGCGCGCGCCGACGAGCTCGCGGGGGATCGGCAGCCTGCGCGAGGCCGGCGCGCCGCCGAGCGCGCGGAGCCTCGCCGTGAAATGGAACGTGCTCCCGCGCCCCACCTCGCTCTCGACCCAGATCCGGCCCCCCATCATCGCCACCAGCCGCGAGCAGATCGACAGCCCGAGGCCCGTGCCGCCGAACTTGCGCGTCGTCGATCCGTCCACCTGCGCGAACGCCTGGAACACGACCTTCTGCTTGTCCGCGGGGATCCCGATGCCGGTGTCGCTCACGCGCACGTGCAGCACGATGACGTCGCCGAGCTCCTCGTCCCCCCACGCCGGCGCCGAGCCCCTGCCCTCCTCCGGCGGCAGCCTCTGCTCGACCTCGGCGCGCACGACCACCTCGCCCGCCTCGGTGAACTTCACCGCGTTCCCGATCAGGTTCACGAGGATCTGCCGGAGCCGCAGCGGATCGCCGACCAGCACCTCCGGCACGTCCCGCGCGACCTCGAACGCCATCTCCAGATCCTTGTCGTGCGTGCGCAGCGCCAGCGTCCGCGCCGCGTCCCCGATGATCTCCGACGGATCGAAGGCCACCGGCTCGAGCTCGAGCTTGCCCGCCTCGATCTTCGAGAAATCGAGCACGTCGTTGATGATCGCGAGCAGCGCGTCCGCCGAGACCCGCACCATCTCCAGGTACTCGCGCTGCTCGCGCGTGAGCTCGGTCTGGAGCGCGAGCGAGGTCATCCCGATGATGCCGTTCATCGGCGTCCGGATCTCGTGGCTCACGCTCGCGAGGAACTCGCTCTTCGCGCGGTTCGCGGCCTCCGCCTCCTCCTTGGCGCGCGACAGCTCCGCCTCCGCCTGGCGCCGCTGGAACAGGAGCGCGCGCAGGCTCGCCGAGTGCTCGCGCTCCTGCGCCAGCGAGGCCTGCCCCATCGCGTCCGCGCGCCGCTTCGCGATACCCGCCATGGTCGCCATCGCCGGCGTGGTGAGCGCGAACACGATCACCCGGAGCAGGTTGTCCGAGGTGTACAGGAGCGGCGCGTCCGGGTCGTAGAAATAGATCGCGAAGTAGCCGCACGAGATCGTGGCCGTCACGAGCCCGCTCCGGAGCCCGCCGCTGAACGCCGCGTAGACGATGATCATCGAGAGGATCGCCGGCGGGTTCGGCGCGGTCCAGTCGAACACCTCGTCGGCGATCTCGACCGCGCCGATCACGAGCAGCGCGAGCACCGGCCCGATCAGCGCCTCGAGGCGCCTGGAGCGGCGCCGGGGCGGCCGCGACGATCGCGGGGGCGCGGGCGGCGCGGACGCCCCGGCGGCCTCCTCGGGCTCGTCTCGCGGCGGCGCCTCGCTCGACGGCATTCTCCGGAGATACCGATCCCGGCGCGGCGCGTCCACCCCCGGCGCTCGCCCGGCCGCGCTATCCCTTCACGCCGCCCGCCGTGAGCCCCGCGACCAGGTGCCGCTGCGCGACGTAGAACAGCGCCATCACCGGCACCGACACGATCAGCGCCCCCGCGGCGAACCGCTCCCATTGCTGATCGTATTCGCCGATGTAGCTCTGGAGCACGACGGGCAGCGTGAACATCTCCTCCTTGCTGAGCAGCGTCGCCGCCAGGATGAACTCGTTGTACGCGCTCATGAACGCGAAGAGCGCCGTCACCGCGATCGCCGGCCGCGCCGCGGGCAGGACCACGCGCAGGAACGCCTGGAACCGCGTCGCCCCGTCGACCATCGCGGCCTCCTCCAGGTCCACCGGGATCGATTCGAACGTCGCGCGGAGCTGGAAGATCGAGAACGGCACCGACGTCGACGCGTAGCAGACCACGAGGCCCGTCCGGGAGTTCAGGAGGCCGAGCTCGTTCAGGAGCAGATAGAGCGGGATCGCGCTCGCGACCGTGGGGAACATCTGCGTCGCGAGCAGCGCCCGCACGCCGCCCTCCTTGCCGAGGAACCGGAACCGGGCGAGCGCGTAGGCCGCCGGGATCGCGATGCACACGCCCACCAGGGCCGTCGCCAGCGCGACCACGATCGAGTTCGCGAGCTGCCGGCCGAAGAGCCACACCGTCGCGTCGCCGACCCTCTTCGAGTGGCCGACGACGGCCTCGAGCGGCGCGAGCGTGAGGTCGTGCGGCAGCGGGAAGACGCGCGCCGACGGCGGCCGCGAGCCCGAGAACGCCAGCGACACGACCCACAGCACCGGGTACAGCGCGAAGCAGACCGCGAGCACCAGCGCGACGTGCGCCGCGATCGACTCCCAGATCGGGACGCGCCGGCTCACGCGGCCTCCGGGCGGGCGCCCGCGCCCGCGTCCGAAGGCTTCGAGGCCGCGGGCGCGCGCTCCTTCCCGCGCGCCGTGAGGCGCGTCGCGACGGTGAGCAACAGGAAGATCAGCACCGAGTAGGCCGCCGCGTACCCGTACTGCGCCTCGCGCGTGAAGGCCCACCGGTAGGCCTCGGACACCAGGATATCGGTCGTCCCGTCGGGGTCGCCGCCCGAGACGAGGAAGACGACGTTGAACATGTTGAACGTCCAGATCGCGCCGAGCGTGACGGCCGGCGCGAGCGTGGGTCGGATGATCGGGAGCGTGATCAGGAAGAGCCGCTGCGCCCGGGTCGCGCCGTCCACGCGCGCGGCCTCGAGCACGTCCTCCGGCACCGCGGTGAGCGCGCCCAGCGTCACCACCATCATGAACGGGAACCCCAGCCACACGTTGGTCGCCACGTTCGCGGTGAACGCCGTGGAGAAGCTCGCGAACCACGCGATGGGCTCCACCTGCGTGCCGAAGAGCCCGTTCAGCGCCTCGATGAGCCCCGTCACCGCGCCGTATTGCCGGTGGAACATGCCCTTCCACGACAGCGCGGTCACGTAGCTCGGCACCGCCCACGGGATGATCAGGAGCACCCGGTACACCGCCCGGAGCCGCAGCGTCGGCCGGTGCAGGAGGAGCGCGAGCGCGACGCCGATCGACACGTGGAAGAACAGGTTCACCGCGGTCCAGAGCACGGTGACCAGCAGCACGAAATAGAACGACCCCGTCGCGAGCAGCGGGCCGCCGCGCGCGGTCAGGATGTTCAGGAAGTTCGCGAACCCGACATACCGGACCTCGTCCCCGCCGCCCGCGAAGAGCGACGTCCCCGCGCCGATCACGAGCGGCACCATCACGAGCAGGCCGACGGCGATCACCGCGTGCAGCACGTATCGATAAGCGGGCAGCGACCGCCTGAGCTCCGCGCCGATCTGCGCCGCCTTCGCGCGGCGCAGCCATTGCAGCGCCCCGAGCAGCGAGAGCGCGCCGAGCCCGATCGCGAGCGGCGCCGGCGACGCGGGCGGCGGCGGCGGCCGGCGGACGTCGTCGAACCTGCGCTTCGCCTCCGCGAGCGCCGCGCCCGCCGCCGCGTCGCCGCGCAGCACCTTCCGGATCGCGCGCTGCGCCGGCTCCCACACTGCGCGCATCGCCTGCGACGACGGCATCGGGATGGCCGCCTTCGCCTGCTCGGCGAACGCGGCGAGCAGCGGGTCGTCGGGCAATGGCACGTCCACGCGCACCGGCGCCGTCCGCGCCACCTCGAGCCGGATCGCCGCGGCCTCCGCGCTCGCCAGGTGCCGCGCCAGCGCCAGCGCCTCGGCCCGCTCCGCCCCCTGCGGGGAGAGCATCACCGATTGCACCGTGAGCAGCGGCCGCATCGGCTCTCCGGTCGCGCGCACCCTCGGCAGCGGCACCACGCGCATCCGCGCCTTCGCCGCGTCCGTCAGGCTCCCGACGAGCCACGGCCCGCTGATGACGAACGCCGCCTGCCCCGCATTGAACAGATCCGTGACGAGCGCCCCGCTCGCGTCCTCCGGCACGACCTTCGCCCGGATGAGCCCCCGGACGAGGTCCACCGATCTCTCCGCGCCCGGCCCCACGAACCCGAACTGGTCGTCCTCGGTGAGCAGCCGCCCCCCGAACGCCGCGAGCACCGCGGCGTGCGCGTAGGGCCCCGGCGCCTCGTACGCGAGCGGATAGACCCCCTCTGGCAGCTTCCCCGCGAGCTCCGCGATCCCCTCGAGATCGGCGGGCACCTCCCGCACGAGCGCGGTGTTCACGTAGAGCGCCATGCAGGTCTGCCCGATGGGCAGCCCCCACACCTCGCCGCCGAGCCGCACGGCCCCGAGCGCCGCCGCCGGGAACGCCGCCTCCGATTCGAGCGCGTCCCCGACCGGCGCGACGATCTTGCGCGCCCTGTAATCGCCGAGCCGATCGTGCGCGTCGATGAAGACGTCCGGCCCGTCCCCTATCGGGATGGCCGCCTGCAGCTTGCTCGCGAACGCGTCATAGGGCACCGCGAGCACGTCCAGCTCGACCCCCGCCGGCGCCTTCCACGCGGCCAGGATCGCCTCGAGCGCCTTCGCCTCGTCGTCGCGGTACCCGTGCCAGACGCGCAGCGGCGCGGCCAGCGCGGACCCCGCGAGCAGCGCCACGAGCGCCGCCAGCGCGACCGCCAGCGCGCGCCGCACGCCCCGCACGCCTCGCCCGGCGCGCGGGCTCCCATTGCAGCGCCGCATGGACGTGCTCACGACGCCGCGCGGAGCGAGGCGCCGGACCCGGCGTCGAACAGGTGCACGTTCCGGAGCGCTATCGGCACCGCCTCCCCCTTCGCCACGCGCGCGGACGGATCGAGCCGCGCCACGAACGGCGCCCCCGCGAGCGCCCCGTGCGCATACGACTCGGCCCCGAGCGCCTCGACGATGGATACCTCGAGCATCGCCCGTGACCCCGGCGAGATCTCGACCTCGTGCGGCCGCACCCCCACCGTCACCTTCCGCCCCTCCGCGAGGTCGCCCCCGAATTGCCCCTCGTCGATCGCGACCGCCACGTCCGCTCCGATCGCCGCGACCCACGCCCCGCCCCGCCGCTCGAGCCTCCCGTCGATGAAGTTCATCGCCGGGCTCCCCAGGAACCCCGCCACGAACCTCGTCCGCGGCCTCGCGAACACCTCGAGCGGCGGCCCCGATTGCTCCACGACCCCCTTGTTCAGCACGAAGATCGAGTCCGCGAGCGTCATCGCCTCGACCTGATCGTGGGTCACGTACACGCTGGTCGCGTTCAGCCTGTCGTGCAGCTTCCTGATATCGACGCGCACCTGCGCCCGGAGCGCCGCGTCCAGGTTCGACAGCGGCTCGTCGAACAGGAACAGCGACGCCCGCCGCACGATCGCCCTCCCCATGGCCACCCGCTGCCGCTGCCCGCCCGACAGCGCCTTCGGCAGCCGGTCGAGCAGCGGCCCGAGCCCCAGCATGTCCGACGCCTCCCGCACCCGGGCGTCGATCTCCGGCTGCGGCGTCTTCCTGAGCTTCAGCCCGAACGCGAGGTTCTCCCGCACCGTGAGGTGCGGATAGAGCGCATAGGACTGGAACACCATCGCGATGTCCCGGTCCCGGGGTTCCAGCCGCGTCACGTCGCGCTCCCCGAGGTGGATCGTCCCCTCGTCCGCCTCCTCCAGCCCCGCGAGCAGCCGGAGCAGCGTCGATTTCCCGCACCCGCTCGGCCCCACGAGGACCGCGAACGCCCCCTCGGGCACCTCGATCGAGACGCCCTTCAGCACGTGAGTCTGCCCGAAGCGCTTGTTCAGCCCGCGGACGGTGACGGAGGCCATTGTCGCCTGCTCCTCTCCGGCGCGGGCCTAGAGGCCGGGCTTGACCTGGGCCTCCGGGATCAGGAGCGCCCCGCTCACGGGAGGCAGCGACATGGACAGCGCCCCGTCCGCGCCGACCGTGTACGTCGCCCGGTCCGCCGAGAGCACGTCCACGAGCACCGTCCCCTGCGGCAGGAACGTGTTCATCGCCCCGGCCGCCGTCCCCGTGGCGCTCGATTTCGACGGGTGCGCGTTGAACACCACGATCGCGTAGTCCCCGGCCGCGTCCCCGCGCGAGAACGCGAAGATGCCCGCGTCCTCCTCGTCCGCCGCGTGGTCGGTCGAGTAGAGCACCGCCTGATCCCCCACCGTGAGCGCCGGATACCCCCTGCGCAGCCGCGTGAGCCGCTTGATCCACTGGAACGTCGGGTTCGACGTGTCGTACGCGGCATACCCCTCGATCGGGTTGCCGAGCCAGAGGTCCTCCCGGTTCGCCGGATCGTTGCCGCCCTGGAGCTCCTGCTCCGTCCCGTAATAGATGCACGGGATCCCGTCCTCGGTCAGAAGGAACAGGAGCGCGTTCCGGAGCGCCGCCTTCGGGTCCACGCCCTCCGGGAACTGCTGCACGCCCGATCCATTGTAGAGGAACCGCGGCACGTCGTGGTTATCGAGGAAGTTCACCAGCGTCTGGGTCGGCGGCAGCCCCGTCCCGTCGGCGTGCGGCACGGTCCCGAAGTTCGTCTCCCGGGCGTTCCACAGGTCCTCGATGGGCCTCGTGCGCTGCCCGAGCCGGAACACGTCCCGGATGGCCTGGAAGTACTGCGAGAAATAGAACACCCCGTCGAGCATATCGCCCGTGATCGGCGTCCCGTCGCCGCACCCCGCCTTCGGATCCGCCGGATCATACGGCAGGTTCTCCCGGTCGAGGTCGCCGCCGAGCATCTGGTCGTGCGGGTGCGCCGGCACGGTGTTCTTGGTGAAGCTCCCGATGAGGTCGTCCTTCCCGTCGAACGCCTCCCCGAACATGAAGAAGTTCGTCTTCCCCTTGGCCTTGAGCCGCTGCCGGATCCGCTGCGTGAAGTACCGCCAGAACTCGTGCTCGACGTGCTTCAGCGTGTCGATCCGGAACCCGTCGATGTCCGTGAGCTCCACCCACCGGGCGAACACGTCCACCATCGCCCGCTTCACGTCGCAGCTCCTCGTGTCGACGTCCTTGAGCCCGCCCGGGAAGTCCCCGTGCACGAGCTGGTCGAGGTCGTCGAAATTGAACGTCCGCCCCTTCCGGTTGTAGACGTCCGGGCTCTGGAAGAGCAGCGGCGCCGGCGGCACGTGGTTCGTCGCCGGGTCGTACTGGAAGATGATCGGCGCCGGCCCCGACTCGCCCAGCGACGTCCGCGACTGGATCCCCCGCGGATCGAACTCGGGGTCGTACTCGGTGACGTTCACCACCCCCGACTGCCCCGGGAGCCCCCCGCCCCAGGTGTCCTTGTCCGGCTGCCCGTTCTTGTTGATGTCGTAATAGAAGAGCTGCCCCACGTGGTTCGTCACGATGTCGAGGATGACCTTCATCCCCCGCTCGTGCGCGGCGTTCACGAGCCTCCGGAGCGCGATGAGGTCCCCGAAGTGCGGGTTGAGCTCCACGAAGCTCTGCGTCCAGTACCCGTGGTATCCGTCGAACCCGGCGTCCGTGTCGACGTTCTTCACGAGCGGCGAGATCCACAGCGTCGTCACCCCGAGCTCCTCGAGGTAGGGCAGGCTCTGCTCGAGCCCCCGCCAGTCGCCGCCGTGCCAGTGCCCCATCGCCGACGTATCGACGCGGTAGTTGTTGCCCGCGTCCCCGTCGGCGAACCTGTCGACGAGCACCTGATAGATGATCTCCTGGCGCCAGTCCGCGACGTGCGTCGAGATCTGGATCTCCCCCGCGAGATCCTCGTCGAACTCCATGCAGCCAGCCGTGGCGAGGGAGAGCGCGAGCGCCCCGAGCCCCGCGCCGATGGACCTGCCGAACCGCGAGAGGATCTTCATCTCAACCACCGTAGCTCGAGGAGTTGAACCACCACTCCGCCCCGATCCCGAAGAAGTGCTCGGTCTTGCGGATGCTGAAGACGTCGTCCTGCGGGTACAGCGCCCGGGCGCCGTCGTCGCGCAGCGTGACCGCGTAGATCAGCCGGAGGTGCGGCCTCGAGTAGTCCCCCCTCCCCGCCGGCGAGAGGAACGGCACGACGCCGAACCGCACGAGGCTCGCCGAGTGCGGCCCCTCCGGCGGCCCGGGGAACCCGGATTCATCCACCGCCCACGAGAGCACGCCGCGCTGCTGCTTCTGGTACGACGCCTCCACCGCGAGCCCGCCGAGCTCGCCGAAGAAGACGTGCGGCCTGGCGAGCAGGATGCCCTCGTCCACGTCATGGTAATCGAGGTCCTCGCTCGCGTCCCGGAAGCTCCGGAGGTACGCGCCGGCCATCACGCCGAACGGCCCCGTCTCCCAGTTCCCCCCGAGCGCGACGAGGATCTCGCGCGCCCCCGAGGTCGTCCTGTCCGGCGCGAGCTGCACCGGCGCCGAGAGCTCCCCGTACGCCGCGAGCCCGCCCGCGTACCGCACGAACAGGTTGACGTGGGTGTCGCGCTCCCCCGTGAACGCGCCGATCTGCACGCCGGCCACGAACCCGCCGTCCGCGGGCAGGCTCTCGAACACCCCGGGATCGGTCTCCCTCTGCCCGCTCGGGAGCTGGTGGAGCTCGCCGTAAGCGACGCCCTTCAGGCCCGCCCTCTCCCCCATGGGCAGGATATGGCTGAGCTTCGCGCTGCCGATGAATTTCTGGCGCGCGAGCACGTCGATCTTGGCGGCGCCGATCTGGTTGAGCGAGAGCGGCCGGTCGACCTGCTGCCCGAAGAAGCCCGTCTCGGGCTTGGAGAGGCCGCCCTGGAGCGCGGCGCTGGTCCGCGGCGAGGCGTCGTACCGCACGCCCGCGCCGAGCGTGTTGATGTTATCGAGCGGCCAGAAGTCCAGGAGATAGATGTCGTCGCCGCGGTACATGCGCGACCCCGCCCACACCGAGAGCCCGTCCGCCCCGATGTCGCGGGCCTCCAGGAAGAGGTTGCGCACGGCGATCCTGGCGTCGAACACTCCATTGTAATGGAAGACGGGGTTGCCGATCGCGAGGGTGGCGACCATGCGCGTCGAGGCGCCGGTCTTCTCCCAGTGGTCGTCGCGGCGCAGCTCGAGCTCGACGTAATTGGACTCGTCGAGGCGCGATCCGTGGGCCACGATGTCGGCGTCGCGCCCGGGCTGCCCCTTGAAATCGGTCGCGGCGATGACGCGCCCGTACGATCCGAACGAGAACCCGCCCGGCTTCGGCGCGGCCGCCGGCGGCGCC
>CAYQYG010000140.1:0-18643 GCA_964421485.1 uncultured Polyangiaceae bacterium | reverse complement strand
TCGCGAGCCAGGTGGCGGGCCTCCTGGTGTTCGGCCTCTCCGCCCTGGCGCTCGGCATCCACCTCTTCGAGCAGAAGGATTTCTGATATGGGCGCGGCGCGGCGGAGGGGCGTGTGGCTCGGCGTGGCGGGGGCGCTGCTCGTGCTCTCGGCGTGGCTCATGTCGCGCGGCGACAAGGAGAAGCCGGCGGCGCGCCCGCCGAAGGTGGCGTTCCCCCGCTCCTCGACGCCGAGGGAGTCGGCCCGCAACCAGCGGCGCCGCACCCTGCCGCCCTTGCCCGCGCCCGCGGCCGACGCCGAGGGATTTCGAATGCGGCGCGATCCGATGCTGGTCGCGCTGCCCGTCGATCCGAAGCGCTCCGCCATGGTCTTCGAGCTCGACGCGCTCAAGGAGGCGCCCATCGTCAAGATCTGGATCGACTGCCTGCTCGACGAGGACCGGCGCCGGCGCGGCCGCGGCGGCGTCCAGGGCTTCCAGGAGCGCTACGGCGTCGATCCGCTGGAGGACGTCGAGCGAATGGCCATATCGAGCGATAAGGTCATCCTGATGCAGGGGTCGTTCGACGGGGCGCATTTCGACCCCGGGGTGTGGACGCAGCGGACCTACGGCGAGAAGGGCGTGATCTACGAGGATCCGGAGGCGGGCCGCGCCGTCGGCCTGTGGGGTGACGACATGATGATCGCGAGCGGCCAGCCCGATTCGGCGGAGCCCGTCGAGGACGCGATCGATCGGCTGGAGTCGACGGACGCGCGCCAGCGGTCGATCCTGGACGAGCACCAGGCGTACGGCGATATCTATGGAGTGCTCTCGCCCGAGGATCTGTCGGAGATGCTGCCCCCCGATCAGGGCGCGCTGGCCGACAGGATCCGGGAGGTGGTGGAGCACGTGGAGGTGCACATCGACGCGTCCGAGGACGTGGCGATGGTGGCCGACGTGGCGGGCCCCGGCGAGGAGAGCATGGAGGATCTCGCGAAATCGCTCGGCGCCGCGCTCGCGGTCGGCCGCATCAAGGCGCAGAACGACGGCGACGACAAGCTCGCGGAGCTGCTCGACCACGCGAGGGTGAAGCAGGCCCAGGGCGGCGCTTTCTCGATGGACGTGGCGCTCCCGATGGACGTGCTGAAGGACCTCGGCCCCTGCCGGAGGGAGCGGTGGGAGCGGGACGAGGACGAGATGCCTGCGCCGGCACCCGCGCGGTGACGGCGGACCTCGGGCGCGCCGCCGATCTCGCCCGAGGCCGCGGCGGTGCGCGGCGACACGCGCGCGGCGATCGCGGATCGGCGCGGCGGCGCCCTCACCCCTCGGCCGCCCGCACCCGCACCGCTTTCCCGTCGAAGGCGACCGCGAACCCATACGCCGGGTCCGCCCCCGCGGCGCGGAGCTCCGCCAGATAGCCCTTCTCCTCGATCTGACGGACGCCCTCCTCGAGCGCCTGCTCCAGCGTCCTCTTGCCCCGCGCCACCTTGAGCTCCAGCACCGCCCCGGGCCGGCCCGGCTTGCGCGGCCGGATGATCACGTCGGGCCTCCCCTTGCCCGATTCGCGGTTGGAGCGGACCTCGTGGTCGGCCTCCATCAGCGTCAGGAGGCCCAGGATGAATCCATGATAGAATGGCTCCGCGCTGCGGATGCCCGCGTCGTGATAGGACAGCACGGCCTCGGCCAGCGCCGAGAGCTCCTCCTCCAGCACCTCCGCGTCCCCGCCGAGCAGCGCCGCGATCAGCCGATCCGCGCTCCCGCCGCGCTCCACCAGCCGCGCGCGCATCCAGTCGCGGAACGTCCCGGTGTAGAGCAGGCGCACCTCCCGGTTCGGGATCGATAGCAAGTGCGCGGGCTGCTCCCCGGGGCCGCGGGAGCGCTCCTCGGCCCTGAGATAGCCCGAGAACACGAGGAGGCTCCACAGCGCCTCCTCGTGCAGCAGGATCTCTCCCAGCACCACGTTCTCGTCGATCACCCGCTCGATGCCGCCGCCCTCGAGCAGCGCCTCCAGGATCGGCTCCGCCCGCCCCCCCCACGCCACGAGCGCCTGCTTCACGAGATCGTTCGAGCTGGTCGAGAGCCAGTAGGGCCGCGCTTGCGCCTGCGCATCGGCCACGAAGCTCAGCGCCGACCAGGGGTTGTAGATGACCGTGCCGCCGAAATCGTATCCATTGTACCAGTAGCGCACCGTCTCGATCTGGTCAGCGCGGCCCGACCGCTCGAGGAGGCCCCGCACCTCGGGCTCGGTGAAACCGAAGCAGGTCGAGAACTCGTGTCGGAGCAGCGAGTAGACCCCGAGGTTGTTCAGCCCCGAGAAGATGCTCTCGCGCGCGATGCGCAGGATCCCCGTCAGCACGCCCCGGAAGAGGTGCGGGTTGTCCTTGAGCCCGCTGGTGAGCAGCGCGCGGAAGAGATCGAGCACCTCGCGGCCGTAGCCGCCGACGTGGCCGGCATGGATGGGCTCGTCGTATTCGTCGATGAGGATGACGACCTGCTCTCCGGTCGCGCGCCTGAGGTATGCCGACAGGTCCCCGAGCGCCCGCTCGTAGAGCACGCGGCCGGCGGTGCGGTCGAGGATCGCCCGGTAGTCCCTCGCCTCCCTCTCGCTCAGCACGCCCGCGTCGAGCACGGCGCGATGCTCGTCGAAGAGCACCTCGATCTTCTTGCGGATGGCCTCCCAGCACAGCTCGAAGGTCGGCGCCTTGATGTCCCGGAAGGTCAACCAGAGCACCGGATAGCGCTGGAAATGCTGCCGGTACTCGTCGCCCGCGGCCCAGATCGACAGGCCCTGGAACAGGCCCGACAGGTCCTCGTCCCGCCGCTCGAACCAGCACCGGAGCATGCTCAGGTTGAGCGTCTTCCCGAAGCGCCGCGGCCGCGGGAGGAGCAGGACCTGGACGCCGGCCCGGTCGATCAGCTCGCGGATCAGGTGGGTCTTGTCCACGTATTCGAGCCCGCGCTCGCGCAGGTCTCGGAAGTCGGAGATGCCGATCGGGATGGGCAGGGTCGTGGTCATCGGGCGCGGGCAGCGTGGAGCAGGGCCCGGACGAGGTCAAGCCGCGGAGAACGGGCCTGCGCCCGGCGCGCTACGGAGGGAGCACGCCCAGCCGAGCGCCTCCTGCTCGTGCGGCGGGGCGCCAGGCTCTCATCACACCCTGTTCCAGCTCTGGCAGACGCCCGAGGAGCCGAACGACGAGCTCCACGCATTGAACCAGCCTCTCCTCTTGTCAGCCGGGGCGTCGCGCTCGCGATCGACGCGAAGGACGAGCGCGCGGCGGGCTGGCACGAGGCGCTCGGGGCGGCGCGATTGCTCGAGGATCCGCTCGGGCTGATGCTGCCTCTCGCTCGATCCGCGCGCCGCGGGCTCAGCGGCTCCGGGGCACCGGCCTGTCGAGAGGCCGGGGGAGGATGGGGAATTCGATCCCGGCGAACCCCACACGGTCCTCCGCGCTTCTCCGGTACATCACCACCACGAACGAGTACAGCGAGTCGCTCTGGAGGTCATGCGGAATATCGTGGTTATCGACGGTCCACCCTCTCGCCCCGCCGCTCTCGCTGGATACCCAGGCAGGAGCAACGGACAACCGTAGATCCCCCGGCCACTGCTGGAGCGCCACGGTCAAATCCGCCCGCTCGCCTCGGCCGTCCGAATCCAGATAATGGACCCGGATCCGTGTGATGTCGTTGTCGTTCGTGTCGTCGGACACGGTGTACTGGTTGATGCCCAGCGGGCAGTGAAGGATGACGAGCCCGGTGACGCCGGGGCGGAACACCCAGGCGGCGCGGTCGAGCCTCACCTGCGCTGCGAAATAGCTGTCCTCGGGCCGGCACGCGGCCGCTGGAATGGTCGTCGCCCGGACGTCGCGATCGTTCGCGTGCGCCACGCCCGTGAGCAGGCTGATGCAGCTCACCGAGAGGAGCGCGCGCCCGAGATGTGCTCTTGTCCACATGATGTATCGATCCCTCTCCATGGCTCGCGCGGGGACCCGCGCTGCCGCATGTGATTCCATTGGACCTCCGATCCGACCGCCCGCCTGGAGCCGCGCGCCGGGGCTCAGCGGATCGGGCGCGCCGGCCCCTCGAAAGGCGGCGGGATGAAGGGGAAATCGATCCCGGCGAACCCCGCTGTGTTTTCCGCGCTTCTCCGGTACATCACCACCATGAATGAGTACAGCGAGTCGCCCTGCAGGTCGTACGGAAGACTGTGATACCCGACGGTGAACCCCCTCGTCTCGGCGCGCTGGTTGGAGCTCCAGAACGAGCCGGGAATGAGCTCCATTCGTCCGCCCACCCAGCGCAGGAGCTGCACGCGCACGGCCGCCTGGTTGCCTCGGCCGTCCGAGTCGTCATAATAGACGCGGAACCGCGTGATGTCGTTGTCGTTCGTGTCGTCGGACACGGTGTGCTGGTTGATGCCAAGCGGGCAGTAGAAGGTGACGGTTCCGGTGACACCGGACCGGAACGACCAGGTGGTGCGGAACAGCGTCACCTTGGCTGCGTCATCGGTGTCCGCCGGCTGGCACGCGGCCGCGGGGATGGTCGTCGAAAGGACATCCCTGTCGTTCGCGTGCGCGGCGCCCGCCAGCAGGCCGATGGAGCTCGCCGAGATGAGGGCGAGGCCGAGATGTGCTCTTTTTCGCATGATGATCGATCCCTCTCCATGGCTCGCGTGGGGACCCGCGCTGCCACGTGTGATTCCTGGGGCCGTCCAGCGCGCACCGGAAGCCGTCGGCACCCGCCATCCGGTCCGGATGCACTGGCCGCAGCGGGGTAAGCCTATCGCGGCGGAGAGCTCGCTATTGAGCCAGAGCGAGTACACCGTGGCCAGCGGCGCCGTCGAGACTGTGGCCCGTCACGAGCTCCCGCTCCAGCCGCGCGCGGCCGTACGCGAGCCGGCGCACCGGGAGGCGCTCGTGCACCGGGACGTGAAGTCCGAGAACATCATGGTGAGCGGCGACGGGCGCCTTTCGGCCGCATCGAGGACGTCGACGAGCGCCCGGGGGCCAGCCTCAACATGGGTTGGGTCGGCCACTTTGCCGTGCGCGGTAGGCGCGCAGCGCGTCCTTCACGCCGGGGGGCCGCTCCGGGGCGTCGAGCCAGGCGAGCCGCTCGTCGGAGAGCCCCTCCGCGACGTGCATCAGCGCGCTGATGGCCTCCAGCTGCACCCCGGGCCTCGGATCGGCGGCGGCGCGCGCCGCGATATCGACCCCGTCGGGGCGGCGGGCGAGCGCCCAGACCGCGGCGATGGCGTCCCGATCGCTCCCGCGCTCGAATGCCTGCTCGAGCGCCCCGAGGCTCCGCTCGTCGCCGAGCAGGCCCAGCGCGAGGAGGCACAGGGATCGGGCGGCCGGATCGGGATCCGCCGCCCCGGCCAGGAGCGCCTCCGCCGCGCGATCGGCGAGGCGAGCGCCGTACGCGAGGGCCGCCGCCCGCTCCCGCACCTCGGGGGACGAATCCGAGAGGCCGGCGCGGATCAGCTCGTCCGTGCCGGCAGGCGAGAGCAGGAGGGGGAGCGTGCCCGGCTGGGGGACGCGCTCGCTCCGGGTGAGCAGGCGAAAGAGGTTGTAGCGGACCGATTCCCGCGGGTGCGCCGCGAGCTGGAGGAGGACGGGCTCGCGCGCCGCCTCGGGCAGGAAGGCCAGCCCGACGATCGCGGAGCTCTCCCCGCCGGGCACCTCGTCGACCATGCGCAGGAGCAGCGCGCGAGCAGACTCGCGATCGTCGAGCAGCGGCACGAAGACGCGGAGCGCCCTCGGCCCGGTCCGGATGGCGCGCTCCAGGACGGTCAGATCGAGCACGCTCATCGCCCCCGGAGCGAGCCTGCCCGCCCTCTCGTCGCCGCGGAGGGACGCGATCAGATCGCCGAGGTGATCGGCCATCTCCTCCGGGTCCGGTTCGCTCGCGAGCCGCCCCCGGTCGAGGAGCTCGACGTACGCTGCGCCGGCCGCGTCGAGCAGCCGCCGGACGGATGCCGGATCGACGCCGCGGAGATCGGCGACGCCGCGCCGCGCCCGGCGGAGCCGCGTGATGAGCGCGTCCGCGGCGCCGAGCTGCACGCCCAGGCGATCGAGGACCGCGTCGAGCACCGGCGCGGGCGGGGACCAGCGGATGCCGTCCCGGATCACGATCGCGCCGCTCCCCTCGCCGCTCACCTCCGGGGCGGCGAGCGGCTCGGCGCCGCCGGCGCGCACGATCAGGCTGACCCGGCCGAGCCGGACCCGGTCGCCCGGGGCCACGGTCACCGGCCGGTGGACCGGCACCTCGTTGACGAAGGTGCCGCTCGATTCCGGGAGCGCCTCGATCGTCCAGGCCCCAGCCTCGTACGCGAGGCGGGCGTGCCTCCGGGAGACAGTGTCCTCGGGGAGGACGAAGTCGGCGCCGGCCGTCCGGCCGATGATCAGCGGCTGATCGGGGGAGAGCTGGAAGCGCTCGGAGCGACCCTCGGCTTCCAGGATGAGCGTGGTGCCCATGGGGATCCTCGGGGACATGATACGGGAGATCACCGCCCGGGGGGTGGGGCGTCGAGGGGCGAACGCCACGGTCGGCGCGGCCTCGTCCACGTCCACGTACGCTTCATTCATCGGGTGTGCTTTCGAATCCATATCGGAATGCCTGATGCCCCCGGGAGACCTCGACGGCGCCGATCGCCCCCTCCAGGTCCCGCAGGGCCCCTTCGAGGAGAGGCTGGTTCAATGCGTGGAGCTCGTCGTTCGGCTCCTCGGGCGTCTGCCAGAGCTGGAACAGGGTGTGATCGAAGGCCAGCAAGAGCGATGCGGCCTCCAGGACGCCGTCCTCCTCGCTGGGCGCGCGGACGGTGAGCAGGGTCGGCAGCCGGAGCCACACGCGCACCGGACGCACGGGCGAGGCGGGCGTCCGGCAAAAGGCGTGGAGGTCGAGATCGATCTCCAGGCTGAGGACGGCCGACGAGGAGCCGCGGATCGCCGCGGCGATCTGCGAGACGAACGCGGCGACGCTCTCGCCCGGGCGCCACTCCATCGCCCGGACCGGCTCCGGATCGTCATGGCAGGCATTGAGAGTGGCCCGCCAGGGCCGCGCGAACGGATGCAGGACGAGGAGCGAGCGCTCCGTGATCTCCGCAGTGAAGGCGTCGAGATCCCCGCGCTCCCGGGACGCCGGCGCTCCGGAGACGAGGACGCGCCAGGAGGCGACGTCCGACCTCACGGTCCACGTATCCATGAAATGATATCGGGGGGGCGCAGCCGTCCAGTCATGAGGTTCCAAGGCTCAACCTCCCACGATGAAGAGCCTGGCGCCCCGCCGCTCGAGCAGGAGGCGCTCGGGGCCTCGCGGCGTATTGTAAAACACATCGACCCATCGAATGCAAGGCATCCGGTCTCCCTGCTCGAGCTCTGCCCAGGCCGCCTTCATCACGTCCCGAGACGACATGGTTGTCGGGCTCGCGAGGCGGCCGTCAAGTCGAATCAGCCCGTCGACCACCGGCGTCCCGCCGGCTCTCTTCGCCCGATCGCGGATCGGGTGCCGCCGAGCTGGAGCTCCGGGACCTGGGGCGCCACCCTTCGACCGGTGGGGATCCTCCAGGCGAACCTGTCCTGCGAGGTCTCGGCGACGGAGCGGGCCGTCCCCTACAAGGTCCGCGTGAGATCGAGCGGGCGCGCGAGATCCTCCTCGATCCGGCGGAGATCGTCGGCGGACGCGGCGCGCGCCTCCATCATGAGCCGGTCCTCGCTGAACTGGCTGATGACGAGGCTCGCGCCGGCTCGCTCCAGGCAGCAGTTGATGCTGTCGGAGAACCACTCGCGCGTGAACCCGAGGGCAGCCGCGAGATCACAGGTATGCGCCAGCGAGAGCTCCGGCGTCCTCGCCGCGTAGGCGGCCGCGTGGGTGAGCCGCCGCTTTCGGAGCGTGCGATGGGCCGTCTGGAGGAGCATCTTCTCGAGGTCATCGGCGAATCGATCGGCGAGCTCCTCGTCGGCGTAGTAGACCGGAGGATCGGACGCCGTCGCCGGATGAAGGACGACGTGATAGCCCGGCTGGGGAAAGATCCCGATGAGGCAGCTCTCCGCGGGGATGATCGCGTCGCCCGTCCGCGGCGATCTCGGCCGGCGAGGCGCCGCGGACGCGATCTGCAAACGTCGGATCCCAGCGGGTCGCCTGGATGATAACGCGTTCCATGCTCATCCTCATCTCACGCCGAACGGGAGGGCCGGAGGGACGTCTCTCATGATCGGGACGATGTTGAACAGACAGCTCGGGCAGGAGGCCATCGCGCCGTAAGCCGTATCGGGATAGGTACAGGGAGAAGCTGCACGGCGCTCACGGCAAGGGAGTCCCGCTTCTCAATGCCACGCCTCTCCATGATATTCAAGAGCTCACGCCCTGCCAAGTAGGCATCCGAGCCTGGAAGACCGCCGCCGACGTGCTCACCTGATGCCGCCCAGCTTGGGCCTGGTGCCGCTCGGGCCTGGTGCCGTCCCGGGACGACAGCCGGCGTGACCTCCACGTCGCAGGGCATGATCGGTGATCCAGCCTCAGGCCGGGAGGTCCTCAGCTCCTGGCCGCTTCTCTCAACCGCCGCTCGATCTCGTCCGCCGCGAGCTGCTCGGCCCGCTCCGCCCTCGCCCGGGCTCCCAGCGCCTTCGCCCGCTCCCGCACCTCGGGCCCGGTGACCTCCCGCAGCGCGGCGGCGAGCTTGCCCGCGTCCAGCCCGCGCCGCTCGAGCAGCATCCCGATGCCCTTCTCTTTCAGGATATGGCCCCAGATCCCTTGAACCAGGAAGCCCGGAATGACGATGGCCGGGACGCCCGCCGTGACGGCCGCGCCCGTGGTGCCCGCGCCGCCATGATGCACGGCCGCCTTGACCTGCGGGAGCAGCCAGTCGTGAGGCAGCTCGTCGTCCACGTACACGTGCTCCGGGAACCGGCGGTCGTCCACGGTGTTGCCGTGAAAGATCGCTCGATCGCCGGTGATGCGCAGGGATTCGAGCAGGATGTCCGTGAGCGCGGCCTTGTCGTGCACGCCCCAGCTGCCGAAGCCGAAATAGATGGGAGGCGGGCCGGCGGCCAGGAAATCACGCAGTCGTGGGCTGATGCGCTGCCTCTGCTCCGGCAGGCGCCAGCGCCCGGTCTGCACCATCCACTCCGGCCAGTCATGGGGCCTCTCGACGAGCTCCGGGCTCCACGCCGCGAACGCCGGCAGCCGGAAGAGCTGCGACGGACGGAGGCGCTCGACGGACAGGTCCAGGCTCATCCCCCGCTCTCTGCGCCACGCATTCACGAGGTCCCAGGAGGTGAGGCCCAGGGTCACGCTCCGGGAGCGGGTGATGAGCGTGTTCAAGAGGGGGCCATGGTCCATGATCCGGTCGCCCGAGAGGCAATGGCAGCGCGTGAAGACCAGGCCAGGGTCGAGGAACGTGAGGAAGATGGGGATGCCGCGGTGCTCGGCGATGTGGAGCGCCGGGGCCGTGAAGGTGCCGTTGGTGATGAGCACGTCCGCGCCGCGGCTCGCCTGCTCGAACTGCCGGAACTGAGGTCTGATCAGGCTGCGCATGAACCGGGTGAACTCCACGAAGGCGCTGGGTACGCTCCTGCTGCTCGCCAGGGCCCTCATGAAGTCTTCGGTGCCGTCGTCCTCCATCTCGAAGAACTCGAGGCCGTGGTCCTCGACGAAGGATCGATAAGGCGCGCGGGCCGCGAGGACCATGCTGTGGCCCCGCCGGACGAGCTCCGCGCCGAGGGCCACGAAGGGCTGGACGTCGCCCCGGGTGCCCCAGGTGAGCGCGGCGAATCGAAGAGAAGGTTTCCACTGGAAGTTGCGGCGGAATCGACGAGGCCAGAGGGACCATTCCGGGGAGTGCATAAGGGCGATTTTCTGCTCGAGGGAGTGGACGCGCAAGCGGATTCGGATCACGGCCTCGCACATCGCGGCGCGGGGGCGGGCGCACCAGAGGGAAACGTACGCCTCGACGACGTCGGGCGCAGCCAGGAGCGCGGCGCGCTTGCCGCGGTCGGAGGCGGTGCCCTCGACGAGGACGCGGAGCGCGCCGAAGCCTCCGCGGCTGCGGCCGGCGACCTCGACTCCAGTTGTACCCGGACAGGAGACTTGTCATCCGTCGCTGCCGACCTCCGACGCTGCTGTGACCAGGCCGAGCATGTCCTCGAGAAGCAGCCGCAGGTGTCTGCCGGATAGAATGTCGGACCGTAGAGATCCTTCGTGCGCGACGAGGCTCCTCTCCTGGAATCGAATGTTACCGCGTGATCGGGTCTGCGCTCGAGAAACTTCTTCGGAGTGAGCTTCTGGCCAATGTTCTTCAGGTAGTAATTGGCGAGCTGCTCGTGCTCGACACGGTATGCGCTGGAGGCACCGAGCCTTCGCAAGCGCAGCTCGTACGTGAGCGCTTCGCGGACGGGATCGCGCCTGGCCTCCAGCGGGTCGGTCTGGATCGACCAAGAGATCTCCTCGGCTTGGCCATCCCAGAGAAGGGGTGCGATCCCGCCCATTCGCAGGATCTCTTGAGGTAGCTCGCCCACCGCGCTCTTCTGGAGGAGCACGAGCGCCCGCATCAGGTTCGATTTTCCAGAGCCGTTGGGGCCAATGATAATGTTGAGCTTGCCCGGGGTCCACGTGACGTCGCGCAGCGAACGGAACCCGGTGATCCTCAGCTGTTGAATGCCCACGACAGCCCTCTCTGCTTCTGCCTTGCCGGATGCCACGTGGCGAAGCTCGCTGGGCTGCCGCCACAACTGTCACGATAGTGCCTTACTGGTTGCCCGAGAGACTGGTCCCCCCCTCGCCCGCGCAGCACCTTTGGCGCAAGGAGACACTTTCGATCAAAGAAGGTCAAGCACAAAGAGCTCGACTCTTGGCTCGTACCGGCCCCAGGATCGATCCGTGATCCCCTCCCAGTGCCGGGCTTCCCGCAGCGCCTGACCGAGCGGCGCGGCCCTCGTGAGCGGTGCCCAGGGGGGTGCGCGCGCCTGCCGCTCGGTGCCCGCGGAGAGGTCGGCGTTGGCCGCCTGGCCATCGATCTGGATGCCGGTGATGAGCACGCCGCCGCCGTGGGGGGCCGCATCCGTCGCCGGTCTGGCCCGGCTCAGCGATAGGGCGCCCGCGGCCTCTTCGCGTGCGCGTCGGCCCGGTGCTCCCTGCGGCAATCCCGGTGCACCGGCTTGTTGCGGAGCGCGCAGGCGACCGCCTCGAGCTCGCCCAGGATCTTGCTCTGGCAATGAATGCACTTCGCGCCCGCGAGCTGCGGCCGCGGATCCGGCGGACCGTCGCGCCCGATCATCTGGTCATTGAACCTGGGCCCGTCGTCGGGGGCGGCGAACCCCCGGATCATTCGCACGAGCCCGAAGAAGATGGCCCCGTAGGCGATGACGTGGCCGCCGCCGGACGAGGCGCTGGCCTGGAAGGAGGCCGCGGTCACGAGCACGCCCAGGCCCATGATGACCGCCCCGCTCATGATCAAGCCACTTCGTGACATGTGGATCCCCCGGGGTGCAGGCGAGCATCGGACGCTGCTGCGCGGCATGGCCAGCGAAAAGCTCGCCGCGCGTGTTACCCTCGCGCGGCCATGGCCCCTTACAGGTCCGCGCGCGAGCAGCGCGCCGCGCCCGCCGCTCCGGAAGGCGGGCTGGTCGCGGAGATGGTGCGGCAGTTCGCCGATCCTTACGCGTTCCTGCGCGAGCTCGTGCAGAACGGGATGGACGCAGGGGCGCGGCGGATCGCGGCGCGCGTGGAGCTCTTGCCCGGGGGGATCTGCGCGACGTCGGTGCAGGACGACGGGTGCGGGATGTCGCGGGAGGTCATCGAGGGGCCGCTGCTGACGCTGTTCAGCTCGTCGAAGGAAGGGGACAGCGGCAAGATCGGGAAATACGGGGTGGGGTTCGTCTCGGTGTTCGCGCTCGAGCCGGATGCGGTCGAGGTGGAGACGTGGCGGGACGGGCAGGCGTGGCTCCTGCGGCTCAGGCCGGACCACAGCTACGAGCTCGAGGACGCGGGGAAGCGCGAGGGGAGCGGGACGCGCGTGTCGCTGCTGCAGCCGATGGAGCGGGAGGCGTTCGCGCAGCACGCGGCGCGGGTGCGGGCGTCGCTCAGGCGGTGGTGCAGGCACGCGGAGTGCGAGATCGAGCTGCGGGTGGTGGACACCGAGGCGCCGGGGGACGCTGGGGCAGGGGAGCGGATCGACGCGCCGCTGTCGGTGCTGGCGGCGGTGTCGGTGACGATCGCGGAGGAGGAGCTGACGATCGTGGTGGGGCCGTCGGCGGGGACGGGGCCGGGGAAGGGGGCGCCGGAGCCGGAGCTCTCGCAGAGCTTCGCGGGGTTCTACAACCGGGGGCTGACGCTGTACGAGTCGGCGGACGAGGTGCTGGCTGGGCTCGGGGGGGTGCGGTTCAAGGCGATGAGCAGGCGGTTCCAGCACACGCTGAGCCGCGACAACGTGCGGCGGGACGAGGCGTTCCAGGAGGCGCTCGGGCGGGTGCGGGACGCGGTGAAGGGGCCGCTCAGGAGAGAGCTCGCGCGGCGGCTCCGGCCGGCGGCGGAGGCGGCGGCGGAGGGGTGGGGGCTCGATGAGTACGCGGCGATGCTCGAGGCGGCGCTGACGGCGCCGACGGAGATCGATCGGGACGAGATCCCGTTCCCGCTGGCGCACCCGATCGAGGGGGCGAGCGCGCGGGCGGACCTGAAGGGGCTCACGCCCTGGGGGGAGCCGCTGCTCGTGGCGGTGTCGAGGGACGCGCTGAGCGAGGCCATCACGGCGAGCGGGCGGCCGGTGGTGCTGTGCAAGCGGCCGGCGATCCGGGCGCTGCTCGCGCGGTGCTATCCGAAGGCGCGGATCGCGAGCGCGCGGAGCGAGCTGGCGCTGGTGCGGGCGCTCGGGGACGCGCCGGGGGAGGCGGACCGGGCGCTGCTCGAGGCGACGGCGGAGGCGCTCTCGCGGGCGGGGCGCGAGGTGTCGCGGATCGCGCTGTGCAGGGTGCTGGGGGCGCAGGCGAAGCGGTCGGCGCTGCTGCTCGAGGACGTGGGGGCAGGGCCCTGGCTGTGCGCGGGGATCGAGGTGGAGCGGCGGGCGTCGCGGTGGCGGGCGACGGACGCGCTGCACCTCAACACGCAGAGCGAGACGGTGGCGCTGGCGCGGCAGCGGGCGGGGCAGGATCCAGTGGCGGCAGGGGCGCTGCTCGCGCGGTCGCTGCTCGTGGAGGCGCGGGGGCCGCTCGACGCAGGGGACAGCGACCGGTTGCTGGATCTGGGGCGGGCAGGGGCCGCGCGGCCAGGGAAGGGGGCGCGATCGTGAGCCGGGTGGTGTCGCGGGGGGCGATCCGGGTGGACGCGCGGCGCGCGGTGGCGAAGCTGCGCGAGCACCTGCTGGTGGATCTGAACCTGTACTTGCTGGAGATCGCGCGGGCGGCGGTGGCGGGCGGCGCGACGCGGATCGACGTGCGGTGCGACGCGGACGACGTGTCGATCACGTTCGACGGGGCGCCGATCGAGGCGGGGAGGCTGGCGCGGCTGCTCGACCACGTGCTCGACGCGGCGCGGGATCGGGAGGGGCGGCGGCTCAGGCTGCTGGCGCTGGGGGTGAACGCGTCGCTGGGGCTCAGGCCGGCGCGCGTGGACGTGTACTCGACGCTGCCGGCGGGGGAGGGGGCGTCGCCGCGGTGCGCGCGGGTGCGGTTCACGCCGGCGGTGCTGGACGCGCCGGTGGGGGAGGGGGCGGCGGCGGGGCCGGAGCACGAGGTCGTGCCGGCGCCGGTGGGGATGCCGGCGCAAGGGGTGCGCGTGGAGGTGCTGCGGCGGCTGGGGTGGGGGGTGCTGCGGCGGGCGATCGGCGGGGGGGTGCCGGACGAGGTGGGGCACCTGGCGGCGGCGACCGGGGACCTGCAGGTGGCGGTGACGCTGGGCGGGGCGCCGATGCAGCGGGCGGAGGCGCCGGCGCCCCTCGTGCGGGTGGCGTTCCCGCTGCGGGGGGCGAAGCGGGCGGCGCTGGAGGTGCTGCCGGCGCTCAGCGCGGCGCCGACGGTGACGTTCCTCGAGCACGGGGTGCGGCTGCTCGAGGAGGCGTGGAGCTTCGCGCCGGGGTTCCCGTCGGCGCCGTTCCAGGGGGCGGAGCTGCCGGTGCGGATCGTCGTGGACTCGGAGGAGCTGCCGACGAACGCGTCGCGATCGGCGCTGCGGGAGGACGCGCCGCTGCGCGCGCACCTGCGCGAGGCGGCGGCGGCGGCGCTGTCGGACGCGCTCAAGGCGCTCGCGGCGGCGGGGTGCGGGGTGGGGGAGGTGCCCGAGGGGGCGGCGGTGCTGGAGGGCCGGCGGGAGCGGCTCGAGGACGCGCTGGGGGCGATCGCGTGCGTGGTGGCAGGGGCGCAGCGCGCGGGGGTGGAGCTGCCGGCCGAGGCGCGGGCGGTGCTGGAGCTGCCGCTCTTGCGGGACGGGCT
Organism: uncultured Polyangiaceae bacterium; assembly: GCA_964421485.1. GTDB lineage: Bacteria > Myxococcota_A > Polyangia > Polyangiales > Polyangiaceae > CAYQYG01. The sequence continues at coordinate 4,256 of CAYQYG010000140.1, read as the reverse complement.
GGGGAGGGCGATCGCGCCGTCGTCGATCGATCCGCAGCGCGGGGACGGGCCGCTCTACGTGTGGCGGGGGAAGGCGCCGCTGCCGGAGGAGCTCGAGCCGTGGGCGCGGTCGATGGTGTGGCTGCGAGGGGTCGCGGCGGAGCGGATCCTCGCGGACGTGCCGTGGGGGGAGGCGTCGGAGATCATCGAGCGGGTGAAGATCGGCGCGGAGCGGCGGAGGGCGCTGCTCGCGCACGCGCCGTCGGATCCCTCGGTGCCGCCCTCGGCGTCGCACGTGCTGCGGGCGGCGTTCGACGTGCGCGAGGGGCCCTGGGCGGGGCTGCGGGGGGAGATCGCGATCTCGTCCGAGGAGGGCGGGGCGCGGCGGCAGGCGGCCGTGCGGGTGTTCGTGGAGGGGCGGCACCTGGAGACGATCCCGATCGATCCGGGGACCGTGCCGTGGGCGCTCGAGGCGGCGCTCGAGTGGCCCGGGGTCGTGCGGCCGCGGTTCTCGTACGAGGGGGTGCAGCAGGACGACCGGTTCCGGCACGCGGTGGGGTACGCGGTGCTGGTGGCGCTGCTCGCGGCGGACGAGGAGGCGAAGCGGCTGTTCGGGATCGTAAAGGCGTGGGTCGCGGCGGCGCTGCCCGCGCCGGGGGAGGCGCCGCGGCCGGTCCCGCGGGATCGGCCGGCGCCGCGGGACGTGGATCGGCTCCGGCCGGTGCTGCGGGGGGCGATCGGGGCGGCGCTCTCGGCGCCGGAGCGGCTCGGGGCGCCCTCGGACGTGACGCTGGCCGCGTTCGAGGGGCTCTGGCAGGCGCGGATCTGGCCGACGACGGAGCCGGGCCGGTTCGAGAGCCTCCAGGCGCTCTCGGTGCTGGCGGCGCGCGCGAAGGGGCTGTGCGTGGCGCCGCCGGCGGCGGAGGGGCGGGCCGCCGACGGGCGGCCGGTGCTCGCCGCGGGGCCGCGCGAGCTCTCGTGGATCTCGGCCGCGATCCCGGGGTGCCCGCTCGTGCCGTACGAGCGCGCGATCTGGTCGCAGGCCGCGTTCGCGGCGCGGCTGGAGGGGCGGAGGGCCGCGCTGATGGAGTCGCTCGCGCGCATCGAGCCCGGCGCGGGGCAGGCGGGGCGGCCGGTCGTCGAGGTCTCGCGGCAGTGGATGCACGCGCTGGCGACGCCGGCGGACGCGGCGGTCGAGGTCTGGCACCACGCGGGGAGGCGCATCACGACGATCGCGGGGAAGGGGTCGATCGCGCCGGCGGCGATCGCGGTCGATCACGACGGGGTGGTGCCGACCAAGGACTGGTCGGACCTGCTCTCGGGGCGATCGTCGGGGGGGCTCGCGTCGATCGAGCAGGAGCTGTGCGACGCGATCGTGGCCGCGGTCGAGGGCGATCCCGTGGCGCGGGCGCGGGTCGGGATCGGCGCGGAGGAGGCGGATCCCTCGACGCGGGTGACGGCGTTCCTGCTGGACGCGGCGGCGAGCGTGCGGCCGCGGGCGGCGCGGCCGTCGGCGCCGGCGCGGGACCGCGACCTCCACGCGCGGCTCTGCGCGCTGCCGCTGGTCGCGATGCTCGACGCGGGCGGCGCGCCGGTGCGCGCGTCGCTCGCCGAGGTCGACGAGGCGCACCCGGCGCCGCTCGTGGTCCCGGTGCTGGAGGCGGCGCCGGGGTTCGAGACGCTCGACTGGCGGCCGGTGCTGGTGCGCGACGCGCGCGAGCGGGACGCGTTCCTCCGCTGGTGCGGGGGCCGCGGCGTGCTCGCGGCGGCCTCGATCCCGGAGCGGCGCCGGATCGCGATCGCCGACCGGGAGCGGCGGGCGTTCCTGACGGGGCCCGAGCAGGATCCGCGCGCGCTCGGCGACCTCGCGGACCACGCGTGCGCCGACGGGCGCGCGGCGCGCGAGCCGCCGAAGGTGTTCCTCGAGGCGACGGGCCCGGGCGCGGTCTCGGTGGCGGCGGCGCTGCCGCGCGCGGGGGTGCCGGTGGAGCACGCGTGGGCCGACGTGCTCTTCTGCCGGCGCGCGCTCTGCCGGCGGGCGCTGCCGATCGCGATCCCCGTGGTCGCCCGCGTGGACGTGACCGACGCGGAGCACGTGGAGGGCTTCCGCGACCTGAGCGAGGCGGGCGTGGACCGGGTGGCGGCGCGGGTGCGCGACGGCGCGCTGGCGCTCGCGCTCCGGCTCGTGGTCGAGGCGGGGCTGCCGGGGCGGTCCGCGGGGCTGCACGGGGAGCCGCGCGCGCTGGCCTTGCTCGCGGCGGTGCTCGCGCCGCTCCGGAAGGACGCCGCGCCCGCGGACGCGAGCGAGGCCGGCGCGATCGCGCAGCTCCGCGAGCGGATCGCGCCGCTCGCGGGCGCGCTGCGCTCCGATGCGATCCTCTGGCCGACCGTGCAGGGCGACGAGCGCCCGATGAGCCAGCTCGTGGCCGGCAGCGAGATCCGCGCCGGCCGGCGCCGGCACGTGCCCTGGCGCGAGGGCGCGCGGCCCGGCGACCTCGACGCGCCGGTGCTCTTCGCGCCGGAGGGCGCGCCGGGTGAGCACACGCTCGCGATCCTCGACGCGCTCGGCCTGACGGTGCGCGACGTGACCGGGGCGGTCGAGGCGCTGCAGCGGCGCCGGGCGGCGGCGGGCGAGGCCGAGGCGCCGCGCCTGCCGGGGGCGCCTGCGCACCCGCGCCTGCGCATGACGCTGCTCGACCTCGACCTCCACGAGGCCGAGGGCGAGGTCGAGATCGTCGAGGGGCCGGAGTCCGAGGTGTCGCTGGTCGATCTGCTGGGCGTCGCGCGGCCGTTCCCGGCCGACATCGCGATCCCGCTGCGCGTGCTCGCGCGCGTGGAGCGCGTGGAGCCCTCGCGCGAGGTGGCGCACGCGCTCCTGAAGAAGATCGCCAGGGCGGCGGGCCGCCACCTGATGTCGATGATCCCGCTGCTCGACGAGCTGCCGCCGTTCGCGCGCGCCCACCTCCGCCGGGCGACCCTCAAGACGGCGTCGGAGGGCAAGCGCGTCGCCGCGAAGGCCGCGCGGGCGCCGCTCTTCGCCGACACCGACGGGGGCTTCTGGTCGCTCGAGCAGCTGCGCGAGGACCCGACCGCCGAGCGGTGGTGCACGCGCTCGGCGCCGCCCTACCCGCGGCGCCGCTACCAGCGGCCCGTGCTGCGGCTGAGCGAGGGGGAGCGCGACATGCTCCTCAAGATCCTGCCCGGGCTCAAGGACGTGACCAGCATCCTCGAGCGCGATCGCGCGGGCGAGGAGCGCGCGGCCGCGCCGCAGCGCGAGGCGATCACGATCGACGCGGCGTCGCGCGCGCGGTGCTTCCAGGTGATCCCGTTCGAGGAGCCCGCGCCCTCCGGGGAGGGGCCCCCCGCCACGGGCGAGATCGGGCTGCTCGTGCCTGTGCACGTCGTGGACCGCAGGATCGCCGTGCACGTCACGCGCCGCCCGCTCTGCACGATCGACGCGGGCGAGGGCTGGCCGCTCTGCGCGGCGATCAACGACGACTCGCTGCCGCCGAACCGGGCCTTCGACGGGCTGCGCACGAGCGCCGCGGAGCAGCGGCTGCGCGAGCGCGTGCGCGCGGCGGCGACCGCGTGGCTAAGGGCGCGCGTGGCGCCGCCGGCGGGCGCGCTCGCGTCGCGGTGGATCGACACGGCGCACGGCGGCGACCGGGCGCTGTACGTGACCGGCCTGCTCTGGCTGCCCGCCGCGTGGCCGCACGATCCGCGCGTGCTCGTCAGCGCCCCGCGCCCGAGCGCCGCCGGAGCCGGCGCGCCGGGCGGCGGGGCCACGCCGCGCCCGCTCTCGGTCGCCCACGCCGGCGCGCGCGTGAGCGGGCTGCTGCCCGTCGAGGGCGCGCTGCTCGTCTGGCCGGAGGGGCGCTGGTCCGAGGTCGCGGCCGTCGCGCTGCGCGCGGTCACCTCGATGGTCGCGGAGGCCGCCGCCGCGCGCCCCGACGATCCGGCCGTGCGAGCCTACCAGTGGAACCTCCGCCTGCTCGGCGCGGCCGAGGGCGGCGCGCCGCACGCCGTCGGAGCGGACGGTGAGCGGGTCGGCGCGTCGGCCGTGCTCCAGGAGCTCGCCCGCCGCGGCTGCCTCTGGGTGACGAGCCGCCGCGGCTCCTCCCTGGGCCATTTCCCCGAGGATCCGCCGCCCTTCGTGCTGCTCGACGACGGCGGGCCGCTGCTCGAGGTGCTGCGCCGCCGCGCCGCGCTCGGCGTGCTCCGCGAGCTCGGCGGCCTGGACGAGCCCGCCGAGCCGGCGACGCCGCCGCCGCCCTCGG
>CAYQYG010000139.1:0-18737 GCA_964421485.1 uncultured Polyangiaceae bacterium | reverse complement strand
CCACGAGGAAATCGCGGAGCGCGGTGGAGACGTCGAGGTCGTCGAGGGCGCAGACGGCAGCCGGCAGCTCGCCGGGCTTCGTGGTGGTGCCGACCGTGTACTGGAGCGGGCCGGTCGTGAGGAACGCCGTATCCCACGTGTTGACCGCGTTCATCCCGCCCTCGTTCGGCGAGACCGCCGAGAGGACCGCGATGCGGTCGTCCTGCGCGGTCGCGTCGGCGGACAGGAGGGGCCGCACCTCGGCCTCGTTCGCCGCGATGAAGTCCGCGAGGGAGGGCGCGCCCGCGAGCGAGAGGCCGTGGGTGCCGTTCGCCGTGTCATGAATCACGCGGCCGATGCTGGTCCCGCTCGGATCGGCCGCGGTCCGGACATAGACGGTCGTCTTGCTGGCGAGGGAGGACCCGGCGACGGTGACCGCGGCGCCGCTGCTCGTGAAGAACTGATCCGGCCGGCGGTAGCCCTCGCCCAGCCACACGGCGATCTCGCGCTTCGTGGCGCCGTCCACGCGGCCCGCCGTGTCCTCGCCGGAGTAGGTCCGCGCGACCTCGGTCGCGACGTACCGGTCGGTGGCGAACCTCGCATAATACTGGAGCTGCGCCACGGCGATGGCCGTCGCGAGGTCGTACGTGCTGCCGGCGCTCACCTCGGCGAACCCGAGCTCGATCAGGTCGTTCCGGAGCTGCGCGACGCTGTCGCCGGTCATCGCCGGATCGGTCAATCGATACTGGACGCCGTCGAACAGATAGGCGCGCGCCACGTCGGCGCCGAGGTCGACCCCGTCGAGGAAAGCCTCGAGCGGGTGCATGCCGCTCGTGCCCTCGCGCACCACCGCGAGCGCGTCCGTGTCGCGCAGCATGCGGAGGAGCGCCGCCGGGCTTCGCCGCGTGCCCCCCGCGTCGCTGCAGGCGAGGCGCGCGACGCTCCACGACGCGTGCGCGGCATTGCTGCCGGAGTACGTGATCGACGCGCTCGCCGCGGCGTCGCCCGCGCCGAGGTGCAGCCCGGCGGCCGGCCAGTCGAACGGGCGCCCGCCCAGGATCCGCGACACCGCGTCCGCGACCGTGAGCGGCCCCGTGCGCGTGACCGGATCGTCGTAGAGCTGGGTCGACGTGGCCGCCAGCGCCGCGGTGAGCGCCGCCTCCAGCGAGGCGGGGCTCAGGTTCGTGATCGTGAAGGCGCCGAACGTGATGGAGCCGTCGTCGTAGGCCGCGCGGAGGAGATCGGTCGCGATCACCTGCGCCGTGCCGGTGAGCTTGATCGTGAGCGCGCGCGCCGCCGCGTCATAGCTCATTCGCCCCGCGCACGGCAGGTAAACGGCCCCCACGTCCCGCGTCGCGCCGCTCCCGTCGATCACGCCGGCGGACGAGGGGTCCCACCACAGATCGAGCACGGGCTGGCCCCCGGCGTCGGTGGCCGAGAGGATCTCCGCCGACGCGGAGATCGCGCCGTAATAGGTCGACTCCCCCGCCGGATCGGACGAAGGCGCGGCGGCGAGGAATGGATAGAAGCTCGCGCTCATCAGCCCGGCTCCACGGTCGCGACGTTGTACGATGTATTCGTGAGGCCGGCCGCGTTCATCACGCTCAGCCGGTACTTGTGCTGCACGCCGGAGGCGGCGGTCGTGTCGATGAAGCGCCGGAAGCCGTCTGTCTGAAAGGCGTGGAGATCGGTCCAGGCCGACGCGCCGGTCTTCCGCTGGATCTTCCAGGAGAGGCCGTATTCGGGCCATGTCCAGATGAGCTCCACGCCGGGCACGGCGCCCGAGAGGTTCCACGCCGCGGTCTCCCAGGCCGGCGCGCTCGGCGCCGTGCCCGCGGCGGGCGCCGTGGCCACGGCCGGCGACGCGGTGGTCACGCCCCCCGGCGTGGTCGCGATCGCGCGGTACGAGAGCGCCACGCCCGAGGGCGCGCCCGTATCGGTCCCGGCATAGCTGCCGTCCTCGGCCACGGTGACGCCTGCGCTCGTCACCGCCGTCGTCCAGCTCGCCCCGCCATCCGCGGAGCGCTCGACCGAATAGCTCAGCTCCTCGCGCCCCGATCGGTCCATCCAGCGCAGCGTCACCGACGTCCCCGTCGCGTCCCACGCCGCCGCGACCCACTCCGCGGGATCCGGGACCGCGTCGATCGCCGCGAGGTAGACCGCGTCGGACGGCGTCCCCTCCGTGCCCGCGGCATTGCGGGCCACCGTACGGTAGAGCGCCTCCGTGGTCGCCGGCGCGCCGGTGTCGTCACATTCCGTCGTCGTGCTCGCGATCCAGCCGCTCACGTCCGCATAGACGCCCGTGGACACGGGCGCGCGCTGGACCTTGACCTCGACCCCGCTGCGCACCGGCGCCCAGCGCACCACCACCTTCGTGCGCAGCGCATTCCAGTCAGCGGACGTGATCGCGGGCGCGTCCGGCACCGCGGAGGTCCCCTCCACCGACAGGACGGGCGCGGACGCGGCGCTGCTCGTCACGCCCGCGCTCGTGCGCACGTGCAGCCGGTAATACGTGGTGATCGTGGGATCCAGGCTCGCGTCGTCGTCCTCCCATGCGCTCGTCCCAGCCGCGAGCCAGGCGCTCGCCGCGCTGAACGAGGCCCCGTCGAGCGAGCGCTGCACGCGCACCTCGAGGTCCGCGCGCGTCACCGCCCAGGAGAGCGATATCGCGGTCCACGCCTCGTTCCAGCCGTCCACCGGATCGTCCCAGGCCGGCGGCTCGGGCGCGACGGCGGGATCGTACGCCGTGACGGAGCTCGATGCGGCCATGACCCCGGGCCGCGTGCGCGTCTTGACGCGGTACGTGCGATTGCCCGTCACCGCCTCCGACCAGGAGGTCGTGCCCGCGGGCAGCCAGCCCGAGAGCTCGCTGTAGCTCCCGTCGGCCGCCTGGAGCTCGACGCAGGGCTCGAGCGCGGCGATCGACGACATGTGCCACGAGAGCGAGGCCGTCTGGCCGTCGTGGCTCGCCGAGAGCGAGGTCGCTGCCATTGCAGCCGAAATGGGCGTCACCGAGGCGCTCGCGGTGCGGCTCGCCTCCGTGCCCGCGGCGTCCCGCAGCCGCAGCGTGTACACGAGCGCGCTCGCCGGAGACGCGCCGGAGTCGGTCATTCCCGTCGCGCCCGCGGCCTGCCAGCCGAGGTCGGTCGTGGTCCCGGCGGTCCTGTCGGCGCGCGTCACGCCGACCTGGTCGCCCGCGCGGCCGAGCGCCCACGCGAGCTCGACCAGCGTGCCGGCCGCGTTCCACGCGGCGAGCGTCGGCCTCGGCGCCTCGGGCGCCGCGCTCGCGGCGGGCAGGCGCAGGACGGACCAGCCGCTCTGCGAGCCCACCGCATTGCGCGCGCGGATCCGGTAGGTCACCGCCGTGTCGCTCGCGAGCGGCGCGTCGGCCATCGCCGTCGCGGCGCTCCAGGCGAGCGCGGTCGTCCAGCGCGGGCGCGCGGGCGTCGAGCGCTGCACCGTCACCTCCGTCGTGCGCGCGTCGATCGTCCAGGAGAGCGACCACCCCGCCGTCGCGCTGCCCGAGGCTGGCAGGAACGAGGGCGCGGCCGGCGGCGTCGTGTCGTGCGCCGCCCGCGCCGTGATGATCGCCGAGGCCGGCGATCGATTGCCGGACGCGTCCTCCGCCACGACGACGTACGCGTGGCTCTGCCCTGGATCCGTCGCCTCTCGATAGGTGAGCCGCCCGGGCCGCGACGCGTCGAGATCCGCGAGCGCCAGCGTGGCGTGGGGCGTGCGGGACCAGATATCGTCGAGCGCCGACGCGCTCAGCGCGCGGTACAGCACCCACTGAGCGGGCGACTCGTCCGCGTGGCGGGTGAACGTCAGCGCGACGCCGCCCGGCTCGGCGGCCGCCCCGGTCCACCGCACGCGCCGCGGCGGCACCGTCGCGCGGAGGTGCACGACCGGCCCGGGCGCGCAATCATCGAGCGCCGCGCGATTCCCCGCGAGGTCGACGCTGATGACGCGGTAGACGACCCGCCGCTGGTACGCGGCGCTCGTCGAGCCCGCGACCCTCGCGCGGAATCGATCCTGCACGATCAACATCTCCCCCGCGCTCGCCGCGAAGCGCGGGCCGGTCGTGACCCGCTGGAACACCTCCGCGCTGCCGGCCTCGCCCGCGAGCGCGAGGAGATCGTCGTCGGGCCGCTCGTGATCGCTGGCCGCGCCGGCCGGCAGCGGCCGCGGCGTCGCGCGCGCGCGGTTCCAGGCGAAGAGGGCCTCGTCCGCCGCGCGATAGACCTCGTACCCCACGCTCGTCGAGGCGGCGGCGAATTCGAGCGCGTAGCCGGCCTCGCCGCGGGCGTCCGGGTAGCCGGCCCAGCGGACGTCGGCGCCCCACGAGGACGACGGCGGCGAGGGCGCCGTGTCCCAGCGCGAGGCGACGAGCACGGGCGCGCTCATCTGCCCCTTGTGATCCGCCGTATCGATGGCGCCCACGCCGACCAGGAGGTGCTTCACGGGCCCGTCCGCGCTCGCGACGAGCGCCGGATCCAGCGTGTACGTGGCCTCGTAATACCGCGGCGCCGTCCCCTGGCTCGCCGTGATCGCGAGCGCCTGCGCCGCGAACGACGTGGCCGGCCCCGCCGGATCCCACGTCCAGCTCGCCGGGATCGGGACCGGCGCCGAGTACGCGACGGTCGGCGCGAGCGCCGTGGACCACCGCGCCTGGTTGCTCCAGTCCACGTCCAGCGTGAGGGTCGCCGCCGCGCCCGGCGCGGGCGCGACCTGGCTCCCGCCGTCGGCGATCACGCGCAGCGAGAGCGGGCTGTCCGCGAGGATCGAGTCGATCGCATAATAATGGACCGCGCCGTCCGTGCCGGCGGCGCTCATCCGCCCGCCCGAGTACGACGCGCCCGGCTCGTCCACGCCCACGTCGAGCGTGACCTGATAGGTCCCGGCCGACACCGTGCTCACGGCGGTCACGGCCCCGGAGAGCGGCGCGAGCGACTGGTCGTGGACCTTCACCCGGAATCGATCGATATCGGGCGCCTGCGCCGCCTGGAGCGCCGTCCACAGCCAGCGCACGGTCAGCGTCGATCCCTGGATGGATGCGGACACCGGCCCGGGCGGCGGCGGCGCGCGGTCCGTCGACAGGGACACGGTGACGGGCGCGCCGAGCGCGGACACGCGCCCGAACGGATCGACGCTCCGGAGCCGGTACTCGTAGCTGCCGGCGGCGAGCCCCCGGTCCACGGCCTGCGGCGCGATCGACGCGTGATCCGGCGCGGCCACGACGGTCGTCGCGATCACGTCCGAGCTCGCCGGCGCGCCCGCGGGCCGCCGCACCACCTGGTATTGCCACGGCGGCATGAGCGCCGGCTTGATCAGGTTCTTCTGCGGCGCCGGAGCCCACTCCAGCCACACGTCGTTGCCCGCCGGCCCCGTCCCGGGCGAGGTGCCTGTCCGGCGCACGGCCGGCGCAGGAGGCGCGGCCACCGGGAGCGTCGCCGACGGGCTCACGCCGAACAGCACCCACGCCTGCTGATCGGCGCCGCTCGAGTACTCCCCGACGATCTTGTAATCATACGACCCGGCCCCGACCGGGTCGAAGTAATAGAGGCCGATCTCCTCGGCGACGGTCGGGTCGTACCCCGCGAGCCAGAGGTATTCCATCCGCCCGACGGTGATCCGCCGGTCGCCCGACGTGAACGTGGACGCCGGCGGCCGCCCGTAGCCCGCGGCGATGTAGCCGCTGATGAGCGCGCCGAGATCGCCGAGCCGGGCGTCGTATGCCCCGAGCTGCGCGATCGTGAGCGCGCGGCTGGCCCGCCGCGCCGCGAGCGCGGCGGGGCTCGTCGTGAGCACCCGCGTCGCGATGGCCGCCGGCCAGGCCGACACGTCGCGCGCCGACGTGAAGCTCACGCGCCGCACCGAGTGCAGCTTGCACCCCCCGGACGCCGCCCCGGGCGCGATGCGCAGCGTATCGAGCCGGTTCGCCTGGTAGGCCACCGCCGTCCGCGCCGTGGCCGCCGTGGTCGAGGGCGCCAGCGAGAGCGTGCTGCCGCCCATGGCCACCTGCCCGGTCAGGCTCGTATTGCCCGATCCGACATGGGAGATCTCCGGCGTGATCTTGACGCACATGACCCCCGGGTTGACCGTCACCTGCGCCCCCGCCGGGATGACGAGCCCCGTCCCCGCGACGAACGTCATCGGCAGGCTCGACGTGATGGCCACCCACCCCGAGGTCGCCTGGGTGCCGCCCGCCGTGAGCGTGACCGTCGTCCCCGGCGCGGAGAGATCGACTATCTCCCCTTGCGGCATGTCGGCCGCGCGCCTGTAGATCGTGAACCCGTTATTGGGAAAACCCCGCGCGGGCGCGAACGCCCACCGGAGGTGGACGCCGGCGTTCAGCACGGGATCGGACGAGATCCCGAGCGCGAAGGCGATGAGCTGGCTCGACTGGTAGGTGATGGCCACGGCGCGCCTCGTCGCGACGGCGCAATGGCGCCGTGCGCGGTCTCTCGTGGAGGTGAGCCCGCCACGTTAATGCTCCGCCGCCGCGCCGGTCAACCCCGCCGCGCGGGTCCGTATGCTGTGCCCAGGGCGTCCTGCGCGCGTCGACCTGATGGCGCAATGGTCTGGCCGCGCCGTCGCCCGGCCGCATCGCCTCGATCACGCCGTCACGCCGCGGCGGCGCCGGTCCCCACGATCCGGCTGCTCGCCGAGCTCGGGCCCTCGACGTCGGATTTTCGACGACGGCCCGGCGCGCGTGCTCCCGTTCGCGCCGCCGGTGCGTCTCCTCGCACCCGCCGCGCGCGCCGGCGGCGTGCGCCTGTGCCGCCCGCGCAACACTCCGCGTCACGATCGTGCGGCGGCGGACCGCCCCGCGTCGTATTCCTGCGCGAATGGGTCCACGAGACGTTGAATTCCTGCCGGCACGGCCATTGCGATGCTCCCCTGCGAGCGCAACGAGGCGCTCGAGGAGCTGACATCATGAAGAAGAGCATTCTTGACCTGACCCCCGTGGCCCTGATCTCCATTGCTTCGCTCGTCGCCGGCTGCACCGGCGGCCGCTCGGTCGAGGTGACGGGCGAGGTGAAGGCCGCGGCCTCGGTCACGCTGACCGGCCCGATCTCGATAGCGTTCTTCGACGTCCCGGCCGAGGGCGAGGACGCGGCGGCGGAGCCGCTCGAGGAGATCGAGCTCGCCGAGCCCGGTCAGTTCAACGAGACGGTCGACGGCGTCGAGGGCGACAGGATCCGCATCTTCGCGCTCGACGACGCCGACGACGACGGCGCCTGCGACGAGGGCGAGGCGTGGGCGAGCGTCGAGGCCGACGTCGACGAGGACGGCGCGGTCAAGGCGGTGTCGCTCGTCCTGACGCCCGCCGCGTGCCCCGCCGCGCCGGCCGCGGCCGAGTGAGCCGCCGCTATGCCGGCGCCATCGCCCGCATGAACATCTCCACCACCTCCCACGGCATGTTGTTCGGGAGGTTCAGGATCGGCAGATCGATGCCGAACTGCCGCCGGCGCTTGAGCTCCTCCACGCAGGCGCTCGGCTCGCCGGAGATCGTCAGCGCCTCGATCATCCTGTCGCTGACGGCGTCGGCGGCCTGCGAGCGCGTCGCCTTGTCGCGGTAGAGCTCCGCCACCCGGTCGCACTCCTCCTGGAAGCCGAACCCCCGGAGCAGCTCGACGTAGTAGTCCCCCATTCCGCCGATGTAGAAGGCGATGATGTCCTTCGCCAGCTTCGCCCCGGCGCCCCCGCCCAGCGGCAGCACGGAGGTGAAGGGCGCGGTCACGATGCTGGCCGGGTCGCGCCCCGCGCGCGCCGCGCCGGTCGCGATCCACTTGCGGCCCTGCTCGAGCTTCTCGTAGGGCCAGAAGGTCGGGATCCACCCGTCCGCGAGCTCGCCGATCGATTCGATCGCCTTCTGCTTGAGCGCGGCGACGTAGATGGGGATCTCGCGGCGGCGGGGCTCCATCGCCAGCGTGAAGGGGCGGTACTCGGCGAGCTCGGCGCCGCTCTCGTGCAGCTTGCCGCCGGCGAGCAGGGTCCGCACCACGCGGATCACGTCGCGCACCTGCGTGAGCGGCTTCTCGAACTTGCGCCCGTGGAAGCCCTCGATGACCCGCTGGCTGCTCACGCCGACGCCGAGGATGAGCCGCCCCTCGCTGATCTCGTCGACCGTGGCCGCCGTCATCGCGAGCAGGCCAGGCGAGCGGCTGAACACGTTCACGATGCCGGTGCCGAGCTTGATGCGCTTGGTCGCGACGGCCATCTCGGTCAGCAGCGTGAAGATCTCGTAGCCCCACGCCTCCGGCACCCAGAACGAGTCGTAGCCGAGCTCGTCGGCGAGCTGCGCGGCGCGCAGGTACAGCTTGCGGTCGTAGTTCTTCCAGAAGGCGAGCAGCCCGATCGGTTGGGTCATGGTGCCGCGCATTGTCTCCCGCCGCGGGCGAGTTGCAAGCGCCTTCGCCGCCGGCCAGCGGCGGGGGCCGACCGCGCGCCGATGCCGGGGTCGGAGCCGCGCCTCGTCCACGGCGGATCCACCGGGCGGGCCACGTGCGGCGCCGCCCGGCCCGCCGCCTCGGCCGGCGAGGTCGTGGACAGGCGTGATGTTACGGGGCCGGCGGGACGCCGTCACACGGGGACGCGCCCCCCGGCGCGCCCTCGTCGAGGAACTCCGCGGTCTCGTCCCACACTTCGTGCCGCACGCTCTCGAACGCCGGAGAGTGCGCGGCGCCCTGGAGGACCGCGAGCTGATAAGGGCCGCCGTACTCGCTCGCGAGCAGCTCGACGTCGGCGAGCGGCGTCACCGGGTTGTCGCTCCCCCAGAATTGCAGCATCGGTGCGCGCCCCGGCGCCGCCTCGAAGAACGGGAGGTCGAACACCTCGAGGAGCGGGCCGACCGCGTACTCACCCGGCAAGACGGTGTCGGCCCACGCGAGGCCCTCCGGAGTCATCTCGGTGAAGAGCCCCGCGTACGTCGCTGGCGTACTTGTGATGTACCCTCCGGGCAGCCCCCGCAGGTACGCCTCGTACGCCGGGGTATAGATGGCCTCGATCATGGGCGAGGGCAGCTTGTAGAGAGCCGTCGAGATCACCACGCGGTTCACGTGGTGGTAGTTGATAGGGCTCTCCGTGCCGCCCAGGGCCATGGCGATGCCCGCGCCGATGCTGTTCCCCAGCACGTCGACCTTGGGCACGCCGCGGTGGACCCGGATCCATTCCAGCACCTCACCGGCGTGCTCCAGGCAACGCTGCGCGGTGACCGTCGTGCCGTCCGCCGGGCGAGAGCTCTCCCGGAAGCCCTCGTAGCTCATCGCCAATGCAAAGAAGCCGCGGCGCGCCATCTGATGCAGCGCGTTGTAGGTGGGATCGCCGGGGATATTGGCGTCGAACCACGCGTTCGGGGCGATCGTGGCCGGGAGCATGAGGATCGCGCGCCGCGGGAAGCGCGCGACGGCGCGCCCCGAGAACCTCTCGATCACGTGGATCGCGACGCCGTCGCCCGCGTCGAGCCAGCGCTCGAACCTGTACTCCTGGTTGCAGAGCTGCTCCAGCAAGGCGCCCGTCGCCCCGCAGAGCTCCGCCTCCACGGAGGCGATCCGCTCGCCTGCCTCGTCTGCCGAGCCGTCTTCCGAGGGGGCCGCGCACCCCGCGAGGAGCACGCAAATGAGGGCCTTCATGAGCTTCGTGAGCATCACATCACCTCCCGATGAATGTCGTTGCGTACGCTGTCGGAGCGCCGCCGCGGAAAGCTGCGCCGGCCGACAGCGATCCTATTTCAGGATATGATGATCAGATGCCCTGGCAACACCGAAGTTGGCCTCTCTGGCGAATTTCGTCGAGTGTGCGATCAGACCCGCGCGTGGGGCGATGTGATCCACTATCCGTGGTCGCGCGAGGAGGCGGCGGCGGCGGCGGAGGTGCTCGGGACCGCTGATCGGCGGCGCGGTCCTCGTCCTTGTGGGGTGTACCGGTCCTCGTGCCGGCTTCGATAGAGATGGTCCGGCCTCAGGCGCGGATCTCGGATGCCTGGCCGCGGGTGCGGCGGAGCACCAGCGCGGCGACGATCGCGACGGCCACGATCGCGGCGAGCACCGTGGCGGTCCAGGCGATGGCGGGGACGGCGGCGCTGCCCACCGCCGCGCCGATGAGGGCCCAGACGATGACGGCCGCATAGGCGATGTTGCCCCTGCGGAACAGCATCAGGAGCCCCAGCCCGGCCGCGGCGAGCAGGGCGATGATGCCCCCCACCACCTCGCCGGTCGCCGCGCCGCTCGCCCCGATCTGCTGGAGCCCGGCCCGGCCGAAGATCAGCGAATACGCGCCGATGATGGTGGCCACGGAGATCCAGCCCAGGTTGACGCTGTAGGGGACGCGCACGAGCAGCCGGTCCTCCGTGCGGAGGGCGGCCGGCGCCGCGCCGACGCGCACCTCGATGACGATCAGCGCCGCGAGCATGATGAGGATCAGCACCCACCCGAGGGTCTGCTGGCCGCGGAGGATCGCCACCGGCCACAGGCCCTGCGCGACGGAGTTCACCACCGCCCACCAGCCGACGGCGCGCAGCACCGGGCTCTCGCGCTGGGACGGCAGCAGCTGATAGACCATGTAGGCGAGCTGCAGGAGAAAGATCAGGTACCAGATCCCGAACGTGTAGGGCGCCACGGTGAGCGCGGTCTCGCCGCCCGCGCGTGCGGCGGCGGCGATGTCCCTGCCGCCGTTCGGGATGACGTTCATCAGGATGCCAAACGGAATGGCGATGAGCGTCGCGATTTGCCGGAGTATATCCCTTGTGCGCATGATTCCCCCTTCGATCTGCGTGCGGGATGAACGTGGCGCGCGCATATCCGGCGTCAATCGGCTGCGCCCCGAGGTCCGGCGCCCGGCGCCGCGAGCGGGACGCGAGCGCGGAAACGGGAGCGGGAGCGGAGGCGGAGACCGAGGCGGACACGGAGACGGGCGCGGACGCGGACGCGCGCGCGGGATCGGAGACGGACGCGGGATCGGAGACGGACGCGGGATCGGAGACGGACGCGGAATCGGAGACGGACGCGGAATCGGAGACGGACGCGGAATCGGAGACGGAAGCGGGAGCGGGAGCGGCGGCGGATCTCCGGGCGCTGGTTCGGTGGATCCGCGATCACAGCCCCAGGTTCACCACCGGGACGACGGGGAGCCCGCCGTGGCTCGAGAGGTTGATGAGGCCGATCTGCAGCCCGGTCAGGCGCTCGGCGCGGTTCACCACGCCGATCTGGACGCCGGTGAGGTCGCGGGCCACGTTCACCGCGCCGATCTGCCCGCCTCCCAGGCGGCGCGCGACGTTGACGGCGCCGATCTGGCCGCCGCCGGTGAGGTCATCCCCGACGTGATTGACGAGCGCGGCCTGGAGCGCGCACCAGCACACGTCCGCGTGGTTCGCGAGCAGCGCGATCTGCCCGACGCCGTAGAGATCATCGGCGAGGTTCAAGCCGCCCGCGAGCTGGAGCACCCCCTGGAAATCCCTCTCCACCGTGTTGACGAGCCCGAGCTGGAACGCCCCGTTGAAATCGCCGGCGCGCTCCCCGCTCCGGCTCCTGTCCGCGAGCGCGCGCCCCACGCGCCCCACGCCCACGATGTCGTCGCCTGCGGCGTTGAGCGCGCCGATCTGCGCCACGCCGTTGAACTCCCGCCGCGCCGTGTTCGCGAGCCCCACCTGGGCGACCCCGGAGAAGCCGCGATCCACCCAGCTCACGAGGCCCGCCTGCACGCCGCCCTCGAAGCCCTCCTCCGCGAGATCGTTCCAGAGCCCGATCTGCGCGCCCCCCTGGAAGGTGTGCCCGACGTTGACGGCGCCGAGCTGCAAGCCGCCGCGGAACACCCCCTCGTAGCCATTGTAGACGCCGACCTGCGCGAGCCCCACGAAGGCCTGATCCAGCCCCGTGAGGTGCGGATCGGACGAGTGGTTGAAGATCCCGATCTGCGCGAGCCCCTTGAACAGCTCGGTGTGGTTCGCGACCGCGAGCTGCACCCCTCCGGTGAACTCGCGGTCGTGGTGGTAGATCCCCGCCAGGCTCAGGCCCCCGATGAACGACCGCGACTCGCCCCCGAAGATCTCGACGTTCGCGACCCCGCGGAACTCCTTGATGAGGTTGACGAACCCGACCGCGGCGACCCCCTGGAATCTATCCATGACGTTCCCGACGACCGCGACCGCCACGCCTCCGCGGAAGTAGTCCGGCCCGTTCCCCACGAGCCCGAGCTGGAGCAGCCCGTGGAACCGCCTGGGCTCGTTCAGGTACGGCGAGAGCTGGAGGATCCCCATGAACAGCTCGACGTCATTGGTGATGCCGACGTCGAACAGGTATGCATAGCCATGCTTCGCCGGCTCCGCGGCCACGTACGCCGGGGGAGGCGGCGGCGGCGGGGGAGGCGGAGGAGGCGGGGGCGGAGGCGGTATCGGATCGGTCGCGACCTCCAGCGATCCCTGTCCGCCGTCCGGGGCCACATCGCCGCCGGGCTCGCCCTGGGGCACATCGCCGTCGGGCTCGCCCGCGGCCGGGCCGTCCGCGGGGGGCTCCTCGGCGCCGGCGGGCGTGACCGCGAGCGCGATGAGGAGCCCGAGGCCCCACGAGGTGGGCCGCGGCGCCCGGCGCAGATTCGAATTCACGGCTCGCCCGCCGCGCTCAGCGCCGGTACGTCTGCCAGGACCAGAACATCCGGTCCGCCTGGCCTGCGGTGAACGCGAACATGCACGCGTCGTCCGTGTAATCCATGAAGTTCTGGATCGGGTCCGCTCCCACGGTCCCGCAGGTGTCGCGGCTCGCCGGGCAGCCGAAGGTGGGCGAGGCCTCGGCCGCGGTGTCGTACACGTGATCGTTGTGCTTGCCGCAGCCGCCCTGGAACGTGTGATAGAGGTGCAGCCAGTGCCCGACCTCGTGCGTCGCGGTGTCGCCCAGGTTGTACGGGTCCGCATCGCCGCCGGGCAATGACCCGTTGAGCAGCACCACGCCGTCGGACACGGGGTCGTCCTCGTACCAGTCGGGGAACATCGCCCAGCCGAGCAGTCCGCTGCCGATGGCCGCCGTGTAGATGTTCAGGGTCTCGGGGCCGCCGACGCGCAGCGCCGACTTCGCCTCGTACTCGATCGCCGAGTCGATATCCATGTGGTACCAGTCCACGTTCGTCGTCCGGTCCACGGACACGATCTCGAACTGGAACTTCGACGCCGCGCCGCCGGTGAGCCCCGCAAAAGACTCGTTCAGCACCGCGATCTGATCGTCGAGCATCTGCTGCGTCAGGTCGCCGTTCGCGACGCCGGGGCCCTTGTTGATCACGTGGAACGCGACGGGCACGACGATGACGGCGGGGGGAAGGGCGCTCGCGCCGGCCAGCGCCTCCGTCTCCTTCAGCCGCGCCGCCGCGGCCTCCGCCTCCTCCTTCGTGGGCGAGCGCGTCCCGCAGGTGCGCCCGAGCCGGGGCAGGGCCCCGCCCGGGGACAGCGACGCTCCATCGCTCCCGGCGCCGCTCGGGTGAGGCTCGAGCGCCACGGCGGGATCGCCGGGGCCGGCGGGGGGCGGCGCGTCCTCGCCCCTGGCGGCGGGGTCGGCGGGGCCCTCGTCCGCGGCGCAGCCGAGCGCGGCGCCCGCGGCGGCGGCGGCGAGGATCATGGCCAGCGTGGTCGCATGCCGGAATGCTTGTTTCATCCACATGATTCGATGCTCCCGTTCACCGCGCCCCCGTGGCGGCGCGCCCTTGCGAAGACCTCGAGCCCCGGCGTCCCGTCAGCGGACGGTGATCGCGAGGCGATAGCTGAACGACTCCGGCGTGCCGCTCGCGAACGCCGACGAGCGGACCCGCAGGTAATAGTTGCCCGCGGGCAGCGCGTGCGCGCCGGCGTCGCGCGGGGTGGAGCCCGTGCCGTCCAGCGTCGAGCACAGCCCGCGGCCGCCGTCGTCGTCGTCCGCGAGCTGGACCCCGTTGCCGTCGAAGAGCGTCAGCCGGCTGTCGACCTCGCCCGACTCGCAGGTCTCGCCGCCGCCCTCCACGATCTCCGCCCGGATCGACCTGCCGGCCGGAACGTTGATCCTGAAGAAATCACTGTCCTGGAGGTCCGGGTGGACGCCGGCGACGTGCACGTCGCTGCCATTCACGACGTCGGCCACGCCGATCGCGCCGTTGTCCTCGGACTCGCTGCCGGCGCTCCCCTGCGCCTTCACGTCGAGGAGGTAGAACGGAACGGTCGCGTCGTCGCCCTGCTCCTCCACCTGCACGTAATAGGTCCCGGCGGGCAGCCGCACGACCAGGGCCGAGCAGCCGGCGACGCCGCTCGCGAGGACGTCGCCCGCGGCGTCGTCGGCCGCGTAGACGGCGCCGAAGGAGTTCAGCACGCGCAGCGTCGTCGTGATGCCTCCCTGGCAATCACCGGCCGTGCCGTCGAGCACCTCGAGCCGGAGGACCGTGGCCGCGGCCAGCGTGAGGCGGAAATGGTCCTGATCGCCCACCGCGCCGATCGCGCCGGTGATCCGCGCGTCGCCACCGAGCTGGACCGCCGAGGCGTCGGCCTCGGCGAGCGCCCCGTTCGGCTCCACCTCGGGCACCACGGCCTCGAGCTGGCAGGCCGCGCTGCACCCGTCGCCGTCCGCCGTGTTGCCGTCGTCGCAGCCCTCGGGGTGATCGACGAAGCCGTCGCCGCACGCGGGCACCCGATCGCAGGTCGCCGTGCAGCCCGCGCCGCCGTCGCACTCCTCGGCGCCCTCCGCCACGCCGTTCCCGCAGGCCGCGTCCAGGCTGACGCGCAGCGTGTATCCGGCGATCAGGGACTCGTGGTTGAAGCTCTGCACCCGCACGTAATAGGTCCCCGCGGGCAGGTGCTTCGCGCCGGCGTCCCCGGGCGGATCGATGAGCGAGCACGTGTCGGCGCCGTCGTCGTCGTCCTCCGCGAGCACCGTGGCGCCGTCGGGCCCGAGCAGCTCGACGAACGTGTCGGCGCCGGCGCACGCGCCCGGCCCGCTGCCGCCGAAGGTCTCCACCCGGACGTCGGACACGCTCGCGACGTCGATCGCGAACACGTCGGCGTCGGTCTCCGGGGTGATGGAGCCGGCGATCAGCTCGCCGATCGGGAATGGACCCTGGACGAGGGCCTCGGCCGCCGTGCCGTTCGGCTCGACCTCGCCGGTCGCCTCGATCTGGCACGTCGCGCCGCAGCCGTCGCCGGCCGCCGTGTTGCCGTCGTCGCACGTCTCCGGCGCGTCGACGAGCCCGTCGCCGCAGCTCGGCACCCGCTGGCAGCTCGCGTCGCACCCGGCGCCGCCGTCGCACTCCTCGGCCCCCTCCGCCGCGCCGTTGCCGCACAGCGCCGCGAAGGAGACCTGGAGCGTGTACCCGGGGATCGTGCCTCCATGGTAATCGGTGACGCTCACATAATAGGTCCCCGGCGCGAGCTGGCTCACCGCCGGCCCGTCGAGCCGCGAGCAGCTCGCGATGCCGCCCTCGTCGTCCTCGGCGAGCAGCGTGGACCCGTCCGGCGCGACGAGCCCGACCACCGTGTCGATCCCCGCGCAAGAGCCCGGCCCGGAGGCGTCGAACGTCTCGATCACGAGGTCCGCGACGCCGGGCACGTCGATCGCATAGTAATCGACGTCGCCGTCCGGCGAGACGGCGCCCGCGAAGATGGCGTCGGGGCTCGTGGCGCCGTTCGCGGCGGCCTCGGCGGTCGTGTCGTTGGGCTCGGTCTCGGCGATCACGCCCTCGATCTGGCAGGTCGCGCTGCACCCGTCGCCGTCCGCTGTATTGGAGTCGTCGCACATCTCGCCGGCGCCCACGAGGCCGTCGCCGCAGACCGGGATCCGGGTGCAATCCTCCGCGCACCCCGGCCCGCCGTCGCACTCCTCCGCGATCTGCCGGACGCCGTCGCCGCAGAGCGCCGTGATCCGGACGAGCAGGTTGTAGCCCGCGACGTCGGCGTCGCCGCCGAACTCCCGGACCCGGATGTAATACGTGCCCGGATCGAGCCGGGTCAGGTCCGGGTCCGCCGCCGGATCGAGCGCCGCGCAGGCGACCGGGCCGCTGTCGTCGTCGGACGCGAGCACCGTCGTGCCGTCCGGCGCGAAGAGCGCCAGCGTGGTGTCGACGCCGTCGCAGTCGGTCAGGCTCCCGGCCTCGAACGTCTCGATCTTGAGATCCCCGATCCCCGTGAGGTCGACGGCGAACCAGTCCTCGTCGCCGATCGGGGTGATCGCCCCGGAGATCAGCGCGTTGCCGTCGATGTGCGGGTTCGCGCCGGCGTCGGCCGGCGTGTCGTTCGGCTCGATCTCCGGCGTGGCCGACTCGAACGCGCACTGCGCGCTGCACCCGTCGCCGCCCGCCGTGTTGCCGTCGTCGCAGAGCTCCGCCCCCTCGGTCACGCCGTTGCCGCACTGGGCGAGGAGCACGTTGACGTCGTTCAGGTACCCGAACGCCGCGGGCCCCGCGAACGGCGAGCGGTTGATGGTGAAGTAATAATCGCCCGGTCCGAGCCCCTCGACGAGGACCCGCGCGCAGTAATTCCCGATGTCGGGAGCGATGTCGTCGTTCTCCGCGAGGGACGCGCCCGTCGCGTCGAGGACGTGGAACGCCGGATCGAGGTCGTTCGCGCCGCAGGCGAGCCCGCCGAGCCCCGTGAGCGTCTCGGCCGCGAACGAGCCCGTGGCCCCCGCCGGGACCTCGAACCGGAAGTAATCGACGTCGCTCTCCGGATCGACGTGCCCCCGGAGGTAGCTCCCGCCCGCCAGGATGTCCACGAGGTCGTTCGCCTGGCCCGCGTCGTCGTTGGGCTCGATCTCGCAGGTGGGCTCGATCTGGCACGCTGCGGTGCAGCAATCGCCGGCGGCGCTGTTCCCGTCGTCGCAGGCCTCGGACCCGCCGAGCTGCCCGTCGCCGCACCCGTCGGTGCAGACGCTCGGCTCCCCCGCGCACGCATACCCCGGCTCGACGGCGCAGGCGTCGCTGCACCCGTCCCCCGCCGTCGCATTGCCGTCGTCGCAGGCCTCGACGTCGTCGAGCACCCCGTTCCCGCACGGCGCCGAGCCGCCCTGCCCGCCCTGGCCGCCGCTCGTGATCCCGTCCGGGATCTTCGAGCGATCCACCTGCGCGAGGAGCTCGCACCCCGTCGTGCCCGCGAGCATCGCCCCGAGCCAGAGCCACCACGCCGTCCGCCGCCGCAAGCTCATGCCGATCAAGCCTCCAGGCCTTGCTTTCAGGTCCAAGCTACTCCGGATGGCTCGCGGAGTATATGCCCGATCGCGCGACTCCGTGACCGCTCCCACTCCCGTGTCCGCTGCCGTGTCCATGTCCGTGTCCGTGTCCGCTGCCGTGACCGTGACCGTGACCGTTTCCGTCCCCGCGCCCGCGGCCGGGCCCGCAGATTCGAAAGCGCGGCGGCGGTGCGGGGAGTATCATGGCGGCCATGCTCGCACGTCGATCTCTTCCCCGCGCCGCCGCGCCTGTCCTGACCCTCGCCCTCGCCGTGCTCGCCGCGCGCGAGGCTCTGGCCGTCGACGCCGACCCTTCCAGCTACGAGAGCGTCGTCCCCACGCTCCAGCCGGGAGACACGCTGGTGCTCGCGCCGGGCACGTACACGGGCAACCTCGACATCACGAACCTCAATGGGACGCCCGAGGCCCCCATCACCATCACCGGGCCGGATGACCGGAGCGCCGTCTTCGTCGGCCAGAGCTGCTGCAACACCGTCGAGATCACCGGGTCGAGCCACGTCGTCATCAGGAACCTCACCGTCGACGGGCAAGGGCTCGACGGCGTCTTCGGCGTGAGCGCGAAGGGCGGCGACGCGAACCTCGTGCACGACATCACCGTCGAGGGCTGCCTCTTCATCGGACAGGGCGCCTCGCAGCAGACCGTCGCCATCTCCACCAAGGCGCCCACCTGGGGGTGGATCATCCGGCGCAACATCATCGACGGCGCGGGCACCGGGCTCTACCTCGGCAACTCCGACGGCACGAGCCCGTTCGTCGCGGGGCTCATCGAGGGCAACCTCGTGAAGAACACGATCGGCTACAACATGCAGATCAAGTTCCAGGACCCCTGGCCCGCCGTCCCCGGGATGCCCGCCGGCGACACGAGCACCGTCATCCGGAACAACGTGTTCATCAAGGACGACGCGCCGAGCCCCGACGGCGACCGCCCGAACCTGCTCGTCGGCGGCTTCCCGACCTCGGGCCCGGGCTCGGGGAACATTCACGAGATCTATGGCAACTTCTTCTATCACAACCCCCGCGAGGCCCACCTCCAGGCGTCCGGGCGCGTGACGATCCACGACAACGTCTTCGTCGACGCCATGGACGCCGCGGTCGTGCTCACCGATCACGACCTCCCGCTCCGCCTCGCGCACGTCTACAACAACACCATCTACGGGGTGGCGCGCGGCGTCCGGTTCGCGAATGCCGCGCCGGAGGGCGACCTCGTCGCGGGCAACCTCATCTTCGCCCCCGAGGGCGTGATCGGGCCCGCCGCGGTCCAGGCCGACAACCTGCTGTTCTCCATCGCCGAGGCCGCGACGGTGGTCAACGCGCCCTCGCTCACGCTGGGTCAGATGGACTTCTATCCCTTGCCCGGGAAGGCGCAGGGCGCCCCGATCGACCTGTCCGCGGTGGCCGGCGAGACCGATTTCGACGTCGATTTCAATGGCAGCCCCAAGGGCGATCGCACATTCCGCGGCGCCTACGCGGGCGAGGGCACGAACCCCGGCTGGGCGCTCGACGACGGGCTCAAGGACGGCGGCCCCATGGGCTCGGGCGGCGCGGGCGCGGGCGGCGGCGGCAGCGGCGCGG
>CAYQYG010000138.1:0-18762 GCA_964421485.1 uncultured Polyangiaceae bacterium | reverse complement strand
CACCGCCCCCGCCCCCCCCCCCCCCCCTCCCCCCCCCCCCCCCCCCCCCCGCCGGGGGGCGGCGCGCCGCGGCCCCTCTCGAAGAATCACGCCCCCAGGCCCCTGCGCCCGCCCTCCGCGCCCGACGCCGGCCGCCCCGCCGCCGCAGGCGGACCGCGCCCCGGCGCAACCGGTCCCGTCGCGCCTGCATCGAATGCAATGGGCACCTCGACACCCGACGCTCCGGTCGGATCGCAATGCCCGGGAGCGACCATGGCGCACCGGACCAGCACCATCCTTTCCACCCTCGCCTCGACAGCGCTCGCCGCGTCCCTCCTCGGCGCGCTCGCCGGCTGCGAGGAATCGCACCCCTCCACCCAGGACGCCCGCGTCCTCCGCGGCATCGAGATCGCCCCCGTGCAGCTCAATCCGCGCCGCGGCGACCTGTCGCTGATCGGCCTCGGCAGCTACATCGTCAACGCCCAGGGCGGCTGCAACGATTGCCACACGTGCCCCTCGTACGCCCCCGGCCACGACCCATTCCAGGGCGAGCCGGCCCGCGTCAATGCGGCCAACTACCTGGCCGGCGGCAGGGCCTTCGGGCCGATCGTCGCGCCCAGCATCACCCCCGACGCCGGCGGCCGGCCCGGCGGCCTCACCCTCGAGGAGTTCCTCCAGATCATGCGCACCGGCCACGACCCTGACGAGCCCGGCGAGATCCTCCAGGTGATGCCCTGGCCCGTCTATGGCCAGATGACCGAGGGCGACCTCCGCGCGATCTACGAATACCTCCGCGCGATCCCCCGCGCCGAGCCCGGCACCTGCGGCTGACCGGCGCCCCGCAGGACGGGTGATGAGCGCGGCGGGCGGCTTGGCGATACCCTCCGGCGGCGTCTTCATGTACCCTGCACCGGAGCGATGAGGGCTATGCCATGCTGAAGCGCATCGTGCGCAGCTTCACGGACGCCGCGGGCCGCGGCGCCGGGTACGTCGTCGGGGGGCGCGCCGGCAATGACCTCCACGACTGGGTGAGGTCGGGCGAGGCGAAGAGGGCTGCCGGCCGCCTGGGCAAGGACGCGGCCGAGGTCGCGCGCGAGGCGAAGGACGCGCTCGTCGGCGCCGGCGAGGAGGCGGGCCGCGCCCTCAAGGAGACCGCGCACGGCCTGCGCGCCGCCCTCACCGGCGACGACGCCGGCGACGCGGCGCCCCTCGAGACCGGCGCGCGCGCCGGCGCCGGAGGCCTTGCGGACGACGAGCTCTCCGAGGACGACCGCGCCGCCCTGCGCGCCCGGGAGCGGAGCGCGGCCGCCGAGGTCGTCGCGCGCTGCGCGCACTGCGACGCACCCGTCCGCGTCCCGGCGGGCGCCGAGCTGGCGAGGTGCTCCTCCTGTCAGAAGCGCTTCTGGATCGAGCGCTAGAGTCCTCGATGCGGCGAAGGTAGTGACAGGCGAGTCAAGTCTCGTCAGCGCTCCAGCTCCTCGGGGTAGCGGCCATCGGGAGCGTAGGGGGCGAAGCCCCCTGCGTTGGGCCGGGGCCCTGCCCCTCGCTCCGAGTTTGACCCCCTCCGCGCGATTCCGTACGCTGGCGCTGAATGTCCGGACCCTCAACGGATTTCATCACGACCCCCACGTCCGAGATCCGCCTCGGCGCCGACGGCATCGTGCGCGTGCTCCCCACGGCCCGGCACGCGATCGGGATCGAGGAGGCGGAGGAGGTGGTGCGCGCGTTCACGGCGCTCGGCCGGGGCCGCCGCGTGCCCATCCTCGTCGACATCCGGGAGTCCGTCCCGCCCTCCCAGGCGGCGCGGGCGCATTACATGGGGCCCGAGGCCCGCAGGGCCTGCTCCGCGGTGGGGCTCTTGGTGAGCTCGCCGGTCAGCAGGGTCCTCGGCAATTTCATGCTCAAGCTCGCTCGGGACACCATCCCGGCGCGGCTCTTCACCTCGTCCGAGGAGGCGATCGCGTGGCTCAAGGGGTACCTCCAGTGAGCGCCCCCGCCGACGCGCGCGTCAGCGCGCTCCGGGCGACCCTCGGGCGGCTCTCCGACGGCGCCGCGACGGCCGGCGAGCTCGAGCGCGCCGCCGCGGATCTCGCCTCGCTGGAGGACGAGCTCGCGGAGCTCCGCGCGCTCGGCGAGCGATCGGAGGCGCGGCTCGCCGGGATCCTCGAGGTGGTCCTCTCGCTGGCCATGCTCGATTTCGGCAAGCGCGCCGAGGTCGGCGAGGGGCGCGACGCGCTGGACGCGCTCGCGCTGGGCGTCAACATCGTGGCCGAGGAGCTCGCGGCGTCGACCTCGCTCGTCACGAACATCCTCGACGCGATGGACGACGCGGTGCTCACCGTGAACGCCGGGGGCGCGATCGTGAGCGCTAACATCGCCGCTGCCCGCATGCTGGGCCACGGCGTGGAGGAGCTCCGCGGAATGGCGATGTCCAGCGTGCTCGCGAGCTGGGCGTCGGCGCACGGCCCGGAGACGCTGGTGCGGGAGCTCGCGGATCGGGACGACGACGACGCCGCCTGCCTGACGAAGGACGGCCGGACGATCCCGGTCTCGCTCTCGGCGTCGCCGATGCGGAACGCGCGCGGCGAGCTGGCGGGGGTGGTGTGCGTCGCGCGCGACATCACCCAGCGCAAGCGGGAGGAGGAGGAGCGCGCGCGGCTGGAGGAGGCCGTCCGGACGCAGGCCGAGGCGATCCTCGAGATGTCGACCCCCCTCATTCCGATCACCGACGACATCGTGGTGATGCCCCTGGTCGGCGCGGTGGATCCCGCGCGCGCGCAGCGGGTCGTGGAGGCGCTGCTCGCGGGGGTCACGCGCTCGCGGGCCCGCGTGGCGATCCTCGACGTCACCGGCGTTCCGGTCGTGGACACGCAGGTCGCCCTCGGCATCCTCCGCGCCGTGGCCGCGCTGCGCCTCGTCGGCGCCCTCGCGGTGCTGACCGGCGTCCGCTCCGACGTGGCGAGGACGCTCGTGGCCCTCGGCGTGGACATGAGCGGGATCGCCGTCGAGGGGACGCTCAAGGGCGGGATCGCGCGCGCGGCGCGGATGCTCCGGCGGCGCTGAGCGGCGATCCGCGAGCACATCGCCGAGATCCGCCGTCGGCTCTCCCCGGAGGCGAGGATCGGCTAGGATGCCCGCCACCTGACCCGTGGAGGATCCGACATGAACGTCTACCGAGGTGTCTTTCTCGCCGCCGCGCTCCTGAGCCTGGTCGCCTGCAAGAAAGACGATGACAGCGACCTGCCGCCGCCCGCGCCCACCGCGCCTCCCACCACCGTGGTCGCCCCGACCCCCGTCCCGTCGCAGCCCACGGACCTCAAGGTCGAGGAGCCCGGGGCGAAGATCGAGGCCCGGGTGAGGTCCGAGCTCGACGGGCGCGCCGACGGCATCACCGGATCGCCCCTCGCGGTCGCGGGCGCCAAGGCGTCCTTGCAGTCGCCGAGCGGCTGGCAGACGACCAGGGGGGACCTCACGGTCGTCGCCTCGCCGGACAAGAAGGCGCAGATCGCGGCCGGCGCGTTCGGCGCGGAGGGGCCGACCGGCAAGCTCGCGGCCGCGACCTCGGCGCTCGGGCTCGCGAGCTGCCAGTGGAACGCGCCGGAGTCGTTGACCGTCGGCGCGAGCAAGCTCGCCGCCACCGCCGCCGACGGCGTGTGCACGCGCGGCGCGGCCAAGGTCCGCACGGCCTACGTCGCCCCCCAGGCCGAGGGCCTGCTCGTGGTCGGCGGGTGGGATCCGGACGGCGACAGCGCCGGCGTGTTCGGCTCGATGCGCTCCATCACCAAGGCCGCCGGCGGCACGGGCGACGCGTCCGGCATCGCGGCGTGCTGCGCCGCGCTCCGCCAGAACGCCAAGTCGGCGCCGCCCGACCAGCAGGGCGCGCTCATCGCCGCCGCCGGCATGTGCGACGCCGTGCGGAACAACCCCCAGGGCCGCGCCGCCCTCGCGCAGGTGCGCGCCCTCCTCGCCGGCGCCAACGTGCCCGCGACCTGCCGCTGAGCCCCGGCGAGCCGCCGTCCCGTGCGGATCTCCGCGGCGTTCTCCTGCGTGTGCGCGCCCATCTGCGGCGCCGTGATCGCCGCCTGCGGCGCCCGATCGAGCCTGATCTCCGCGGACGGCGAGCGCGGCGCCGGCGATGGATCCGGGCGCAGGTCTCGCTGTATTCTCCTCCCGTGAGACCCCTCTGGCTCCTCCTGGGCGCCGCCGTCCTCCTCGGCTGCGGCGGTGATGACGGCGGCACCGGCGCCTCCGGATCCACCACATCGGGCACGGGCGGCGGCGGAGGCGGCGCGGCCTGCCCCGACGTCCCCTGCGCCGCGCCCGGCGAGGCGTGCGTCGGCGGCGCCTGCGTCGCCGATTGCCGGAGATCCGACGCGACCCCCTGCGCTGCCGGCACTGCCTGCGACGTCTCCGACGCCTCCCCGGGCCGTTGCGTCGACCCCGCAGGGCCCTGCGTCACCACCTCGGCGCCGGAGCCGTGCGGCCAGAAGGTCTGCGGCCCGGGCGCCGCGTGCGACGGCGCTGGCAGGTGCTATCCGCGCGTCCCCTGCGCCTCCCTCGAATGCGACGCCGGCGGCTGCTGGGGCACCGCGTGCGCCTGCGAGCGCGCCGTCGCCTGCTCCCCGGCCCCGCTCGGCGCGCCCGGCGAGGCCGGCACCTTGCACGACGACACCTTCCGCGCCGGCCTCGTCGACCTCGAATTCGATCCCGCCTGCGGCGCCTGGGGCGCCACGCTCGTCTCGGGCCCCGATTACCTCCGCAACATCGCGCCCGACGGCACGGTCACGTCGATCAGCGGCGTCACCAACCTCAACATGGGCGAGGTCGGCGTCCTCCAGCAGATCGTCGTCCCCGAGATGGCCCCCTGGCCCGCCGCGTTCGACGCCGACCTCGACGTCGCGCTCACGTACATCTGCTGCTCCGCCTGCGGCTGCCAGCTCTCCTCCACCCCGCAGGGCGTCGCGCGCCTCGACCCGGCCACCAGCGAGATCCCGCTCGTCGTCCCCTCCCAGACCTTCACCGACGGCGCCGGCCCCTTCGGCTCCGGCATCATCGACACCGGCCCCGCCGGCCTCTCTTATGGCACCGACCGTGTGCTCTACGTCGGCAACGTCAACGTCAACGGCGATTACTATCGCCTCGACCTCGCCACGGGGAGCCAGGCGCTCGTGACCACGTTCCCTGCGCGCGTGCACGCGTCCACCCCGTTCGACGCCGCCCACCTGCTCGTCGCCCTGGAGGGCGGCGACCTCCGCCTGCTCCGCATCGCCGACGGGACCGACGCCCCCTGGGGCGCCTCGGATCAACCTGTCACCGGGATGGTCCGTGATTTCTTCGACGGCTCACTCTACGTCGCGAGGCGCGACGGAGCGATCTGGAGATACGACGCCGCGGGCGCCGGTGCGCCGCTGTATTCGGTCGCGAACCCGGCGCGGATCTCCATTGCACCGGACGGCCACCTCTACGCGCTGGAGATCCCGGCCCCGTTCGCCGACGTGACCCCGACGATCGAGCGCTGGCAGCTCCCCGCGGCGCGCTGAGCCCGGGCGCTTCACCCGCGCGAGCTCCTCTCGCGGATCCCAGAAGAGGAATCCAGAGGGAGGCGGGGGCCGCCCCTCACGGGCAGGTCTCGATGGTCAGCACGCAGGTGCCGTTCACGCAGTCGTTGTGCGGGCAGGCGGACGACCCGTCGGAGCACGTCTGGCACGGCGCGCCGGGCTGCGGGCAATCGGCGTTCGACGCGCATTGCGTGGCGCAGACGGGATAGCTCATCGTGCAGGCGCCCGCCGGATCGCAGAACATCTCCACGGCCGGGGCCACGCAGCCCGGATCCGCGGGATCGCAGGGCGAGCAGGGCTCCCCGCAGATCTTCCCCGCGCAGGGCTCATAGCCCCCCTGCGCGCACGACGCGTGCATGGCCTCGCACTCCGCGAGATCCATCGTGAGCTGATCGCAATCGGTGCCCACGCAGGAGCAGCCGCTCACGCCCTCGCACGCCTGCCCGTTCCACTTGTAGCCGGCGAACATCTCGCAGGCGCCCTCGCCCGCGGCGTCCATGGGCGAGCAGAGCGGCCTGCAGACCAGGTTGCAGCCCGTACCCAGCGGCGGGTGCACCGCGCAGGTCCAGGTGCCTCCCGTACAGCTCATGCCGTCGCCGATATCGTTGCCACAGGTCGCCCCCTCGTCCGAGCACGGCTGCCCGCAGAGCGTCATGGCGTCGTCCGGACAAGGCGCAGGGCATTGCGGGAGATCCACGCCCGCGCACGGGTCCGCCCCGCCGCTGCCGTTGCCGCCGCTGCCCCCGCTGCCGCCGCTGCCCCCGCCTCCGTTGCCGGAGGTGCAGCCGGTGAAGAGAGCGAGCGCCGAGACCGAGACGAGTACGTTCCAGAGCTTCATCGTGACCTCCAAGAAAGGGCCCGTCGCCGCGCCCGCGCCTCGGCAGCATACTAGTGCCGCCTGCCAGAAGTGTGGCCGGGGATCCCAGAAGCGATTTTCACGGGGTGGGGGGGTGGAGGGGGAGACGAGAGACTATAGAATATAATCACAATTTTCTGCTCCCCCCGGCCTCCCCGCCTCTCTTCTCTCCTCTCTGATCCCCGGCGAGATTTCTGGCAGGCGGCACTAGCAGCAGACGTGCCACACCTGTCAGCCGCGGATCCGTGGGCCCCCGACGCTGTGGCCGCGCCATGGACGCAGCCCCCGCGCGACCGGTGCGTCGACCGCCGCGGCAGTGCGGCCAGACTGTGCCACCCGCCAGAGGTTGAATTCCACCCACGAGCCGTCGGGATCGTGGGCTCGGCGGCGCCGGCCTCCCCTCGCTCGCGACGGACGCGGGTGTGCTCGCCGGCGCGCTGATCGTGCTCGTCGCGATCGCGTCCCGCCTCTATCCCACCGTCATCCGCTGAGCTCGGCGCCTCCGCCGCGCCACCAGCCCTCTGCGAGCGAGGCGTCCTCCAGCGTATCGATCTCCATGTATCCCCCGTGGGTGTCGACCCGGTGCATGGCCGCGCCGCCCTCGAGCATGTGCTGCAAGAGGTCAATCAGATACGCCTTCTCGAACGACCTCCCCTCCCTGAACACCCGCCCTGCGAACTCCGCCTGCGCCGCGTCGAAGGCCCGGACGAGCTCCCCTGCCCCGGCCGCCGAGAGCTTCATCACCCCGATGAACTCGCCCGCCGCCTCCTCGGAAGGGATGCGCCGCGACAGCTCCACGACGCGGTCCCCGTCGGCGCGCATCTTCTCCGCGTCGTCCTCCGGGTGCTGCGACCGCCCGACGTAGCGCCGCCGCCAGTCGGTGTCGCAGGCGAGCGCGACGTCCCGCGGCGATCGCACCAGATCGGCCACGATCTGCGGCCGGTACACGATGTCCGCATAGGTCGAGACGAACCCCCCGGCGAGGTGCTCCCGGGCGCAGAGCAGCGACAGCAGGATGTTGTTCCGCTCCCAGTCGCGGTTCTCGACGTACGTCAGGTCCGGGTACGCCGCCCGGATCACCTCGGCCTTGTAGCCGCAGATGAAGACGATGTCGCGCCGCGTGAACCCCCCGGCGGCCAGCGCCTCCAGGATGCCGTCCAGCATGGGCCGGCCCAGCACGGGCACGAGCGTCTTGGGGATCTCCTCGGTCAGGTGTCGCAGCCGGCTCCCGCGGCCGGCGCCGATGATGATGGCCTTCACGCGACGGCTCCTACCACGTCGCGCGCCGCGCGTGAGCCCCCCGTCCCACGCGCGCCGCGGCCCTCGAGCCCCATCGACGCCGCCCCGCGCCTTCGTGTAGTCTCCGAGCATGCGATCCCTCCACCGATCCCTCCTTGTCATTGGCTTCTTCGCTCTCGGCGCCTCGTCCTCCTCGGGCTGCTCCTGCGGCGGCGACGACGGCGCGGGCAACACCGGCTCGGGCGGCCTCGGCGGCGGAGGAGGGCAGGGGGGCGGGTTCACCACGACGGGCACCGGCGCCGGAGGAGCCGGCGGCGGCACGGGCGGGTCCGGGGGGCAGGAGGCGTGCATCTACGTCCCGCCCGCGGGCGACTTCACCCCGCAGCTCGACTGCGCGTGGAACGGACCGCCGGCCGGCGCGCCCTATGGCGCGCGCAACGACGTCGTGATGACCCCCGTCGTCGTGAACCTCACCGACGACAACGCCGACGACATCGTCGACACCAGCGACATCCCCGACATCGCCTTCATCGCGTACCGCCTCCAGGAGGACGGCTGCTGCAACGTGCCCGGCCTCCTCCGCGTGCTCTCGGGCGGCTGCAACCCCGACGGCACCATGACCGAGCATTACGCCGTCGGCGCCGCCGAGATCGAGGCGGACACCGGCGTCGCCGGCGTCTGGCTCGACAACTCGGGCGGCCTCGCCGCGGGCGACATCGACGCCGACGGCTCCGTCGACCTCGTCGCCACCGTGCTCCAGGGCGGCACCATCGCCTTCGAGCGCGACGGACACGTCAAGTGGCTCCAGCCCGCGTACCCGGCCGCCGCGACCCACGACCACCTCGCCGGCACGACGCCCTCCATCGCCGACCTCGATCACGACGGCCAGCCCGAGATCATCCAGGGCCGCGTCGTGCTGAACGGCGCCGACGGCTCCCTCAAGTGGGCCGGCACGTTCGGCACCGGCGTCAACGCCTTCATGGGCCCCGTCAGCGCCGTCGGCGACCCTGACCTCGACGGCACCCTCAACGTGCTCGCCGGCAACACCATGTATTCGATCGACGGGACGGCGCTCTGGACCTACGCCTTCCCGGTCCCTGCCGATAACACGAACTGCGCCGCCCCTGCCGGCTACACCTGCGACGGGTACACCGCGACCGGCAACTTCGATAACGACGATTTCGGCGAGATCGTGATCGTGCGCGCCGGATCCATCTACATCCTGAACCATGACGGCACGGCCCTCGACGTGGGCGGCGCGCCCGGCGTCATCCCGATCCCGGTGAGCGGCTGCAGCAAGAACGAGGGCGGCCCCCCCACGGTCGCCGACTTCGACGGCGACGGCCGGGCCGAGATCGGCGTGGCCGGCGCGAACTATTACGTCGTGGCGGACCTCGAGTGCTTCGCGACGCCGCTCCCGGCGTTCTGCTCGGACCCGGGGATCCGCTGGAAGGTGCCGAACCAGGACTGCAGCTCCCGCGTGACCGGCTCCAGCGTCTTCGACTTCGACGGCGACGGCCGCGCCGAGGTGATCTACAACGACGAGCAGAACTTCCGCATCTTCAGCGGCCCTGACGGCGCGATCCTCCTGCAGGTGGCGAACCACTCGCACACCCGCCTGGAGATGCCGATCGTGGCGGACGTCGACAACGACGGCAACGCGGAGATCGTCTTCATCGAGAACGCGTCCGGCGGCGCCAGCCAGGGCATCCGGATCTGGGGCGACGCGAACGACGCGTGGGTCCCGACGCGGCGCATCTGGAACCAGCACAGCTATCACGTGACCAACGTGAGCGAGCTCGGCGCGATCCCGGTGAACGAGACCCCGAACTGGCTGGCTCCGACGGACGCGACGGTCGCCGGCGTGATGAACAACTTCCGCCAGAACCTCCCGGAGTTCGACGCGTTCGCCGCGCCCGATCTGACGGTGAAGCTGTCCTTCGATCAGACGCATTGCCCCGCCTACCTCGGCCTCGCGGCGCAGGTCTGCAACGAGGGCGCGCTGGTGGTGGGCGCGGGCGTGCCCGTGAGCTTCTACGACAACGCGACGATGGCGCCCATCACGTGCGCGAACGCGCCCGTGCAGACGACGATCCCGCTGCAGCCGGGCCAGTGCCAGACGGTGACCTGCGAGTGGCAGAGCGCCCCGGCGAACGGCATGAACGTCGACGTCCGCGCCTGCGTGGACAACGCCGGCTACGAGTGCGACGGCGGCAGCGCGGGCGGCAACAACGAGTGCCACGAGGACAACAACCAGGGCGACACGAACGACGAGAGCTGCGACGCCCCGCAGTGACGCCGGAAGTTCCTGCCGGGAACGAATTTCGTGAGGGATCCCGCCTGGATCCCCTTACCATGCGCGCATGACGATCCGCCGCCGCCTCGCCGTCGCTGCCTGCGCCTCCCTCTCCCTCCTTGCCCTCCCCGGATGCGGGGACGACGAGAACCTCTCCTGCACGGCCGGCGGCGGCGTGGGCTGCCCGACGGACGACGTCTTCCCCGGCCTCACCGCCGAGGTGAGGATCCGCCGCGACGACCTCGGCCTCGTGCACGTCTATGGCGCGGCGGACGCCGACGTCTTCTACGGGTCCGGTTACGCGCAGGCGGTCGACCGCCTCTTCCAGATGGATCTCACGCGGCGGCGCGCGGCGGGGCGGCAGGCCGAGGTGCTGGGGCCCGGCGCGGCCGGCGAGGACGAGCTGCTCCGCACGATCCACATCACGGGGTGGAGCCGCCAGGCGCAGGCGCTCCTCAGGCAGGAGCGGCCGGACATCTACGCGCTGCTCGTCGCGTGGACGGCGGGCGTGAACGCGCGCATCGAGGAGGTCCGCTCCGGCGCGGCGCCGCTGCCGTACGGGTTCGGGCCGGCCGAGCTCGATTACATGCCCGAGCCGTGGACCCCGCTCGACGCCATCGCGGTCGGCAAGCTGATCCTCTTCGGCAACGCGAACCAGATCCAGTTCGAGGTGCTCGCCACCATCCTGCGCGATTACTTCCCCGAGCTGAACGCGACGCCCCTCTATGCCCCGCTCGATCCCGCGTTCGTGCTGCCGCCGGAGGAGCGGCCGGCCGCGGGCAGCGGGAAGGCGGTCCACGGCGGCGCCCCGATCGGCCCGGCGCGCCCGCTGCCGCCCGACGCGGCCGAGCGGCTCCTCGACTACGTCCGGAAGATGGCGCCCGTGTCGCCGGGCGGCAGCAACAACTGGGCGATCGACGGGCGCCACACCGACAACGGCCGGCCGATCATCGCGAACGACCCGCACCAGGGCCTGCGCAGCCCCTCGCTCATGTGGGCGCACCACATGAACAGCGCCGACGCGGGCGGCAGCGTCGACGTGGCGGGCTTCGCCTTCGTCGGCACGCCCGGCGTGGAGCTCGGCCACAACCGGAGCGTCGCCTGGGCGGCCACGACGAACTACCCCGACGTGATGGATCTCTGGGGCGTGGTGGTGGACGGGGGCGTCGCGCACCTCGGCGGGGAGCAGGTGCCCGTCTCGATCCGCAGCGAGCAGATCGTGGTGAAGGGCGAGGGGACGAGGACGATCGAGGCGGTGGACGTGCCCGGCTACGGGGTGCTCTTGCCCGACGGGCTGTCGCCGCTGCCGATCGTGCCCGCGGGCCAGAAGCTCCTGCTCGGCTGGACCGGGTTCGCGCCGACGCGCGAGGTGGAGGCGTTCTTCGGGATGGCCTCCGCCGACGGGCTCGACTCCTTCGAGGCGGCGGTCGACAAGATGGAGATCGGCAACTTCAACTTCGTGTCCGCGACCGCGGACGGGATCTCGTATCGCTCGAGCGCGACCGTGCCCGACCGCGGGGCGCCGGGCGAGGGGTTCATGCCGTTCGCGGCGCTCGACGGGGCCGACGAGTCGACGCTCTGGACCGGCGCGACCCTGCCGCCCGACAAGCTGCCGCACAGCCGCGGCGGTGACCGGGGCTGGATCGTGTCGGCGAACAACGATCCATTCGGCTTCACGAGCGACGGATCGGTCGCCGGGGATCCCTATTACTTCGGCGTGTTCTTCGATCCGGGGACGCGCGCGGCGCGTGTCGAGAGCGAGATCGAGCGGCTGATCTCGGAGGGCCCGGTGACGATGGAGGCGCTCCAGGGGGTGCAGCACGACACGTACTCGCGGCTCGCCGATCGCCTGGTGCCGGAGCTCGAGCAGGTGTTCGCGACGGTGGACACGGACCCCGCGCTGGCCGCGTTCGTGGGGCGGGCGGACCTGGCGCAGCTCGTGACCGCGATCTCCGGGTGGGACCGGCGGATGGTGCGGTCGTCGTCCGCGGCCCTCGCGTATCACGCGTTCATGAATTTCCTCGTGAAGCGGGCGGTGGGCGACGATTTCGGCGTGACGTTCGATCCGATCTCCGGATCGAGCCCGATCTACATGCTGAAGTTCGGGCTGCAGGCGGTGATCGGCGCCTATGCGGGGAGCGACGCCTTCCTGCAAGAGGGGAAGTCGCTGCTGATCATGCAGGCGCTGGACGACACTGCGGCGTTCCTGACCGAGCGGTACGGGGGCGTGGACGCGGCATACTCGTGGGCGGACCTCCACGAGACGCATTTCGGGAGCGTGTGGGGGGAGGGGCTCGAGGGCGGGTCGGTGCCGACGGACGGGGCGGACGGGACGGTGAACGTGTCGGCGACGACGTTCTTCGACGGGGCGAGCCCGGCGGAGAAGCTGGCCTCGGGGGCGGGCGCGATCTTCCGGCTGGTGACGGGCTTCGACGACGACGGGGTGCCGCGCGCGATGGTGAACTATCCGCGCGGGAACTCGGGGGATCCGGAGAGCCCGTACTGGGACAGCACGCTGGACGACTGGGTGAACGGCGTCCACAAGCCGATGCTGTTCAGGACCGCCGAGGTGGAGGCCGGCTCGACGGAGGAGCGGGTGCTCAAACCCTAGTCCTGGTCCTCAAGGACCCTGCTCTTGATAGAGCAGGTGGAACGCGCCCGGGATGTCCGCCGGACCGAGGCGGTCCTGCCGGGCGTGGAACTCGGGGAGGATCGATCGATACGCGGCGTCGGCGCGCACCTCGGCGCCGTCCCAGCCGGGGTTCCACACCGCCATCGTGTCGCGGGCGAGCTCCAGGATGTCCTTGTACTGGCCGCGCTCCCTCAGGATCTGGGTGCTCAGGCCGTACATGAGCAGGCCGCCGGGGATGGCGCCGAGCGCGGTGGTGGCGACGGGCGGATAGCAGATGCGGGCGGTCCTCGCGCCGAAGCGCTCGCGGATGTCGGCCATGGTCCTGCGCTGGAGCTGCTTCGCGCCGGCGAGCGGGCCCATTCCGTAGACGGGGTCGTCCTCCTCGAAATCGTAATCGCAGAACGCGACGACGCTCTCGCCCGGGACGAGCAGGCCGGCGGCGGCGAGCGGCTCGGCCCAGAGGAGCGAGGAGGTGCCCATGAAGCGGTTGGTGCGCTCGATGTCGGCGTCGTTGGCGACCTCGACGTCGACGAGGCCGATGCGGCGGATGTTCTCCGGGCGGGAGAAGTCCGGGACCTGGAGGACGGGATCGAAGGCGACGTCGAGGTCGCGGACCTTGGTGGGGCCGTGCTGGGCGTAGCGCTTCGTGGCGCCGGCGGCGATGCCGTTGACGAGGTGGACGGCGCGGTGGCGGCTCTTGAGCTCGGCGACGACCTCGTCGATGGTCTGGGGCTTGGTGGCGTCGCTGTTCCAGAAGCGGGCAGTGAGGCCCTCGGCGGCGGCCGCGGCGGTCATGGCCTGGACGTGGTGCGGGCCGATCTGCATCTTCTCGCTGTCGAGGTGGACGCCGTAGACGGCGGCGCGCTCGCCGAAGAGGAGCTGGAGGGCGACGGCGCGCGTGATCCCGTTGGATCCGCCGAGGATCAGGACGGCGGCGTCGGGGGCGATCCGGGCGCCGGCGGGGGTGACGCGGGGGCGCTGGGCGGCGAGCAGGTCGGCGGCGGCGCGGAGGCCGCGCTCGGCCAGGGCGCCGACGAGGGCGCGGCGATCCACTCCGCCCAGCGGGAGCTTCTTGAAGGTCTCGAGATCCATCGTGGGGGTCTTAGCGTCGATCGCCGGCCGCAGGAAGCCGGCCCGTGGATCGGCGGCCGGGGCGCGCGAGGCGTGATAGATCGCCCTGCGTGAAGACCATCTTGATCACGGGGGGAAGCGGGTTCGTCGGGCGAGGGATCGTGAAGGCGCTGCTCGCGCGGGGCGATCGGGTCACCGTGCTCACGCGGGACGTGCGGCGGGCGAAGCAGAGCCTGCCGGCGAGCGCGCGGGTCGCGGTCTGGACGCCCGACAAGGAAGGGCCCTGGTGCGAGGAGCTCGAGGTCGTGGACGCGGTCGTGCACCTCGCGGGGGAGTCGATCGCGAGGCGGTGGACGGACGCGGCCAGGCGCGAGATCGAGCGGAGCCGGATCGACTCGACGAAGCTCCTGGTCGAGGCGATCGGGCGGGCGCAGCACAAGCCGGAGGCGCTCCTCTGCGCCTCGGCGGTCGGGTACTACGGGCCGCGGCCAGGGGACGAGGTGCTCGACGAGGAGGCGGAGCGGGGGCAGGGGTTCCTCGCGGACGTCGTCGCGCGGTGGGAGGAGGCCGCGCGCGCGGCGGAGGCGCACGGGGTGCGGACCGTCGAGCTCCGCTTCGGGATCGTGCTCGGCGAGGGCGGCGGGGCCCTGGAGAAGATGCTCAAGCCGTTCAAGCTCTTCGCCGGCGGGCCGATCGCGGGGGGCAAGCAGGTGGTCTCCTGGGTGCACCGCGATGACGTCGTCGGGATGACGCTGCTCGCGCTCGACAACCCGGCAGTGAAGGGGCCAATCAACGTGGTCGCGCCGAGCCCGGCGACCAGCGAGGAGCTGGCCAGGGCGATCGGGGTGGTGATGAACCGGCCCTCGTGGCTCCGCGTGCCGGAGGCCGCGATCCGGATCGGCATGGGAGACGCGGCGGAGATGCTCACCACGGGGCAGCGGGTGCAGCCGAAGCGGGCGATCGAGCTCGGGTACGAGTTCCGGTACGCGCGGCTCTTGCCCGCGCTCGAGTCGATCCTCGGCCGATAGCGCGGGCGCCGCGCATGTGCCCGGTCGCATGAGGCTGGATTCCAGCTCACCGGGAAATGACCGAGCCACCGGGGGCGCGCTGAGAAGTCGATCAAAATCGAGCAGCGCGCCCCCGGGGGCTCGAGCGGCACTTCGACGCCGCTCGGCGGGCGCGTCGCCCACCGGCCGGCGCGGCGCTCCCCCAAGCGCGCCGCCAAGGAGAGGTCTACGCCATTGCGGCGCCGCCATCCTTCGGGCCAGTGAGGATTGCCTGGTGGGGGCGCGCCCGTCCGTCGGAGCGTGTATGTGTTCCTCTACGCGCTGACGCCGCGGCCCTGGAGGACCTCACGCACGGCGGCCTGCGCGGGGCCCGAGAGCTCGGAGAGCCCGCCGCGCGCGAGATCGATGAACTTCATGCCGCGCGCCCGCTTGAGCGCCTCGACCGCGGCGGCGCGCTCCTCGCTCCCGTCGTGGCGGATGATCCCGAGGAGCATCTCCGCCGCCTCGAAGGTGTCGATCTTGGAGAGCGCGCGCACCGCGCTGGCCCGCACCGCGGCGCTCTGGGACTCGCGGTAGATGCGGGCGAGCGGGTCGAAGGCGTGCGGGAAGCGCAGCTCCTCGAGCGCCTTCGCCGCCTCGCGCACGACGCTCGGGTCCGCGTCCGACAGGGCCTCCCGGAGCGTGATGAAGGTGCGCTTGTACAGGAACCGCGCGAGCGCCTTGACCACGGCGACCCGGACCGCGGCCTCGGGCCGGCGGAAGAGGTGCTCGAGCGGCGAGAGGATCGTGTAGAGCTCGACCGTCGAGAGCTGGTCGGCGAGCGCGACGACGGTCGCGGCCGGAACGCTGCCGACGCCCGGGGGCTGCGCGCCGCCGAGCGGCGCTCCGCCCCCGGACCCCCGGGCCGCGCCGACCTTGGCCTCCTGGTCCTCGAGCGAGAGCGCCGTCAGCCGGGCGAGCATGGCGCGGCGGCGCGTGACCTCCGACCACTGCGAGGGATCGAGGACCACGTCCCCCGCGGCCTGGCTCGCGCTGCCCGCCTGCTCCCACTCGACGAGGTCGACGTGCCAGACCTCCGGGAAGCCGACCTCGTGGCGCAGGTGGGCGGGCAGCGGCGCGGCGTCGATCGGGAGGTCCTGCGCGTCGACGTAGCGGGCGCCGGCGCGGCCGTAGTGCTTCTTGCGCGACTCCTCGAGCGGCAGCTCCGCGAGCCCGCGGTAGACGTCGCCGACCTTCCTGTACTGCCCGGCCTCGCCGAACGCGATGACCGCGGCGAGCAGCGCGTTCTCGCCGATCTCGGTGGGCGCGCCCCGCCGGAGCGCGGCCGCGGAGACCTCCTGCCAGAGGCGCGCCTGCGTCATCATGGCGAAGTTCGCGACGGCCGGCAGCCCCTCCTTGCGCGCGTACGCCGCCATCTCCCGCGAGAGCGTGGCCGCTGCGGAGGTCTCGCCCTGCTTCTCGGCGGCGGCGACGGCGTCCTCGTACGACTGGAGCGCGTAGTAGCGGAGGTGGTCCTCGCGCAGGATGCGGATGACGTTGACGTACCCCTCGAGCACGTGCTCGAAGGCGCCGCTCTCGCGCCCGATCGCGATGAGCACCTGGTAGCAGTCGAACGCGCGCTCGCGCTGGCCGATGGTCTCGTACCTGTCCGCGGCCTCCTCGAGCAGGTGGACCGACCCGAACACGGCCTCGCGCGCGGCCGCCGCGTCCCCGGTGCGCAGCGAGGTGCGGGCGAGGTTGAAGCGCGCGAGCCCCGCGGCGTAGAAGTCGGCGCCCGACGACGAGAGGATCTGCGCGAGCCGCGACCAGAGCGCCCGCGCCCGCCCGAAGTCCTGTCCCCGCTCGCGGGCGATCGCGGCCTGCGCGACGAGCCCTCCCGCCTCGTACTCGTCCGCCGCCCGCGCGTAGAGCCGCTTCTGCCGCTCGGCGTCGGCCTCGCGATCGGCCCACGCGAGCAGCGTCCGCGCGCGGTCGATCGGCGGCACGTGGCTCACGAGCGGCCGCTGCGACTGCTCGGTGCCCGCGTACCACGACGCGGTGAGCGCGCCGCGGTGGTCGCCCATGCGGCTCAGGACGTCGCGGAGCTCGCCGGTCATGGCGACGTAGTCCTCCTCGCGCGCGATGGTGTGCTGGAGGGCGCCCCAGAGGGCGTCGCGCGCGCGGACGAGGTCGCCGCGCGACAGCGCGCTGCGGGCCTCGTCCCTTAGCTCGTGGAGGGGGCGGTGCTGGCTCACTCGGGCGAGAAGCTACCACGGGCGGGCGTACGGAAATCCTGCCGGGAATCAGAGAGGAGAGAGAGAGAGGGATCACAGGGAGGCGGGGAGGCGGGGAGACGAGAGAAGAGAGAGAATTTTCAGAAAATTTTCTGACCTCCCCGCCTCCCCGCCTCCCTGTGACTTCTCTCTCTTCTCTCCGCTATCGCCTGGACGGCGGCGGGATGGATGCGCCGCGCTTGCTCGGCGGGGGGATCGAGCCGCCGCCGCGCATGCTGGCGGGCGCGGCGGCCTGCGGCGAGGCGGCGTGGGTCTCACCGAGGATCGACTTGGCGGCGTCCGCGCGCGCGGCGCCGCTCGCGATCGTGGCGTGATCGACGACCCAGTGGGCGTCGAGCAGGTCGAGGTAGTCGAGGTCGAGCTCGCCGCCCGAGGGGAGGATGAAGACGGCGGCGAGGTGGGCGTGGCTCCTGACGGCCTGGACCATCTCGCGGGGGATGTAGAGGGCGGCGTGCGTGAAGAGGTGGACGACCGGGGTGCGCGGGTCGTGGTGGCGGGTGAGGTCGAGGTCGGTGGAGAGCTCGGCGAAGACGCGGGCAGGGTTCCTGCCGCGCTCTCCCTTGAACGACAG
This sequence comes from uncultured Polyangiaceae bacterium, assembly GCA_964421485.1. Taxonomy (GTDB): domain Bacteria; phylum Myxococcota_A; class Polyangia; order Polyangiales; family Polyangiaceae; genus CAYQYG01. Next base: position 1,280 of record CAYQYG010000138.1, on the reverse strand, counting down.
GAGGTGGCCGGTGGGGAGCTGGCCGTTCTTGGCGCGGTGGAGCTCGTAAAGGCGGGCGTCGAAGAAGCGGAAGGCGACCTCCTCGCCCTCGAGCAGGAGCTTCTTGCCCGTCGCGATGGCCATGCCGCGGGCGAAGGTCTGGCGGTCCCCGCGCATGGAGGCCGACGCGTCGACGAGGAGGTAATGGATGCGCTTCTGCTCGTCGCGGCTCTGCTCGCGGGCGAAGTAGAGGACCTCGTTGTCGGCGATGCGGCGAGCGAGCTCGAGGTCGTCCCAGGCGAGCTCGGTGAGGACCATGCTGTCGATCGAGCCGCGGGTGCCGAGGCCGGAGTACCCGTGCGCGGCGGTGGTGCCCGCGGCGGGGCGGGTCTTGGTCTCGAGGACGCTGGGGAGGATCTCGAGGGAGAAGTTGACGACGTCGTTGGCCTCGGGGGACTCGAGCGCGGCGAGGAGATCGACCTGGGCGAGGGCGCCTGCGGAGGCCTCGGATCCGAGCATGCCGAAGAGGCGCAGGGTGTCGAGGTCGAGGGCGTCCGCCATGGTGAGGACGAAGAGGCGGGCAGCGTCGAGGGCCTCGAGGGCGCGCTGCTCGAAATCGCGGCGGGTGGCGGCGAAGAGGGTGGGGAGCTGGGGGTCGATGGCCTCGAAGAGGGAGGCGTCGACGGGGACCATGGAGCGGTACGAGGGCGGGGTGGTGAGCCGGGCGGCGACGGTCCCGAGGACGCGGGAGAGGATGACGGTGATGAGGTCGTCGTTCATCTTGAGGGCGGCGCCGCGGGTCGCGGCTTCGGACTCGCCGAGCTCGCGGAGGACGTTGCGGTAGGCCTCGCAGAGGCGCTGGGCGTCGCGCATGCGGGGCATGATCTGGGCGGGGTCGCAGCGGGGGCCGATCTCGAGCTGCTCGCGGGGGGCGGCGAAGAGGAGGCCGGCGTCATGGACGAGGGCGAAGGGGAGGACCACGCCGAGGCGCTCCAGGCCTTCGTGCCAGCGGAGGGCCCGGAGGGCGAGGGACGAGGAGCCGGGGCGAACCTGGGAGAGGGCGAGGGAGCCCAGGGGGCCGGTGACGGAGGGGTCGTCCTGGAGAGCGGCGGGGACGGGCACGGGGGTGGGGGGGAACGTAGCCGATCTCGGCGGCGGATGGGGGAGGGGGGTGCCGCTTCCGTGATCGTGACCGTGTCCGTTCCTGTATCCGTGTCCATTCCTGTGTCCGTGTCCGCTTCCGTGTCCGTGTCCGCTTCCGTGACCGTGTCCGCTTCCGTGACCGTGTCCGCTTCCGTGAC
>CAYQYG010000137.1:0-18899 GCA_964421485.1 uncultured Polyangiaceae bacterium | reverse complement strand
CGCGCCGCCCACCGCGAGCGCGCCGCCTGCGTCCACGGCCAGCGCCGGCGCCGGCCCCGCGCCGCCGCCCACCGCGAGCGCGCCGCCTGCGTCCTCCGCCCCGCCCCTCTCGACGAGCGACGTCGTCGAACCCTACCAGCCCTGATCGCCCTGGCGTTCTTGTCGCCACGCGCAGGCGACGCTATCTCGAGGACGCCTTCCCCATGGGTGACATCTCCCGCCGCGAAGCGCTGCGCCGCCTCGGCGCCGCCGGCCTGGTGCTCGGCGGCGCGGGCGCCGTCTCGGGCGCCGCGTGGGATCGCGGCGGCCCCGCCGGCCCCGCCGCGGAGCGCCCCCAGACGCGCGACTACCGCCTCCGCGACGCGGCGCCCGACCTCCCCCAGCTCGTCGTCGCCCGCAACGACCCCGACCCCGCCGCGCTCGTCCAGAAGGCCGTGAAGGCGATCGGCGGCATGGCGCGCTTCATCTCGCGCGGCGACATCGTCGTCGTGAAGCCGAACATCGGCTGGGACCGCACGCCGATCCACGCCGCCAACACCAACCCCAGGGTCGTCGCCGAGGTGGTCCGCCTCGCGTTCGACGCCGGCGCCAGGCGCGTCGTCGTCACGGACGCCTCGTGCAACGAGCCGAACCGCTGCTTCCAGCGCTCCGGCATCTGGAAGGCCGCGTACGACGTGGGCGCGGACGTCGTCCTCCCCGCCGAGCACCGCTTCCGCCGCATGCGCCTGAAGGGCGAGGTCCTCGACGACTGGCCCGTCTACACCCCGCTCGTCAGCGCCGACAAGGTCATCAACGTCCCCATCGCGAAGCACCACAACCTCTCGCGGTACACGGCCGCGATGAAGAACTGGTACGGCTCGCTCGGGGGCCGGCGGAACCGGCTGCACCAGAACATCGACGTGTCGATCGCCGACCTCGCGACCTTCATGCAGCCGACCTTGACCATCGTCGACGCCGTCCGCGTCCTCATGCGCAACGGCCCGCAGGGCGGTAACGTCGCCGACGCGAAGGACATGCACACCGTCATCGCCACGACCGATCAGGTCGCCGCGGACGCCTACGGCTGCCAGCTCATCGGTCGCACGCCGGAGGAGATCCCGTACCTCAGGATGGGCCACGAGCGCGGCCTGGGCACGATGCGCTGGCAGGATCTGAGGCTCGCGGAGGTCTGACTTGCTGTTCAAGGCTGCCGCCGCCAAGCGCCGCCCGGGCTCGGGGCTCCCTGCGCGCAAGGTGATCGAGGTGCTCGTCTGGGTCCGCCGCGCGGTGCAGGCGGGCTGCTTCGGCCTCTTCGCGTACCTGCTCTGCCAGACGGGCTTCCGCGGCTCGTTCACCTCCGCCGAGGCCCGCGTCCGGCTCCCCCTCCCCGTCGAGGGCTTCCTGCTCGCCGACCCGTTCGTCGGCGCCATGACCCTGCTCTCGACCCGCACCGTCTACCGCGGCCTGCTCTGGTCGCTGGGGATCCTCGCGCTGACCCTCGTCTTCGGCCGCGTCTTCTGCGGCTGGATCTGCCCCTTCGGCACGCTCCACCACTTCTTCGGGTGGATCTTCCCGTCGCGCTACGGCAAGGGGAACAGGCGCGTCGAGAGCAACAAGACCCACGCGCGGCAGCGGGTGAAGTACTACCTGATGTACGCGTTCCTCGCGGCGAGCGTCGCCGGGAGCGCGATCGGCGGCCTCTTCGATCCGATCTGCGTCGCGGTCCGCGCCATCGGCCTCGCGGTGATCCCCGCCGCGCAGTACGTGACCGGCGTCGCGACCTCGGGCGCGTCGGCGATCGGCCCGCGGCCCGTGCAGGCCGCGGCCGACGGGGCGCAGGACTTCCTCGCCACGACCGTCTGGCAGGCGAAGCAGTTCTATTTCCACCAGACCTGGCTCATAGGCATCCTGCTCGTCGCCGTGCTGTTCATGAACCGCTTCATCCCGCGGTTCTGGTGCCGGGTCCTCTGCCCCCTCGGCGCCTTCCTCGGCGCCTTCGCGCGCTTCGCCCTCTTCGGCATGGAGAAGGACCACGCGAAGTGCACCGACTGCAACCTCTGCCTCGTGCACTGCCAGGGCGCCGACTCGCCGCAGGGCGGCGTGAAGTGGCGGCAGGACGAGTGCCACATGTGCTTGAACTGCGAGAGCGCCTGCCCCGAGGACGTGATCAAGTTCCGGTTCCTGCCGAGCCGCCGGAGCGCGATCGTCAAGCCGGACACCGGCCGCCGGACCGCGATCGCCACGGCGGCCGCCGGCGCCGCGCTCGTGCCGACCGCCCGGATCGCCGACGTCATCGACGCGAACTACAGCGAGCGGGTCATCCGCCCCCCGGGCTCCGTCGAGGAGCGGGAGTTCCTGGAGCGCTGCATCCGCTGCGCCGAGTGCATGAAGGTCTGCCCGAACAACGCGCTCCACCCCGCGTTCTTCGAGGCCGGCATCGAGGGCCTCTGGACGCCGATCCTGATCCCCCGGATCGGCTACTGCGAGCACTCGTGCGTGCTCTGCGGCGACGTCTGCCCGACGGGCGCGATCCAGAAGATCACCGAGGAGCAGAAGATGGGCGTCGGCCAGAAGCCCATCTCCATCGGCACGGCGTTCTACGACCAGGGCCGCTGCCTGCCCTGGTCGATGAGCGTCCCGTGCATCGTCTGCGAGGAGTTCTGCCCCACCTCACCCAAGGCGATCTGGGTCGAGGAGGTGGATGTGCCGAAGCGGGACCCGGCGGCGCCGGAGGAGGGTAAGGCGCCTCCCATGACCACGGTCCACGTGCAGCGCCCCCACGTGGACCCGTCGCTGTGCATCGGGTGCGGCGCGTGCGAGAAGGTGTGCCCGGTACAGGACAAACCGGCCGTCTACGTGACCAGCGTCGGCGAGACGAGGTCGAAGACGAACGTGATCCTGCTCGAGGATACGGACTACAATAAGGGCTCGTGACGCGGGGCCGCTCCACGCGCTCCCCGGCGTCGCGCAGGAGGCATCGACGATGATGCGGACGCTTGGCTTGTTGGGTGCTCTCTCGATCCTGGCTCTGACCGCGCCGATCGGCTGCGGCGACCCCTTCTCGTCCGGCACCGGCTCGGGCGGCGGGACGACGAGCTCGACGACCACGACCTCCTCGGGCGGCGGTCAGGGCGGCGGCGGCACGGGCGGCGCCGGCGGCACGTCCACGACCGGCGGGGGCGGCACGGGCGGCCAGGGCGGGGCGTCGCCGTGTGAGGAGGGGCAGTGCGGCGACACGGAGTTCTGCGCGCCCGACGCGACGTGCCAGCCCTGCTCCGATTTCGCCTATCCGCTCGAGTTCGGTCCGGCGGAGGCGATCGACGTGAGCCCGGGCAGCGGGCCGTGGTTCCCGCGCGTGCGCGACGAGGCGGGCTCGCTCCGGATGTTCTTCGCGGCCGCGCCCAGCGGCGAGAACTTCGACCTCGCCCAGTCGGAGCTCGCCGGCGGCACCTGGTCGGCCGGGATCTACCTGAGCAACACGTTCAACAGCGGCGCGGCGGAGACCGGGCCGCTGCCGCTGCCCTCGGGCGTGGTGCTCCCGGGCCTGGGCCTGCCGAACACGAACCTGATCGTGTTCACGGCCTTCGATGCCCAGGTGAACCGGCGGATCTTCGCGGCCGACGTCACGGGCGGGCAGAAGGTGCTCCTGCCGAACGTGGGCGACCCGATCGAGACCTACTCGATCGCGATCGCGCACGCGCTCACTCCGCCGCGGTACTGGTACATGAACCGCCACATCGTCGGGAACCCGGGCGTCAGCACCAACGACTTCATGACGAAGCTGCCGGCCGAGGTGCAGCCGCACCCGATCACCGGGATGATGCTCCCGAACGGCCAGACGCTCTGCCCCCTGAACCTCAACGACACGCCCGACCTCGCGCCGTGGGTGACGGCGGGCGGCGAGCTCCTCATGTTCCACGCGGCGGTCAACCTGGACGGCAACTGCGCGGGCGAGAAGGTGCTGCGGATGTTCTACGTGGCGCTCGACGGCGACGGCATGCCGACGGGCGACATCCGGGAGCCGTCCGTCGAGAGCCTCTCCGAGACCGCGGCGGTGCAGACGCCCTCGCTCTCGCCCGACAGCTGCTCCCTCTTCTTCTCGTCGAACCACGACGGCGAGCGCCAGCTCTACTGGGCCCGCCGCCGGTAGCGCCGGCTTACTGGTCGCGGAAGCCCTCGGCGGGGCGGAGGCGGGCGGCGTAGAGGCTCGGCACGATCGTCGCGGCGAGGCAGATCAGGATCGCGATCGCGCCCGTGAGGAGGAACTCCTGCGGGCGCGCCTGCACGGGCAGGTGCGAGATGAAATAGACCTTGGGGTCGAGCGGGAAGCCGTACACGAGCAGCCCCTTGCAGACCCCGAGCCCGAGCAGGAGGCCCACCGTCGTGCCCGTGAGCCCGATGATGCCGCCCTGGTAGAGGAAGATGCGGAGGATCGCCGAGTCCGTGGCGCCCATGGCCTTGAGCACGGCGATCTCCTTCTTCTTGTCGAGCACCACCATGATCAGGGTCGCGATCACCGTGAAGGCCGCGACCACGATGATCAGCGCGAGCACGGAGCTCATCCCGATCTGCTGGATCCGCAGCGCGGTGAAGAGGCCGTGGTTCAGCTCCTCCCAGTCCATCGTGTGATAGAGGCCGCTGCCGAGCTGCTTGCCGATGTCGCGCGCGATGTCGGCCGCGCGGTCGATGTCGCTGACCTTCATCTCGACGCCGGTCACCGTGTCGCCCTGATCGTAGAAGGCCTGCGCCTCGTAGAGGTCCGTGTAGACGAGCTTCGAGTCGTACTGATCGAAGCCGGCCTCGAAGATCGCGATCACGCGGAAGCGCTTGGCGACGGGCGGCTTGATCGCGCCCCCGGAGAACGAGAAGCCGATCGTCGGGGACGTGACCGTGACGCACTCGCCGATGTCGAGGCTCAGCGTCTTCGCGAGCGAGACGCCGACGACGATGCCGGGCATCTTCGCGACCAGCGCGGGGTCGGCGCAGAGGTCCGGGTCGACCTCCTTCGGGAGCTCGTCGTCGTCCGGGAGCTTGCTGCCGTAACCGCCCTCGGGCTCGATCGATCCGCTCGGGCCGGCGCCGGCGCCGGCATCGGCGGGCTCATCCGCAGCGACCTGCTCCTCCTTCTCCGAGGGGCGCGCAGGGGGCGCAGCCCCCTCATGGGCGGTCGGCCCTGCCGACTCATCCTGTCGGATGCGCTCCTCGTAGGCGCGCATCAGGTCCACGTTCCGCCCCGCGTCGTCGCGCTCCGGCTCGAGCGTGTGGCCCGCGCCCGCGTCCAGGTCGTCGAGCGCGCCGCGCGGCGAGAGCGGCGGCGGCGCCGGCGGGATGGGCGGAGGGACGGGCGACACCGCCGGCCGCTCCGGCGGCTTCGCGCCCGGGAGGCGGAGGCCCGTGAGGTCGCCGCCTGGCAGGATGTGCCGCGGCAGATCGAGCACCGGGACCATGCCGCCGCCCTGCGCGCCCACGCCGAGGCTCGCGGCCGGGTCGACGCCCTTCAGCAGCACGCCCGTCGCCGTCGCGTCGCCGTGCGTCAGCATCATCGGGTTGATGCTGAAGGGCGCGACGCCGGTCACGCCGGGCACCTTCGCGACCTGGTCCATGATCGAGCGGTATTCCCGGAAATCCGTGGAGTACTTGAGCACGAGGACGTGGGCGTTCACGCCCAGGACCTTCTCGCGGAACTCGGCCTGGAAGCCGCCTGTCACGCTCATCACGGTGGCCAGCGCGGCGACCCCGAGCGCGACGCCCAGGATCGCGAAGATGGTCCCGACCGAGATGAACGCCCGCTTCTTGGACCCCATGTAGCGGAGCGCGACCTGGAGGGGGTAGCGCATCTTCACCACGTCGCGCACGATCGCCGCGACCGCCGCGCTCGCGAGGAGCGCCCACAGGTATCGCAACAGGGTGTACAGCACGACCGCCAGGGAGCTCATCTTTGCGGCCTCGTAGCAGAGTGGCGCTCGCGGGGCACGCGGCAGGTCCGCGCCTTGCCCGGGACGCCTCCCCACCGAACGGACCCGGGCGGAGGCCGGCCTCCGAGCCGGAGCCCCGGGGGTGAAATGCACCCCTTCCCGGTTGTGCCGTTCGCTTCTCGTGCGGCGGGACGCCTGCTAGGATCGGTGACCCTGCCGCGCTGCCGGCTCAGCCGAGCAAAGCGCCGCGAGAGCTTGCCGAATGAGCGCCTCCGAGAACGAGCACCCCAACGCGCGCAGGTCGCCTGCGGGCGACCAGCCGGGCACGCCGGCACCGGCGGCGCCGGCGCCCGCGCGCGTCGGCCCGCCTCGTCCGGCCCCTCCGCGGCCCGGCGTCGCCGTCTCGTCGGAGGGCGCGCCGGCCGTGCCGCCGCCGCCGCTCCGGCAGACGCCGCGCGCCGCGCTCCGCAGCGATCCTGGGCCGGACGACGGGGCTCCGGGTCGCGCCCCGGGCCGCGCGCCCTCCGCCTCGAACCCCGAGAGCGAGCGCACGCCGATCTCGATGCGGCCCCTGGGCCGGGAGCCGGAGGCCTCGATCGAGATCCCGCCGCCCGCGGAGCTCCTCCACCCCGAGGGCCGGCCGCCGGGCGCGAAGGATCCGTACATCGGGACCACCTTCGATCACCGCTACAAGATCGAGCGCCTGCTCGGCGAGGGCGGGATGGGGTTCGTCTACCTCGCCCGCCACAAGGTCATCGACAAGCGGGTCGCGGTGAAGGTCCTCCGGCCCGAGCTCGCGAAGGACGAGGAGATCTTCGAGCGCTTCGTGCAGGAGGCGCGCGCCGCGTCGAGCATCGGCAACCCGCACATCGTCGACGTCTCCGATTTCGGCGATCTGCCCGACGGCTCGAAGTACTTCGTGATGGAGCACCTCGACGGGGTGAGCCTCTCGAGCATCATCGACGGCCCCGACGACATCGCGCTCGACCGCGTCTGCCACATCGCGATCCAGCTCGCGGCGGGCCTCGCCGCCGCGCACAACGCGGGGATCATCCACCGCGATCTCAAGCCCGACAACGTGTTCGTCGTCCGCCGCGGGAGCGACGACAACTTCGTGAAGATCCTCGACTTCGGCATCGCGAAGGTCTCGACCGACGCGACGACGCGGCTCACGCGCGCGGGCGCGGTGTTCGGGACGCCGCACTACATGTCGCCCGAGCAGGCCGCGGGCGCGCCGCTCGATCACCGCGCGGACATCTACTCGCTCGGCGTGATGCTCTACGAGCTCGTGAGCCGCCAGCTCCCGTTCAACGCCGACAACTTCATGGGCATCCTGACGCAGCACATGTACAAAGCGCCGGTCCCGATCCGCGCGCTGGTGCCCGCGCCCGAGTGCCCGCCCGGCCTCGAGGCGGTGATCCTGAAGTGCCTCTCGAAGAAGCCCGAGGCGCGCTACCAGAAGATGGAGGAGCTCGAGGCCGATCTGGAGGTCGTGCGCGCGGGCGGCGTGCCCGGCGCGGTGCAGGAGATGATGGCGCGCTCGGGCGGCTTCAACGTGCCGCACGACTACTTTGCCAGGCCGCCGAAGCCGGCCATCCTGCCCGCGACGCCGCCCCCGCCGAAGCAGCGGCCGTGGCCGACCTACGTCTGGATCGCGGGCGCCGCGGCCGCGGTCGGCCTGGTGATCGCGATCTTCGTGGTCGCCGGCAGCGGGGCCGGCCAGGAGCGCGCGCAGCCGCCGAGCCCCCCGCCGCCGGACAGCCGCGCGCCCGCCGTGGCCACGCCCGCCGCGGTGAAGAAGAGCACGGTCGCGCTCGCCGCGTTCCCCGAGACGGCGATCGCGTACCTCGACGGCAAGCCCATCCAGCTCCCGTCGCCGATCGACGTGGAGGACGGGCAGACGGTGACGCTCGAGATCCGCGCCGCCGGCTACGTGTCGCAGACGGTGAGCCTCAACGGCAGCGAGCCGCGGAAGATGGTGACGCTCGCGAAGGAGGAGCCGGCGAAGCCGGCGGCGTCGGCCACGTCCGTGAAGACGTCCCGGCCGCCGCAGGGGGCGGGCACGGGCGCGAGCCACAGCGGCTCCCCGGAGATCCGGGACCCCTGGGACACGAAGAAGAAGCCTCGATAACGCTCGAGACCGGGATCCCCCGCCCGCGGGGGCGTGATAAGCCCGGGGCGTGGCGAACATCGATCACCTCATCGATCTCGTGCCCGAAGACGTGCTCGGCATCTGCCGGCGCCTGCGCGAGAAGGGCAAGCGCGGCTGGATCGTGGGCGGCTGCGTGCGGGACCTCCTGCGCGGCCAGCCCGCGAAGGACTGGGACGTGGCGACGGACGCGCGCCCGGAGGAGGTCGTCCGGATGTTCCGCAGGGTGATCCCGACGGGGATCCAGCACGGGACGGTGACGGTCCTCATCAATCACACGCACTACGAGGTGACGACGCTGCGCGGCGAGGGCGCGTACACCGACGGGCGGCGGCCCGACAGCGTGGAGTTCGTCGACGATATCACGGCGGACCTGGCGCGCCGCGATTTCACGTTCAATGCGATCGCGATCGATCCGGTGGACGGGCACCTGATCGACCCTTTCAATGGCCGGGCGGACCTCGAGGCCCGCGTGGTGCGGGCGGTGGGGGATCCGGCGGAGCGGTTCGCGGAGGACGGGCTCCGGGTGCTGCGCGCGGCGCGGTTCGCGGCGACGCTGGAGTGCGGGATCGACGCGGAGACGGAGCGGGCGATGGGGTCGGACCGGTCGCGCCAGACCTTCCGGCTCGTGAGCGCGGAGCGGGTGCGGGACGAGTGGCTGAAGGCGATGCGGGCCCGGAGGCCCAGCGTGGCGTTCGAGGTCATGCGGAGGACGGACATCCTGGGGATCACGTGCCCGGAGCTGCTCGAGTCCGTGGGGTGCGAGCAGAACCGGTGGCACGCGTTCGACGTCTGGGGGCACGCGATGGCGTGCCTGGACGCCTGCGCGCCGGATCCGATCCTGCGGGTGGCGGCGCTCCTGCACGACGTGGGGAAGCCGCGGACGCGGGCGTTCTCGGAGAAGACGCAGGACTACACGTTCCACGAGCACGAGCGGGTGGGCGCGGAGATCGCCGAGCCGATATTGACGCGGATGCGGTTCTCCAATGACGAGCGGGCGCGGGTCGTGGCGCTCGTGAAGCACCATTTGATCTGCTATTCGGACGACTGGACGGACGCGGCGGTGCGGAGGTGGCTCAGGCGGGTGACGCCGGCGCTGGCGCCCGACCTCTACGAGATCGGGGTGGCGGACGCGCTGGGGAAGGGGCGCGACGCGAGCGAGGACGTCGCCTCCATCGGGCGGCTCCGGGCGCGGGTGGAGGCCCTGCTGGCGGCGGGGGCGGCGCTCTCGGCGCGGGACCTGGCGATCCGGGGGGATGTCTTGATCCGGGAGCTGGGGATCACGCCGGGGCCGATCGTGGGGGAGATCCTCGAGCGGCTGGTGGAGCTCGTGACGGACGACCCCTCGGCCAATGAGCGGGAGCGGCTCCTCGCGGCGGCGCGGGAGCACCTCGCGGGGCAGGGCCCCGGCCCATGAGGGGGCTGCGCGCGCTCGACGTTCGGGGGCTCCGCGCGGACGAGCCGCGCTGCGCCACCGAACCCCCACGCTCCCGATGGTCGCTACCCCGGAGAGTTTGCCTCCAATAACACGACTGCTTCGGGTCCGGCGAGCGCGCATTGACGCCGTGGCTGTCCCGGGCGCAGGATGGCCTCCTTTCCTCAAGGAGGCGCGCCCGTGTCATCCGAGAACCGCCAGAAGATCCCCGTCCCTCGCCGCTCCTTCCTCTGGTCGCTGAACGAGACGTCGGGCGAGATCCTGACCCACGTCGGGCCGACGGAGTTCACGCCGAGCGCGAACGACCGCATCGTCCGGTCGAACGATCGCGGGGGGTTCGAGCAGGCGCCCATGGAGGCGCGGCCGTTCGTGATGGCGCGCGACGGGGAGTACGTGATCCTCTCGAACCCGCTGCGCACGGCCGCGGAGTCGAGCGACGAGGCGCCGAACGGGCAGTTCGTGCCCGGCGGGAACAAGGAGCGGGAGCTCCTCCTCGGGACGAAGCGGATCATCCCGGGGCCCTGCGCGTTCCCGCTCTGGCCGGGGCAGTCGGCCGAGACGCGGCCGGCGCACAAGCTCGGCGCGAACCATTACCTGCTCGTCGAGGTGGTGGGGCCGCTCGACGAGAAGGCGCGGTATTACCGGCTCGTCGTGGACTCGGCGGTGCTGTCGAGCGCGATCATCGACTCGGGCGAGGTCGAGGCCGCGCCCGGGGAGGGCGTGCCCGCGCGCAGGGACGGGCAGGCGCCGGCGCAGCTCCGGCTCGGGCAGCGGATCGTGATCCAGGGGCGGCACACGCAGCTCTTCATCCCGCCGTCGGGGATCGAGATCGTGCCGCCGATCGACGAGGAGGCGCGCGACGTCGAGGACGAGGGGGCCGCGATCGCGGCGCTCCCGGCGCCCGTGGCGGCCGAGTGCGCGGCGCTCGTGGCGCAGGTGCGCGAGGGCGTGACGGCGAAGCAGTTCAGCACGATCAAGAACGAGCTCCGGCACCGGCAGGACCTGCCCACGGGCCACCGCGCGATCCTCCTCGCGGCGCTCGACTCGGCGTACGAGCAGCGGCACGCGGGGGCGCGCAAGCAGCGCGACCGCGAGCGGCGGCAGAGCCCGGCCGATCCGTACGCGCGGCGCGCGGTCGTGCTCGGGCCGAAGGAGTTCTGCATCCTGTTCGACGCCGACGGCAACCCGCGGATCGTGCGCGGACCGGCGCGCGTGTTCCCGGGCCCGCACGACACGTTCCTGCAGCGCGGGTCGCGGCGCCGCGTCTACGACGCCTACGAGCTCGCGGAGCACCAGGCGCTCTGGCTGCGGATCATCGCGCCGATCTCGCGCGACGCGCTCGCGCGGCACCTGCCGCCGGGGTACCCGCTCGACCGCGACCACTACGGGCCGGGCCACGAGCTCATCGTGCGCGGGCTGCCGAGCGTGTTCTTCCCGTTCATCGAGGCGGAGATCATCCACCCCCAGACGCGCGAGCCGCACGTCGGCAACGACCACGACGACGTCATCATCAACGCGATCGGGATCGACCAGAAGTCCGGCGTGTACGTGCGCGACCTGCGCACCGGCATGGTGAAGATGATCCGCGGCGAGACGTCGTACCTCGTCGACCCGCGCTCCGAGGAGCACGTGCTCAGGCGGGTGCCGCGCGAGAGCTGGAACCTCTACGTCGGGCACGCCGAGCCGCACAAGGTGACGCGGGACGAGGCGGTGACGACGCCGTGGGCGCTGTCGATCACGATCCCGAACAACGAGGCGTGCCTCATCACGTCGCGGCACGGGCGGCGCGTGGAGATCGGGCCGCGCGTCGTGCTGCTCGACTACGAGGAGCAGCTCACGCCGCTCCGGCTGTCCAAGGGGCCGAGCAAGGACGGGCACGCGACCGTGACGACCTGCTTCCTCCGGGTGCAGGGGGCGCGCGTGGCGGACGCGTTCGAGGTGGAGTCCTCGGACTTCGTGCGCTTCAAGGTGCGGCTCGGGTTCGCGGGGTACTTCGAGGGCGCGGCGGGCGCGGCGGGCGGCGGCGAGGCCGCGCTGCGCGAGTGCGAGCGGTGGTTCCAGGTCGACGATCCGGTGAAGCTGCTCGCGGACACGGTGCGCGCGAGGCTGCGCGAGGTGGCGCGGGGCGAGCCGGCGACGCGGATCCTCCGGGAGATGGCGCTGATCGTGCGCGGGGCGCTCTTCCCGAGCGGCGCGCCGCTCCGGTTCGAGGAGAACCGGATGATCGTCGACACGGTCGACGTGCTGTCGGTGGCGGTGTCGGACGCGTCGCTCTCGGACCTGTTCACGAACGTGCAGCGCGAGGCGGTGAAGCTGAAGCTTCAGGACGAGCAGGCCACGCGGCGGCTGGAGTCGGCGCGGCACCAGGGCGCGGTCGACGAGGAGGAGCACGAGATCATCCGCGCGGCGGTGAAGCGGAAGTCGGAGAGCCAGATCATCGACGCGGAGTGCACGCACGCGCAGGAGCTCCGGGCGCAGGACCTCAAGGCCGACCGGCGCGAGGCGGAGCTCCGGCGGAAGCTCGCCTGCGACGCGCAGGCGCTCGAGGGCGAGCTGCAGGCCTCGGAGCGGCGGCTCGAGGCGAGCCTGTCGTCGAAGCTGCGCGACGCGGAGGCGAGCGCGCGCGCGGGCGAGGCGCTGCACAGGGTCGAGGAGGCGCACCTCGCGGCGCTGGCGAAGATCGACGCGGAGCGGGCGCGCGCGGCGGCGGACGCGGACGCGGTGCGGCTCGGGGCGGTGCAGGCGGAGCTCGTGGGGGCGCTGCACGCGGCGTCCGACAGCGAGGTGATGAAGGCCGCCGCGAGCAACATGAACCTCGTGTCGCTGCTCGGCGGCAAGTCGCCGGCGGAGCTGCTCCGCGACGTGCTCGCGGGCACGCCGCTCGAGCGGACCTCCCGCGACATGGCCGCCCGCGCCGCGCCCCCGCCCGTCGACGAGGGCGCCGTCCGCGGCAAGCCCGCCAAATAGAGCGGTGTTCAGCTGTGCGTGATGCGGGCTCAGCCGCTAGGCAGGCGAGCGAGGCGTACAGAGGTACGTCGCAGCGAGCCAACGACGCGGATGAGCCCGCAGCGCGCGCAGATGAGCACCGCGCCATTGCCCGCGCCCGCAGGGCCGCGTATCCTCCGGGGCGGAGAGCGCGGCCATGTGGGCGTGGACTTCTTCAATTCGCCCAGTGGTAGGGCATTCGGCTATAACCCGAGCGACGCAGGTTCGATCCCTGCATTGATAACCCGGTCTCCGTCGGGCCGGCTCTCCGCTGATCCCGCTCACGCCCTGGTCCGCGACGACGCGAGCCAGGCGCGGAGCGCCTCGTTCGCGACGCGCTCGACGCTCTCGCCGCGGGCCTCCGCCACGGCGGCGAGGGCGTCGCGCACGTCGGAGGCGAGCAGGACCGCGGCCGGCGGCCCGGCGGGGCGGCCCGGCGAGGCGGGCCTCATCGAGACGGGCCGGATCGATCGCGGCGGCAGCGACGCCGGCGCGTCGGCGGCGAGGCCGGCGGAGGGCGGCGGCGGGGGCTCCTCGTAGGTCCAGTTGGGGCGCTTCCGGGGCTGGTCGAGGTCGTAGAGGAACGTGCGGGTCTGCTCGTCGAAATCGACGATCTTGGGGATGAGGTAGGGCGCCGAGGGCCGCGCGGGGTCGGCGAGCTGGGCGGCCACCTCGGCGGAGAAGCGGGACAGGAGGCTCGGGATCAGGATCGCGCCCTGCGCGGGGAGGAAGCAGCGGTTGCCCTGCGGGGCGGAGCGGGCGCCGTGCATCGCGCGCCCGACGTCGTCGGGGGTGGCGAGCGCCGGATCGAAGAGCTCGTCGAGCGCGGAGGAGGCGGTGCCGAGGCCGTGCTTGCACGCCGAGCACTGGTTGCACGACTCCACGTAGAGGAAGCGGGCGACGGCCTGCGCGACGCGGACCATGCTCGCGCCGTCGTCGAGCGCGATGAAGCCCGCCGATCCCAGGCCGGCGCCGATGAGCTTCAGCGAGGCGAAATCGGCGGGCGTGTCGAGGCGCTCCGCGGGGATCACCGCGGAGGACACGCCGGAGAGCGCGGCCTTCCAGCGGCGGCCGGGGCGCGGGCCGCCGGCCGCCTCGTCGAGGAGGCGGCGGAGCGGCGTGCCCGCGGGGAGCTCGTAGACGCCGGGGCGGGTGACGTCGCCGCTCAGCGTGAAGAGCAGGGGGCCGGGCGTGTCGCGGGTCCCGAGCCGCGCGAACGACTCGCCGCCGCCGCGCACGATCCCCGGCACGCGCGCGAGCGTCTCGACGTTGTTCACGAGCGCGGGGTTCGGCGAGCGCGCGGTCGCGAAGAGGCCGCGCTCGTAGGGCGGGTAGTGCGCCTCGCGCGGGAGCGGGTCGTTGCCCTCGATGACCTCGAGCAGCGCCTTCTCCTCGCCGAACAGGTACTCCTCGGGCCCCTCGACGAAGCGGACCTCGTGGTAGCTCATGAGCCCCGCGGCCGCGATCTCGCTCGCCGCGGCGCGCAGGCGGCCGAGCTCCTCGACGTAGGAGGCCTTCAGGGCGACGTAGATCTCGCGCGCGCCGACGAGGTGCGCGGCGATGAGCGCGCCCTCGAGCGTCGCATAGGGGTTCCTCCGGAGCAGGTAGCGGTCCTTGAAGGTGCCGGGCTCCCCCTCGGCCGCGTTGCACACGACGTACCGGGTGGTGCACGGGTGGCCGGCTATCGAGGCCCATTTGACGCCGGTCGGGAAGCCGGCGCCGCCGCGGCCGCGGAGCCCGGAGCGGTGCACCTCGGCGAGGACCGCGTCCGGCCCCATCGCGCGCGCGGCCAGCACCGCGTTCTCCCCGGCGGCGCGGCAGTATGCGTCGTACGACGCGAGCGGGGCGTCCGGCAGGAGGTGGTGATCGCGCAGCGCCATAGCCTCGAGCTATCACCGCCGCGCGCCGCGAGAAACCCGGAAGTTGCACGTCCCGGGTAGATCGCGCCGATGCCGGTGCGCCCGCCGAGGCCGCGGCGCCGGCGCCGGATGAAATATATCAGCGCGCGCCCGGCGGCGTTAATTCGCTTTCCGGAGGGGCGTTAGGGAATTGTCGCCGCGATGAACCTGGCGTAGGCTTGACTGTCGTGGGGGCGCTCCAGTACGCCTCCCGCGGGGGCCAGGCGTCCTGATCGAACCGAGATCGATCCTTGCAATAACCAACCGGCGGGGTGGGCCGGCAGCACGGAGATCGACGGCGAGCGTGGGGCGCCGGTCTGGATCGAGAATTCATTGAACCCGTACGTTCACGGCGCGACGGAGGGCGCTCGCGGGCCGGGGCCTGAGCCGGCCCCGGCCCGCAGGCGCGGCCGGAGCCCGTAGGACATCGTTGCTCCCGAGGGGATGAAATCAACGATTGGCTGGGCCCCGGCGCGCCGTCGCGGGGTCCGAGGGGGTTCATCCATGCAATGCGATCCTGGTGCTTTCGAGCTTCACACGCGGACCGCGAGCGAGGCGGCTCGCGCGCTGGACGTGGTCACCGAGCGGATGCTGGCGGAGGGCGACGCGAACGCGGCCTTCGCCGATATCTACTCAATCGTCACCCACGAGGTCGAGGGCGAGGTGGGGCGCCCCGGCGCGGGGTTCCTCGAGCCGGCCTGGACCTCGCGCCTCGCCGGCCGCTTCTGCGCGCGGTACCTCCAGACGCTCCGCTGGGAGGAGGAGGGCAAGGAGCAGGACTGCGAGGCCTGGGGCCTGGCCTACGCGGTCGCGAGGACCGGGCGGCTCTCGCCGCTCCAGGGCGCGCTGCTCGGGCTCAGCGCGCACATCAATCACGACCTCGCCTTCAGCATCCACGCCACGATCCTGGAGCTCGGCCACGCGGCCGATCCGGCGATGCTCGCGCGCTACCTGCACGATCACGACCGGGTGAACTCGATCCTCTGCCGCGCGCTGCCGGAGGCGTTCGAGCGGCTGATCCACCGGCACCGCTGCCGCGCGAGCGCGCTCATCTGGCGGTGGATCGGGCCGCTCGTGCGGCGGATCTCGATGCGCCTGCTCCGGAGCTGGCGGGCGCAGGTGTGGCGCGACGTGCTGGCGCTGCTCGCCGCCGCGACCAGCGCCGAGCGCGCCGCGGTGGATCGGCGGATCACGCGGCGATCGGCGCGCGTCGCGCGGCTGCTCTCGCTGCCCCTCCGGCCGCCCGGCGCTGTGCTGTGGCTCGCCCGGCGGGCGGGCTGACCATCGGAAATGGTGCTCCATTCCAGTGAGCCCCGATCCACGCCGATGGATTCGCTTACGTAAGTACATGCCCGCGAGCCCCGCCATGCGCAGGGAGTGCGCGATCGTGGTATGCGCCTGCGGACGACGGGATCGTGTGATCGTATAAAGAACCTTGACAAGGCAGACCGTTCGGTTGTCCTCTTCTCACACTCCTGGGGCAATGGACGCCCTGCACGTGCGGCCAGGGATGCCTCTGATCCTGGACAGCGGGATCGCGGGATGTCCCCGGTCGAACAACTCCGTCGAGGGCGTACGAGTGGCTGATCGCGTGCAATCACGAGGATTTATGCGTTTCCGATCCATCGCGCCGCTCGCCTCTGCCAGCCTGTTCATTGTCGTCCTGGCGACGCACGGCATCGCGTCCGCCGATGAATCCTCGGGCGCGGTCGCTCAATCGGCGCACGACGCGCGGGCGGGCCGTGAACAGATGGACCTGGATGTCACCCCGGTCCCCGCAGGCATGGGGGCGCTCCTCGTGCCGAGCCTGACCACGCCGGCGCAGGAGCCGATCGTCCTCGTGTTCCAGGGCGATGACCGGGTCGGCTCCGGCCGCACGGGGGAGCGCATCGTCCTGCCGCCGGGGCGGTACCGGGTGGTGGTCGGGCACGGGCCCCTGGATCGCCGCGCGAGCCGCGACGTGGAGGTCGTCGAGGGGGTCTCCACCCCGGTGCCGGCGTTCTACGGGGCGGTCCGGGTCCAGCTCGTCTCGGAGGATGGGCAGCCCGTCGCCGGCGAGTATCTGATCAAGAGCACAGATCGTGGACAGATGTTCGGGCCCGCGGACGCGCCGGGCCCCGACGACCCTCCGCCGCGCACGTGGCTGCTCCCGCCGGGCCAGTACTCCGTGGCGCTGGGCGCCGGCGCGGAGCGCTCCTCGGCGTTCGCGGTCCACGCCGGCGACGTGCTCCGCTTCCGGCTCGTGACCGACGGAGACGAGCTGATCCGCACCGAGCTCGCGGAGCGGGACGCCCGCGCCGAGCCCAGCATCTGGAGGCTCCGGTGGGTCCTCGGCGGCACCGGCGCGCTGAGCCAGCGGCGCGACACGCCCACCGGGTTCGAGGGGGGCGCGGTCCTGGTGGACGCGTTCACGCGGTTCGAGGGCGGCGTCGACACGCAGAACCACATCGCGCTCCTCACCGCGAACGTGGCCCAGTCGCTCGTGGGGCTCGACAGCGAGGACGGGGCCGACGTGCCGCTGCGCACGCTGAACAGCGACGCGGAGCTGGAGCTCTTCTACAGCCTCCGCATCTCGCGCATCTTCGGGCCGTACGTTCGCGGCGTCGGGCGCACCTCGTTCTTCCGGGAGCAGTTCGTGCCGGCCACGGACGTCACCGTGGTCACGCGCGACGAGGGCGGCGCGGTGGTGGGCTCCGAGAGGTTCAGCGCCAATGATCGCATCCAGACGTTCGAACCGCTGTCGCCCACGTCGCTCCAGGCCGGGGTCGGCCTCGGGTTGACGGCGGTCGACAACAAGGTCGCGACGCTGATGGTGCGGGGAGGCGCGGCCGGCAGGATGGCTTACTACCGCGGGGGCCGCTTCGTCTCGAGCGTCGACGATGACACCGTGAACATGACCCTCATCGACGATCGCCGCGGCTTCGGCGGCGAGGTCACCGCCGTGGCCGGGCTCCGGCTCGGCCGGTACGTGAATTACGAGACGCGCTTCGACTCGTTCGTGCCCAAGGAGCAGATCCTCGACGACGAGGAGTTCCGGCCCCTCTTCCGCTGGGACAACACCGTCTCGGTGCGCATGTCGACGATCGCCTCCGTGGTCTATTCGTTCTCGCTGCGCCGCGAGGAGGTGGTCTTCAAGGACCTCTCGATGGCCCAGCACCTCGCGCTCCGGCTCCAGTACGTCCTGTTCTGAGAGGTCCTCCGATGATCTGGCTCCCCCTCTCCTCTCTCGCCCCGGATGGGGTCCGCGCCCGCGGCGCCCTGGCCCTCGCCCTCGCGCTGTCCGCGATGACGGCGGGCTGCGCCGGTGCCTCCACCGCGCCGCCGGAGTACCCCGAGGACGCGCCGAAGAGCCTGGTCGAGCAGCTCACCCAGCAGCGGGCCGCGCTGAGCAGCCTGCGCAGGGGCCCGTTCTCGAGCGAGGCGGCCGCGGATCTCGGCAGGGCGGAGTCCTGGGTGGGGCAGGCCGACCGGATGATCGCGGAGGGCGAGGACGAGGAGGACGTCGCGCTCCTGCTGGAGGCCATCCGGGGGCAGCTCGCGCTCGTGCAGTCGTTCTACGGCCGCCGCGAGGCCGAGGCGGCGCTCGAGCGGGTGCGCGCCGACTACGAGCGGCGGCGCAAGTCGGAGACCGCGTTGACGCGCGAGATCGAGCAGATCGACGCGACGGAGCTTGGCCAATGAGACGCACGAGGTTCCACGGGGTCATCGCTGTCGCGCTGGCCGGGCTCTGCGCCGCCTGCTCCTCCAGGCCGCCGCCGAAGTCGATCGCCGACGCCAGGGAGCTCCTCGAGCGGGCGGAGACCGACGAGCTCCAGGCGCTGCGCCCTCAGCTCATCGAGCAGGCGCGCGACTACGAGGCGAGCGCGCAGCGGGCCTGGAACGACGGGGACGATCGCGAGGCGGAGCTCTACGGGGAGCTCTCGGTGCAGCGCTGGCGCACGGCGCAGAACTTCGTGCGCCGCGAGAGCGCGCAGACGCTCATCAAGAGCGTGACCCGGCAGCGGGATCAGGCGGCGAGCGACGAGGCGCGGCGGAGGCAGGAGCTCGCGCGCCTCCAGCGGCTGCTCGGCCGCATCGATCAGCTCGCCGCGCCCAGGCCGACGGACGACGCGGGCCTCGTCGCCGCGAAGAAATCGCTGCTGGAGGCGCGGCGCAAGCAGGCGGAGGCGGACGGGGTCGGCGCCTCGGTGCGCGCGCCGAACCCCTACCAGCAGGGCGCCACGCTGCTGGCCGGCGCCGTCGAGTCGCTCGAGCTCGGCATGGCCGACGACTCCACGAAGAACAGCGCCGGGGCGATCGCGGCGTTCGGCCTGGCCATCGAGGAGGCCCGCGCGGCCGCCGCCAGGCCCAAGGAGGACCCGCCTGCGCCGGCGGCCGCGGCCCCGCCGGCCTCGGCCCTGCCGCCGCCCACCGCGCCGCCCGTGGCCGCGCCGCTGCCCCCGCTCGCGCACGCCCACGCCGACGCCGCGCGGCGCGCGAACCACGACGCCGAGGACGCCCGCGCAGACGCCCTCGGCCGGGGGGGCGCCGCGGGCGCC
>CAYQYG010000136.1:0-18915 GCA_964421485.1 uncultured Polyangiaceae bacterium | reverse complement strand
CAGCGACGATTGCTCGGGCAGCACGACGAGCCCGGCGAGGTCGGCCACCCGGGAGGTCCGGTAAAGGAAGCGCGCGCCGAATGAGATACGATCGATCGGGACGCGCTGCAGGTCCTCTTGATAGATCTCCACGGAGGGGGCCGCGACCAGCCTGGATTGGAACGGCAGGATGTCGTTGCTCGTCCCGCGCCCCTCCGTGGTGTCCCGGGGGTCGAGCGCCGTGAGCGCCGCCTCCGCCCGGATCGCGCGCAGCACGGTGGCCCCCGCCGCGACCTCGAGGCCGGCGAGCCGGGCGCTGCCGACGTTGAAGGGCCGCGCCGCGCCGAAGGACGATCGGCGGAAGGCGATGAGGTCCGACGCGAACCGCGTGAAGCCGAACACGTCGAGGTACACGTCCTCCGTCGAGAACCGGGCGCCGAGGTCGGCGGTGACGCCGCGCTCGGCGCCGAGATCGGGATTGCCGCGCACGGCCGCGGATATCCCGTAGGTCTCACCGAGGGTCGGGACGCGGACGTAGCGGCCGACGTTGGCGAGGAGGCTCACGCCGAGAGGGAGCGTGAGGCGCGCGCCGACCCGCCCGAGCGGCTCCAGGACGCCGCACGCCTCCGACCGGGCGGCCCCGCTCGTGGTGTGGCATTCGACCGTGGTCAGGCCGTTCAGCTGGAGGCGATCGGTGATATCCGCGCTCACGAAGGCTCCGGCCCGCGACACGAGCCGCCCGGCGCGGAGCGGCTCTCCTCCCGCGGCGTCGATGCCCAGCCGCTCCGATTCATACGAGGCATGGGCCCCGAGCTCCACCGCGTCGCCCATGTCGTAATGGAGGCGCGCGACCTCCGAGATCCGCTGGCCGCTGCTCTCTACCATGGTCGTGAGCAGCGCGATCTCGCGCAGCGGATCGCTGATGCGGTTGTCGCTCGAGATGGCCGAGCTGATGAGCTCGAGCCGGCAGCGGTCGCCCCCGCCGCCGTCGGCCCCGCCGCACGGCACCTGCGCCGACACCGCGCCGAGCCAGCGCTGGACATGCGACCGCGCGGCGCGCGCAGGGACCACGGCGAACCCGGTGACGCCCTGGTCCCGGGTGAATGCATTGGTGATCATCGTGATCGACGCGCGCCCCAGCCGGAGCCGGCCGATGCTCCACAGGTCGCTCGCGACATGGTCAGCGTTCTTGCGATAACTGACGCGATCATCGCTCGTGTCGAAGCTCGTGCCGCGATCGTCCACGTACGGATAGTCATTCTCGGCGGTCTCGTGCCGCAGCGCGACCATCGCCCGGGCCCGCTCGTCGCCGGCCGATCCGGACCCCCACGCAGCCATCTGCCCGAAGCTGCCCGCGCCGAAGCCCCCTCCGATCCTCGGGCGGCTGGGGAGCACCGGCTCGAAGAAGATCGCCCCCCCGATGCCGAGCCGATCGGCGTCGCGGGGGGCATTCCCGCGAAAGACCTCCACCCGCTGGATCATCCAGAGCGGCACGAGCGAGAGGTCCGCCGTTCCGGTGACATCGTCATTGAGCCGGACACCCGCCAGATAGACCGGCGTCTGAGCGCTCGTCGCGCCGCGGATCGACGCGGTCGCGAGATCGGCGCCCGCGCCCGCCATCGAGGTCTGCACGCCCGGCACCCGCGCCAGCGCCTCGGCGGCGCTGCTCCCCGGCGCGCCCAGATCCTCCGCCCGCCGCACCGTCGAGGCGACGGAGGGATCGCGCCCGGACGGGGCAAGGCCGCGCCGGCTCTCCTGAACCGTCACCTCGATACCCTCGGGCTCGTCGGCCCGGACGTGCGCCGCCTGCGCGGCGGTCGCGCACAAGCAAGCGCCCGCCAGGAGCACGCGGCGCGCCGCATGCCCCTGCGAGCGGCCCCCGCGCCGCGGCGGCCACGCGATCCTGCGCACGTCGGGAGGACCGGCCGACGCCGAGGGCCGGCCGGCGACCGAGCACCTCACTCTTTCTTCTGCTCCCCCTCGCGCTGCGGCGGCCTGCGTTCGTAGCCGGTATCGTACGCCACGAGCACCACCGAGAGGTCCCGCTCCACCGCCCTCAGCCGGTCCATCTGCTCCTTCGAGAGCTTGGCCAGCTCGAGCTTCGGCTCCAGGACGACCACGATGCCCCCCAGATCCTGCTCGAGCGCGCGGATCTTCTCGATCTTCTGCGGATCGTCGATTTGCTTCACCGGACCCCAGTCACTCATGGCACACCTCGCTGCATTGATTGGCGTCGTCTCTTGCCTCGTCCTATCTCTCGTCTTCCTTTGGTCTCTCTGGCTCCTCTGGTCCCCTCCGCATCCCTCTGGTCTCGTCGCCTCGGACGTCCTTGAAATTCGGTATCGGGGGATCGTGACGCGCGCCGCGCGCGCCGCGCTCCGGAAACAGTACCACGGCCCCCGCCCCGGTCGTCACAAAAAGGCGAGAAGATCCAGGAACTTTTCTCCAGATCGCCGCCGGCGGCGAGCCGGCAAACCCACCCCGCAAGACGAAAGGTCCCAGGCGCCGGCTCGCAGGCCGCTCGCCCCGGCCGCCACGTCGATCGGCCCCCTCCGGTCGCCGCATCAAACGCCCGTTCCCTCCGCCTGTCAAGCCTGTCTGGACGATTGCAGGGAGCGGTCCGTCCCAGTCAACTCGCTCGAATCGCTCCGCGCGGATCCCGCGGATCGGCAGGCGGCGCCGTGGCCGCGCGCATGCTAGGTATGGCGATCTCGAGGCTCTTCCGGATCGCCACGGCACAGGAGAGATGCCCGATCCATGGATGTTCTTTGACCGTCCGGAGCGAACGGTGTCGGTGGGGGCAGCCGGGGCGAGCCTGGGATACCAAGGAGAGCGCCATCATGCCGAAGCAGATCATCAGCAGTCCGGAACCACCCGTCCTCCGCTCGCGCCGGGAGTTGATGGCGCGGGGCGTGAGCTTTCTATCGCGGGGCGCGGCGGCGCCGACCGCGCTGCCCATCACGGCGGACGGGGCCACGTACAGCATGGCCCAGGAGATCGCGTGGATCGACGGCAATCATTTCGCGGTCGGCCGGTGGGACGGGTCGCTCAGCGTCTTCGAGTACAATCCATCGTCCTTCGGCGGGCCGCTGATCAACGCCGCCGTGAGCAACCCTTCCATGGAGGGCGTGCAGATGGTCCAGTGGCTGGCGCGCCGCGTCTTCGCCACGTCGAACGACGAGGGATCGATGCTGGTCTGGAGATCGCGCGACGGCTCGTGGCGGGATCTCAGGCGGGCCGCGACGCTGGCGTACGATCCGGCGCTCGGGGTGGCCAACAGCGCCGACTCGCTCCGTGTCGGAACGAAGCTCTACCTCGTCGCCGGGCACGCCAACGGCTACGTGACGATCTGGTCCAAGCAGCCGACCGGCGTCGATTTCGATCTGGTGGCCACGGCGGACGTGCGGTCCCCGAACCCGACGAACCCGTGGGGATTGCACAACGTGCGCGGCGTGGCCGTGTTCCACTGCACGGACCAGGCGGGTTACGTGGTCACCGGCTCGGAGGACGGCAATCTATGCGTCGTGCGCGTGCCGGACGGGGCGATCCTGTCGACCACGGTCTACAACCCGCAGGCGCAGCGGGGGATCAACAGCGTCTCCACGCTGGGGCAGGACCTGCTGGTCGCCAACTGCTCGGTCGGCCCAGACGACAAGAACCTGTGGTACTACCGGATCGATCTCGACGACTGGAGCATCACGGTGCGTGACAGCGAAAACCTGAAGGTGAACCCGGACGCGCCGCAGGTATTCAATTTCTGCACGATCTGGGCCCGGTACACCCAGGGGATTTGCTTCTTCGCCTCCACCGAGGAGGGGGCGCTCTGGATGGGGACCGTCGCGAACGACCAGAGCCTGTCGATCATCGGCTACCAGGAGGTGACGAGCCCGCTGGGCTCGGCGCTCGCATTCAACGCGCGCGGGCGGCTGGCCCTGGTCAGCTACGACCTGTACGAGTTCATCACCATGAGCGGCGCCGTCCCGCCCGCCTCGGAGAACCCCGAGCGCCTCACGATCTGAGCCGAGCGCCTCGGGCTCGACAGCCATCCGCGCACAGGAGGACGGCAGAGCCGTTCGACGGTGCCCGGATTCCGTGCTAGGCGAGCCCGGCCATGATCATCTCGGCGAGCTACAGGACCGACATCCCGACATTCTACGGGCGGTGGTTCATGAATCGCCTCCGGGCCGGCTACTGCAAGGTCGTCAACCCGTTCAACCGGCAACCATACAGGGTCGACCTTCGCCCCGAGGCCGTCGACGGCATCGTCTTCTGGACGAAGAACCTCGGCCCGTTCTTCGAGGATCTCTTCGAGGTGCGGGACCGAAGTTATTCGTTCGTCGTCCAGTACACGATCAACGGCTACCCACGGGAGCTGGAGTCCTCGGTCGCCGATGCATCGAAGTCGGTCGCGCACATGCACCGGCTCGCCAGGGCATTCGGCGCCAGGGTCGGCGTGTGGAGGTATGACACGATCGTCTTCACATCGGAGACGCCGGCCAGCTTTCACCGGGAGAACTTCCAGAAGCTCGCGGCCATGATGGAGGGCGCGACGGACGAGGTCGTCGTCTCGCTGGCGCAGCTCTACCGGAAGACCGAGCGCAACATGGACCGGGCGGCCAGCGAGCTGGGCTTCACGTGGGAAGATCCGCCCGACGCGCTGAAGCAGGAGCTCGTCCTGGAGCTCGCCGAGATCGCGCGGAGCCGGGGGATGCAGCTCTCCGTCTGCTCGCAGAGGGCGTACCTTGGAGCCGGCGTCAAGGACGCGCAGTGCGTCGACGCGCGGAGGTTCGAGGCGATCACGGGGAGGGCGCTCTCCACCAGGCTCAAGGGCAACCGGCCGGAGTGCGGTTGCTTCGAGTCGAGGGACATCGGTGACTATGACACGTGCCCGCATGGGTGTGTCTACTGCTATGCCGTCGAGGACCGGGAGCGGGCTCAGGCTCGTTTTCGAGCGCACGACCCGGAGGGGGAGCTCCTTTTCCAGCCGCAATCGTCGCGCGGCCGCAGTACGCGTGAAGCCCGGGGAGAGGAGGACCGTCACCGAGATTCGTGACAGGGCGACCGCCGTTCCGCTTGCGGCGGCGCGGGATGGTCCGGGGTGGAGGGTCGATGCCGACACGCTGAGCCGTGCTCGACGCGAGGCCGCGCCGAGCGGCAGGGCGACGCGAGACCGCGGCCCGCGACGGGAGCAACGGTTGACTTCGTCGATTGCGTGCTGACGCGCGCGCCCCGTTCGGCTAGACCCGGAGCATGCTCGATCCCCGTCACGTCGCGGAGCACCTCGACGAGGTCCGCGCCGCGCTCGCCCGCCGCTCGCCCGCCGCCGCCGCCGCCCTCGGGGACGACTTCGCCGAGATCGTCGCCGCGCGGCGCGCCGCCATCCAGGGCGTCGAGCGCGACCAGGCCCAGCGAAACGCCGCCAACGAGGCCATGGCCAAGCTCGACAAGAAATCGCCGGAGTTCGCGGCAAAGCGGGAGGAGCTGAAGGCCCTCTCGGCGCGGATCAAGGAGGGGGAGCAGCGGCTCGGGGAGGCCGAGAAGCGGCTCTCCGATCTGCTGGCCGGCGTGCCCAACGTGCCGCATGCGTCGGTGCCGGACGGGGCGGGGAGCGACGACAACGTCGTCGTCAGGACCTGGGGGGAGAAGCCGGCGTTCTCGTTCGAGCCGAAGGCGCACTGGGACGTCGGGGCGGCGCTGGGGATCCTGGATTTCGAGCGGGCGGCGAAGCTCTCGGGGTCGCGGTTCACCGTGCTCTTCGGGGCGGCGGCGCGGCTCGAGCGGGCGTTGATCTCGTTCATGCTCGACCTGCACACGCGGGAGCAGGGGTACCTCGAGGTGCTGCCGCCCTTCCTCGTGAAGGACTCGGCGCTCTTCGGGACGGGGCAGCTCCCGAAATTCGCGGAGGACCTGTTCAAGACGCAGAAGAAGGGGGAAACCGAGGGGGAGCGGGCGCTCGACCTGTATCTCATCCCGACGGCGGAGGTGCCGGTGACGAACCTGCACGCGGACGAGATCCTGGACGGAGCGGCGCTGCCGATCGCGTACACGGCGTACACGCCCTGCTTCCGCGCCGAGGCGGGGAGCCACGGGCGCGACGTGCGGGGGCTCATCCGGCAGCACCAGTTCGACAAGGTCGAGCTCGTGCGGTTCTCGACGCCGGAGCGCTCCATGGCAGAGCTCGAGGCGCTGACGGGGCACGCGGAGGAGGTGCTGCGGCGGCTCGGGCTGCATTACCGCGTCGTGAGCCTGTGCGCGGGGGACCTCGGGGCAGGGTCGCAGAAGACGTATGACCTCGAGGTGTGGCTGCCGAGCCAGGGGGCGTTCCGGGAGATCTCGAGCTGCTCGAACTTCGGGGATTACCAGGCGCGGCGGGCGCAGATCCGGTACCGGCCGGAGCCCAAGGCGAAGCCGCGGCTCGTGCACACCCTGAACGGGTCGGCGCTCGCCGTGGGGCGCACGGTGATCGCGATCCTCGAGCAGTACCAGCAGGCCGACGGCAGCGTCGTCGTGCCCGAGGTCCTCCGGCCCGCGATGGGCTGCGACGTCATCCGCGGCCGCTGACGGGGCATCGCAGCACCAGCGTGGGCACCGATCAGGAGCGACGGGTCGAGAGCGAGGCGGGGACGGCGGACGCGCCCCGAGAGGGGGAAGCTCCGCGCAAGGCGGCCGAGGGCGCGGGGATCGCGCGGGATGATCGGGCCGCGGAGATGGGGTACGGGGTCCGCGCGCGCGCGGTGCCACGGGCCGGGATCTCCAGGGACGAGCGCGCGGCCTCGGCCGCGCGGGCGCGGCTGCTCCGGATCTGCAGGCGGCACCGGGACGAGCTGCTGGGCGACTGGCTGGAGAACATCCTGGCGCTGCCGCCGTCGCGCACGCGCTTCGCGGACCGGCCGATCGCCGAGCTGATGGAGAACACGCACGCCTGCCTCGCGGCGTTCACCGAGATGCTCGAGAGCGGGGAGGAGCGGCTGCTCGACGAGTTCGTGAGCCACCTCGTCGATCAGCGGTACCCGCAGGGGTTCTCGGCCGGCAGCCCGCTGCTCGCGGCGTCGCAGTTCCGGAGCGCGATCGCGGGCGTGATCGACACGATGCACGACGACCCGGGGGACGGGCCGGTGCCGCCGGCGGTGGACGTGCTGCTCGCGGCCGACGAGCTGCTGCTCGTGTTCGAGCACCGGTTCGCGGAGGCGTACACGCGGCGGGCGCAGCTCGTCTCCGAGGAGCGGTACCGCGAGATCTTCGAGCTCGCGACCGACGTGCTCGCGACGATCAACCGCGATGGGCGGCTGATCCAGATCAACGCGCGCTTCTCGGCGCTGCTGGGGCACGAGACGGGGGCGTGGATCGGGCGGCGGCTCGCCGAGCTCGCGGTGCCGGTGGACGCGGCGATCCTGGAGGACGCGGTGACGGCCGCGATCGGCGGGGCGCCGGCGCTCGACGTGACCGCGCGCTGCGCGGCGCGCGACGGGCAGACGCGCGTGATGTCGGCGCGGATCTCGCCGCTCTCCCAGGGGGACACGCTGCTCGTCGTGCTCCGCGACGTCACCGAGGAGACCGCGCGGCGGGCGCAGCTCCTGCTCGGCGAGAAGCTCGCCTCGATCGGTCACATGGCGGCGAGCGTGGCGCACGAGCTGAACAACCCGATGGCGTGGCTGATGGCCAACCTCGAGCAGATCCGCGACGCCTCGGTGCGCGCCCTGCGCGGGGCGCTGCCCGGCGCGGGCCCCGAGGCGTGGGAGGAGACGCTGCGCGCGATCGACACGATCGACAGCGCCTGCCACGAGGCGCTCGTCGGGGTCGGGCGCATGCGGGACATCGTCTCGGACCTGAACGTCTTCTCGAACAGCGCAGAGCGCCGGCCGGAGCCGATGGACCTCGTCGACGTGCTCGAGCTGGCGCTGCGGATGACCGGGCCGGAGCTCAGCCAGCTCTGCCGGATCGAGCGCCGGTTCGGGCAGATGCCGCCGCTCGTCGGCTATCCGGGCAAGCTCTCGCAGGTCCTCGTGAACCTCTTCATCAACGCGGCGCAGGCGATGCCGCCGCGGCCGCGCGACGAGAACGTCGTGCGCGTGACGGCCTCGTTCGAGGACGGGGTGTACGTCATCGAGGTCGAGGACAACGGGCGCGGGATGGAGCCGGAGGTCGCGGAGCGGATCTTCGACGCGTTCTTCACCACCAAGGAGGACCACGCGCGCGCGGGCATCGGGCTCTGGGTGTCGCGCAAGATCCTGGAGGAGCAGCGCGGGTCGATGACGGTCTCGAGCCGGCCCGGCGAGGGCACGACGTTCACGATCCGGCTGACGGGGCTCGAGCCCTCCGACGTGCCGGCGCCGCGGGGGCCGACGCCCGCGCCGCCGCCGCCGTCGCGCGCGACCGTGCTCTTCGTCGACGACGAGCCGATGCTGCTCCGCGCGTTCGCGCGCGCGCTCGGCGACCAGCACGACGTGCTCGTCGCGGACAGCGGCGACCGGGCGCTCGCGATCCTCGAGGAGCGCGCGGGCAAGGTCGACGCCATCGTGTGCGACCTGCTCATGCCGCAGATGACCGGCATGGACCTCTTCGACGCGATCGGCGAGCGCTTCCCCGGGCTGGAGCGGCGGATGGCGTTCATGTCGGGCGGCGCGTACACGCCGCGCGCGCGGGAGTTCGTGGAGCGGGTGCACAACCCGAAGATCCCGAAGCCGATCTCGATCGGCGATCTCGAGCAGGCCATCGCCGACCTCCTGCGCGCGTCCCGCGGCGATTGACCCGCCGGCGTTGCGGCCCCCCGCGCGCGGGTGTTACGTGAGGTCCATGCGAGACCTCGAGAGCGTGAACCGCGCCCGCTTCAGGCCGGGGCGAGGGGAGGGGTTCTACGAGAGCTTCTTCCAGCGCGCGAACCACCCCACGCGCCCGCTCGCCTTCTGGATCCGCTACACGCTCTTCAGCCCGGCCGGGCGGCCGGAGGCCGCGATCGGCGAGAAGTGGGCGATCCTCTTCGACGGCGAGTCGGGCCGCCACGCGGTCGCGAAGGAGGAGCTGCCGATCGCCCAGTGCTCCTTCGATCGCGAGGCGTTCTCGGTGTCGATCGGCGACGCGCGGCTCTCGCGCGGCGGCCTCCGGGGCGCGGCCGGATCGGGCGAGGGCCGCATCGCCTGGGACCTCGCGTTCGAGGGCGGCGAGCCGCCGCTCCTGCTCCTGCCGGCCGCGCTCTACGACGCGCCGCTGCCCCGCGCGAAGAGCCTCGTCGGCGCGCCCATGGCGGCCTTCCGCGGCTCGATCCGCGCGGGCGACCGCGAGGTCCCGATCGACGGCTGGATCGGCAGCCAGAACCACAACTGGGGGACGCGCCACACCGATCACTACGCCTGGGGTCAGGTCGCCGGCTTCGACACGCACCCGCGGAGCTTCCTCGAGATCGCGTCGGCGCGGATCCGGATCGGGAGGCTCACGACGCCGCTCATGACGCCGCTCGTCCTGCGCCACGAGGGCGAGGAGATCGCGCTCCGGAAGATCACGCAGAGCCTGCGCGCCGACGCGTCGTTCACGCCGTTCGACTGGCGCTTCCGCTCCGCGTCGGATCGGGTGGAGGTCGAGGGCCGCATCTGGGCCGACCGGACCGACGCGGTGGGCCTCCGCTACGCCAACCCGCCGGGCGGCGAGAAGCACTGCCTCAACACGAAGCTCGCGCGCTGCGAGCTGACCCTCCGGAGGAGGCGCTTCGGCCGCGTGATCGGGGTGGAGACGCTCAGGGCCGCGCACCGCGCCGCGTTCGAGATCCTGACCGACGACCGGGATCACGGGGTGCCCATCCGGGCCTGATCGGACCAGATCGCGCGCCGCTTGCATCCGCGATCCAGAGGCGCGAGATTCGGCGCCGAACAGGAGCGACCCCGGATGAGCCTTCTGCAGCCCAAGATCATACTCGCCGCGCTCGACACCTCGCCGCGCGCGGCCGGCGTGCTCGCCGAGGCGATCGACCTCGCGCAGAAGCTCGGCGGCAAGCTCGTGCTCGTCCGCGCCGTCGGGATCCCGCACGAGCTGCCGGCCGAGGCCTTCACCGAGTCGCCGCAGAGGATCCCGGAGATCCTCGAGCGCATCGCCCGCCAGGACCTCGAGCAGCGCGCCAAGGACGTGCCCGAGGGGCTGCTGGCCAAGCTCCTCGTGACGACGGGCGTGCCCTGGGAGGTCATCTGCCGCGACGCCGAGCAGGAGGGCGCGGACCTCATCGTGATCGGGTCGCACGGCTACTCGGGCATCGACCGGCTGCTCGGCACCACCGCGTCCAGGGTCGTGAACCACGCGAACCGCTCGGTGCTCGTGGTCCGTGAGCCCGCCTCGAAGCAGGCGTGAGCGGGCCTTGCGAATGGAGCTCGCGGGCGTCGAAGCGCTGACGATCGAGCTCGACGGATCGGTGCCCGTGGCCGCCGCGAGGGCGCTCGCCGGCCCGCGGATCGACCTCGACGCACGCGACGGCCGCGCATCGGTGAGCCTGCTCCTTTTCCGTATGCGCGGCCTCCGTCCGGTCGGCGTTGGTTGGCCATTCGGGGCTCCGGGTCGCGCTCCACATGGCGCGCCCTTCGCCCCGATCCCCGGCCCCGCGTTCGATTACGACGAGGCCCTGTGGCGCGTGGGCGTGCGCCACGAGGGCCTGCCCGCGTGGCTCGTCGTCGCCTGCGATCTCGACAGCGTCGCGATCCGCGTCGCCGGGCGCTGGCTCGTCCGCTACCCCGCGCGCCGCGCCGCGTTCGAGATGGCCCGCGACGGCGAGCGCTGGCGCGCGCGCGTCGACGCGGCCGGGGCCTCGATCGCCGTCTCCGCCGCCGAGCTCCCCGCGAGCCCGCCGCCCGCGCCGCCGCGCCGCGTGATCGCGCGGAGCGGCGGCGCCCTCCACGAGATCCCCTGGCGCGAGGATCCCGCGCCCCACCGCCGCGAGGCCGACGTGACCGTGCCGCTCGATTCCCTCGGCGAGGTCACGTTCGGCGCGCGCGTCGATTGGGCGCCGCGGGGCCTCGTGCACACGGGCCGCGTGCACCGCTGCGGCGTCGCGAGGCGCCTCGCCTGAGGCCGCGCCGACGTGCTCGCCGCCGAGATCGACGTCCTCCTGCTCGCGCCGCGCTTCGTGGTCGTCGCGAAGCCGTCGGGCCTCCTGGTCCACCGCGGCTGGGGCGAGGATCCGGTGACCGCGCTCGAGCTCGTGCGCGATCGCGTCGGGCGGCGCGTGTATCCGGTGCACCGGCTCGATCGCGCGACGAGCGGCGCGCTGATCTTCGCGCTCGATCCGGACGCGGCGCGCGCGCTGCACGAGCGGATCGAGGCGGGCGAGGTCGAGAAGCGCTACCTCGCGCTGGTGCGCGGCGTGCCGCCCGGCGAGGGCGTGATCGACCACCCGATCCCGCGGCGCGAGGGCGGCCCCCGCGTGCCTGCGGTCACGGCGTTCCGCCGCCTGCACGCGGGCGAGGCGTACTCCCTGGTCGAGGCGCGGCCCCGGACCGGCCGCCTCCATCAGGTGCGCCGCCACATGAAGCACATCAGCCACCCCTTGCTCGGCGACGCGAACTACGGCAAGGGCGCGCTCAACCGCCTCTATCGCGAGCGCTTCGGCCTCGCGCGCCTCGCCCTGCACGCCGCGGAGATCGCCTTCATCGACCCCTGGACCGGCGCGCCGGCGCGCGTCGCCGCGCCCCTGCCCCTCGACCTGCGCGCCCCCTTCGAGCGCATGGGCGTGCCCGAAGCGGCGTGGGCGGCGCCCTCGTGACGCGCGGTTTCTTCCGGGGATCCAGCGCGCCGCGCCTCGCCCGCGCCGCCACCTGCGCGTCGCCTGCGAACGGTGCTATCGTGGCCCAATCGCATGGCTTCGGAGAAGGTCGAGCCCGGGCTCGTGATCACGGGCCGCTACCGCGTCGAGAAGCAGCTCGGCGAGGGCGGCATGGGATCGGTCTTCCTCGTGCAGCACGTGCACACCGACGAGCACCTCGCGCTCAAGGTCCTGCACGCGGCGGTCGTGAAGGACGCCATCGCGCTCGAGCGGTTCAAGCGCGAGGCTCGCACGCCGGCCCGGATCGGCAGCGATCATGTCGTGCGCGTCACCGACGCCGACGTCTCGCCCGAGCTCGGCGGCGCGCCTTACCTCGTGATGGAGTACCTGCGCGGCCAGGATCTCGACAAGCTCGTGGCCGAGCGCGGCGCGCTGCCGCCGGAGGACGTGGTCCGCTACCTCCAGCAGGCGGCGCGGGCGCTCGACAAGGCGCACGCGATGGGCATCGTGCACCGCGACCTCAAGCCCGAGAACCTGTTCCTCACGCACCGCGAGGACGGCGCGCCGTGGATCAAGGTGCTCGACTTCGGGATCGCGAAGCTGACCGAGGGCTCGGGCGTCGGCACGAAGACCAGCACGGGTCAGATCTTCGGCACGCCGCTGTTCATGTCGCCGGAGCAGGCGCTCGCGGAGCACGCGAAGATCTCGCCGCAGACCGACGTGTGGGCGCTCGGGCTCATCGCGCACAAGCTGCTCACCGGCAAGGACATCTGGACGGCGGAGACCTTGACGCACCTGCTCGCGCAGATCGCGTACCAGCCGCTGCCGGTGCCGAGCGAGCACGGCGCGACGTTCGGCCCGCAGTACGACGCGTGGTTCGCGCGGTGCTGCGCGCGCGATCCGGCCGCGCGCTTCGCGAGCGCGGGCGAGGCGGCCGTGGAGCTCGCGCGCGCGCTGGGCCTCAGCATGGAGACGACCGGGCGGGCCGGCAGCGCCCCGTCCCTCGCGACGGCCGCGCCGGTGAGCGGCGACGTGGCGATCGCGAAGACGGTCTCGCCCGCGACGCCCGCGCCGATGGGGGCCTCCGCGGGGCCGCTCACCGTGGGCGCGCAGCCCTCGCGGCGGCGGACCGGCGTGGGCGTGGCGGTCGCGCTCGCGCTCGCCGGCGCGGGGGCCCTCCTCGGCGTCTGGATCATGCGCCCCGCGGGCGCGGGCCCGGGGGACGCCCCGGGGCCCGCCGCGGGCCCGGACGGGCCGGAGGCGCCCTCTGCGGCGGCGCGCGAGCCGGCCGCCGCGGCGCCGAGCGCGGCGCCCACGATCTCCCCCGCCGCGTCCGCGACCGCGGAGCCCGCCGCGACCCAGGCGCCCGACGCGGGCGCCGCGCCGGTCGCTGCGACGGCGAAGCCGCCGGTCGCCGGCACGGCGCCGATCTCCACGGCGAGGCCCGCGGGCACCCCGAAGCCGCCGGCCGGCGCGCCGACCGCGCAGGCCTCCGCGAAGCCCCGGGACCCGCTCGGCGGCCGTCACTGACCCGAAGCCCGCGCAACCTCCGGGGCGCGAGCGGGGATATAAGGGGATCGTGACGACCTCCCCGACGATGAAGGACCCACGCCGCGCCGCGCGCGGCCTGCTCGCCGCGTGCGCGCTCGCCCTCGCCGCGGCCCCCGGCGCCGCGCTCGCGCAGGGCGCCGGCGGGAGCGACAGCGCCGCCGCCGACGCGCTCTTCGACGCCGCGAAGAAGCTCAGCGAGGCCGGCAATCACGCCGAGGCCTGCCCGAAGTTCGAGGCGAGCTACAAGCTCGACCGCACGCTCGGCACGCTGCTCAACATGGCCGACTGCCACGAGAAGATCGGCGCGATCGCGCGCGCCTGGGCCGAGTGGGGCGAGGGCGCGGAGCTCGCCGGGCGCGCCGGCGACGACCGCGCGGGCTTCGCGAAGGG
Organism: uncultured Polyangiaceae bacterium; assembly: GCA_964421485.1. Classification (GTDB taxonomy): domain Bacteria; phylum Myxococcota_A; class Polyangia; order Polyangiales; family Polyangiaceae; genus CAYQYG01. The sequence goes on along the minus strand of CAYQYG010000136.1, from coordinate 5,258 downwards.
GCGCCGCGAGGCGCTCGCGCCGAGGCTGCCGAAGCTCGAGGTCAAGGTGAAGAACCCGAGGCCCGGCCTCACGGTGCACCGCGACGGCACGGTGATGGCCGAGGGCACGTTCGGCGTGCCGCTGCCGATCGATCCGGGCAAGCACGTCATCGCGGTGAGGCGCGGCGAGCAACCGCTCACGGAGAAGACCGTCGAGGCGACCGAGGGCAAGACCGAGACGATCGAGCTGGATCTGGCGGCGATCGAGAAGGCGGCGCCCGCGCCCGCGCCCGCCAAGCCCGGCGAGGCGCCCGCGGCGCCCCCGGCCGGCAAGTACGCGGCGCGGAGGAACATCGCGCTCGTGGTCGGCGGCGCGGGCGTCGCGGCGCTGATCGGCGCGGGCGTGATCGAGGCGATAGCCTTCGCCTCGAAGCCGAAGGAGGGCCAGTGCGTCAACAACCTCTGCTTGCCGGAGGGATATGACGCCTCGACGAAGGCGAAGAGCCTCGCGGAGGCCGGCGCGGTCGTGGGGATCATCGGCCTCGCCGCGGTCGGGACCGGCGCCGCGCTGCTGATCTCGATCCCCTCGTCCGCGAGCGGCTCGTCCGCCGCGGCCGCCCCGAAGGTCGGGCGCGGAGCGCCGGCGCGCCGCGCGTGGATATCTCCGTGGGCCGGCCCCGGCGGCGCCGGCGTCGCGATGGGGGGTGCGCTGTGAGCTCCACGGCATCGCGCATCGCCGCGCTCGTCGCGCTCGCAGGCGCCGCCGCGCTGGCCGCGCCCGGCTGCGCCGCCATGATCGGCGTCGCGGACGACAAGCCCGTCGCCGAGGACCTCTGCTCCTGCGCGCTGCTCGAGGATCTCTCGAGCTGCGTGGACCTCGTCACGTCGCGCCTGGAGGGCGGCGGCGAGGAGGCCGAGAAGTGGCTCGCGGACTACGAAAAGAATTGCAAATGCGAGGAGGGCGGCCTGAAGACGTGCTTCGAGGGCCCGCTGTTCTGCAATTGCCCCACGGTCAGGGCCGATCCGTTCAAGCAGCTCTGCCAGGAGCACGTCTGCCAGTGAGCGGCCCGCGGCGCGCGTGACGGGGCGCGCCGGCGGCCCCCGCACGCGGCGGCGCACCTCCGGCTTGCGGCCGCGGCGCCCTGTGGAGCACGCTGCGCGCCGCAGGAAGGAGCTCCCCGTGCCCAGCATCCGCCGCCTCTCGCCCCTCGTCGCCGCCGCCGCGCTCGCCTCGTGCGCCGAGCCCGCTCCCCCGCCGCCCTCGATGCCGGCCACGCCCGCGCCACCGATCGCGTCGGCGCCCTCGCCTGCGCCCGCGCCCGGGCTCGCCTACCCGGCCACGCGCAAGGTCGACGTCGCCGAGGCGATGTTCGGCGTCACCGTGCGCGACCCGTACCGCTGGCTCGAGGACGGCGCCTCGCCCGAGGTGCAGGCGTGGGTCGCCGCGCAGGACAAGGTCGCCCGCGGCTACCTCGCGTCCCTGCCTGGCCGCGACGCCGTCCGCGACCGGCTCGCCGCGCTCGCGTACATCGAGTCGGCCTCGCCGCCCACGCGCCGCGGCGGCCGCGTGTTCTACAGCCGCAAGGCCGCCGGCAAGGAGAAGCGCACCGTCTACTGGAAGCAGGGCGACGCCGGCGAGGAGCGCGTCCTGCTCGACTCGGCCACGCTGAGCCCCGACGGCAGCACCGGCCTCGGCGACTGGGTGCCCTCGCACGACGGCAAGCTGGTCGCCTACGTGGCGCACCCGAACAACGCCGACGCCGGCGAGATCCGCGTCAGGGACGTCGCCACCGGCAAGGACAGCGCCGCCGACGTCATCGGCGGCGCCAAGTACGCCCACCCGCAGTGGACCTCGAAGGGCGACGCCTTCTACTACGTCGGCCTCCCGACCGACCCGAAGATCCCCGGCTCGGAGCTACCCGGCCACTCCGAGGTGAAGCTCCACAGGATCGGCACCCCGGCCTCCTCGGACGAGGTCGTCTTCCCGAGGCTCGGCGACCCCGAGACCGAGCTCGAGACCACGATCTCGCGCGACGGCCGCTGGCTCACCGTCTCGGTCATCCGCGGCTCGAGCACGATCTCCGAGCTCCACCTCCGCGACCTGCGCAGGCCGAAATCCCCCTGGATCGCGCTCGTGAAGGGCCATGACGGGACGATGGCCGCGACGGTGTACAGGGACCATATCTACCTCCGCACGACCGACGGCGCCCCGCGCGGCCGCGTCTTCCGCGTCGATCCGGCGAAGCCCGCGCGCGACCAGTGGAAGGAGATCGTCCCCGAGGTCAAGGACGCCGTGCTCGAGGACGCGCGCGTGATCGGCGGCCACCTGGCGCTCACGTACGTGAAGGACGCGCGGAGCGAGCTCGAGGTGCGCACGCTGGACGGGGCGCGCGCCAAGGGGGCCTCGATCACCCTGCCGGGCATCGGCTCGAGCTCGGGCCTGCTCGGCGAGCCGGACGACGACACCGCCTATTACATCTTCACCTCGTTCACGAGCCCCGGATCGATCTACGAGGTCTCGATCAAGACCGGCGCGAGCAAGCTCTGGTACTCGCTCAAGGCCCCCATCGACCCCTCGCCGTACGAGGTCGAGCAGGTCACCTACGCCTCGAAGGACGGCACCAGGGTCCCGATGTTCGTGGTGCACCGGAAGGGCGCGCCGAAGGACGGATCGACGCCGTTCATCCTCACCGGCTATGGCGGCTTCAACATCAGCATGACGCCCTATTTCCAGTCGGACCTCTACGTGTGGCTCGAGGCTGGTGGCGGCGTGGCGATGCCCAGCCTGCGCGGCGGCGGCGAGTACGGCGAGGCCTGGCACCAGGGCGGCATGCTCGCGAAGAAGCAGAACGTATTCGACGACTTCATCGGCGCCGCGGAGCACCTGATCAAGAGCGGCATGACGCGCCCGGAGCGGCTCGCGATCTACGGCGGATCGAACGGCGGCCTGCTCGTGGGCGCGGCGATGATCCAGCGGCCGGACCTGTTCCGCGCGGTCATCTGCGCCGTCCCGGTGCTCGACATGATCCGCTACCCGCTCTTCGGCGACGGGAAGACCTGGATCGGCGAGTACGGCTCGCCCTCGGACGAGGCCATGTTCAAGGCGCTCATGGCGTACTCCCCCTATCACAACGTGAAGCCCGGGACCGCGTACCCTGCGGTGCTGATGGCCTCGGCCGACGCCGACGATCGCGTCGCGCCGCTGCACGCGTGGAAGACGACCGCGGCGCTCCAGGCGGCGACGACGGGCGGCCGCCCGGTGCTCCTGCGCGTCGAGAAGAGCTCCGGCCACGGCGGCGCGGACAAGGTGAAGAGCCGCGTCGAGCGGGGCGCGGACGTGATCGCGTTCGCGCTGCACGAGATGGGGTTCGGGGCGCAGGGCGCCGACAGGCGACCCGGAGCCCCGAGCGTCGACTAGAAGTTCGGGGCGCAGGGCGCCGACAGGCGACCCGGAGCCCCGAGCGCCCAGCCGGAGCTCACGCCCTCGCTCCCGGCGGCCCAGCCGGCCGCCGCGAAGTGAGGTCGCGCGCGAGCAGGAGGGCCGTGGCCGTGACCCCCGCGATCGGCAGCGCGAGCTCCTCGGGGGCGCGCAGCGCGATCGCGATCGGCAGCGAGAACAGCGACCACACGAACGGGATAGGCAGGAGCCAGATCGGCACCGGCCGGTCGGTCATCAGCAGCATGCCGAACGTGAAGATCGCGGTCGGCCCCGGCGCGACGCCGAACAGGAACGCGCGCGGGTAGGCGTGCCCCGCGAGGTAGCCGACGACCGGGTACAGGATGAGCGCGTACACCGCGAACGCGAGGCCCAGCGCGCCGCGCGGCCCGGGCGCGAGGCGGAACGAGAGCCGCGTCCAGACGACGCCGGCCAGGAACATCATCGCGCCCTCGACGATGAAGACCGCGCCCTCCGGGGCGCCCGTCCGGCTCACCGTCCGGAAGAACGCGAGCCCGTGGCGCGCGCCCGTGAAGATCCACAGCAGGCCGAGCGCCCACGAGATCATCGCGCTCGACCGCCGCGTCGGCCGCGCGGCGAGCGCGAGGCTCGCCAGGCCGAGCGCGTACGCCAGCGCCTGCATCGGCCAGATCGCCCGGTTGTACCGCGCGGCGACCTCGAAGATGGGCTCGGACGCGGAGGGGAATGGCATGCCCGCGGGCAGGCAAGGCGCGTGCCCCGCCCGCCACCATTGCGACAGGCGGCGCCGCCGCCCGTCACCCGCCGAGGTGGGAGCGCAGGAACGCGAGCGTCAGCGGCCAGACCTGCGAGGCCGCCGCCGCGTTGTAATCGGAGCGCGCATTGCAAAAGAACCCGTGGCTCACGGACGAGAACTCGACGCTGACGAATGGTTTCCCGCGCCGCCTGAGCTCGGCCGTCAGCGTGAGGTGCTGCTCGGCGGGGATATAGGCGTCGAGCCCGGCCCACACGAAGAGCATCGGTCCGGAGAGCTTGTCGGCCATGTGCATCTTGTCGCTCGCGATCCCGGCGCCGTAATAAGAGACCGCGGCCGACAGCGGCGCCAGCGCGTTCGCCGCGAACGCCAGCCGCCCGCCCATGCAATACCCGATCGCCCCGATCCTGTCGGCCTTCACGTCCGCGCGCCCGCGCAGGTGATCGCAGGCCGCCCTGAGATCGGCCTCGCTCTCCTCGTTCGAGTACTTCATCGCGAGCGCGATGCTCGCGGGGATGTCCTCGTAGCCCGCCTCGTATCCGGGCGCCTGCCGGTGGAAGAGGTCCGGCGACAGCGCGACGTACCCCTCACGCGCGAAGCGCTCGGTCACGTCGCGGATGTGCGCGTTCACGCCGAAGATCTCCTGGATGACGAGCAGCCCCGGGTGGGGCCCGCCGTCCGCCGGCCGCGCCACGAACGCATCCATCGCCGTCCCGTCCGCGACCTCGATGCGCACCCGCTCGGTCACGATCTCCCTCGCCATCGTCGATCCTCCTCGCTGTGGTCCGCGCGCGGCGCTCCCGCCCGCGGCGCGCGGACCCTATCACGCCCGGGGCCGCGTCCACGAGCGCGGCGAGGCGGGGAGCGGCGCGATCTGCTAGCTTCCGCGCCGATGCCGGCCGCCGCGCGATCAGCGCGCGCCGCCGCCGAGCAGCCATTTCAGCGCGGCGCGGAGGCCGCGGCGCGATTTCGTGGAAGCGGGCGCCTCTGCGTTCACCGGCGCCGGGGGCGGCGGGATCGCGGGCGCCGCGCGCCGCGGCGGCGCGGCCGCCGCCGGCGGGGCGCTCGATCCGCGCCCTGCGGCGGCCTCCTGCGGCGCGGGGCCGAGCT
>CAYQYG010000135.1:0-18952 GCA_964421485.1 uncultured Polyangiaceae bacterium | reverse complement strand
CAGCGCCCAGGCCGCGCCGTCGGCCAGCGCCGCGCCGTCGGCCAGCGCCGCGCGCGCGCCGGCCGGGCCGCCGCCCGGCGGACCGGGCAAGCCGCGCCCGTCCAGCAAATCGCCGGGGTTCCTCGACAAGCGCGACTGAGGTATCCATGGGGCTCCCATGGAGGCTCGTGCCTGGCTCTGGGCGGGGGCGCTGATCATCGCGCTGCCTGCGTTCGCGCGCGCCGAGAGCGCGACGCAGCGGGCGGCCGCGCTCTTCAAGGAGGGGCGCGCGGCGATGCAGCGCGACGACTACGCCGCCGCGTGCCCCAAGTTCGAGGAGAGCGCGGAGCTCGATCCCGTGCCGGGCACGATCCTGAACCTCGCGCTCTGCCAGGAGGCCCTCGGGCAGCTCGGCCAGGCGCTCACGAGCTTCCGCGTCGTGCTCGCGATGCTGCCGCCGGACGACGAGCGGGTGCCCTTCGCGCAGGAGCACGTGGACGCGCTCGCTCCGCGCGTGCCGCGCCTCAAGCTGACGCTCGCGGACGGCGTGCCGGCCGGGGCCACCGTGCTCCGCGACGGCGAGGAGATCGCGCGCGCGGATCTCGGCGTCGATGATCCCGTGAACCCCGGCGCGCACGAGGTCACGCTGCGCGTGCCGGGCGAGCCGGACCAGCGCGTATCGCTCACGCTGGCCGAGGGGGAGCGCCGCGCGCTGGTGCTCGGCCAGCGCGCGGCCCCGGCGCCCGAGCCGCTGCCGCTGCGCACGATCGGCTTCGCGATCGGCGGCGTCGGTGTGGCGAGCCTCATCGCGGGCGGCGTGACCGGCGCGCTCGTGCTCGACAAGAAGGCCACCGTCGACGAGTCGTGCCACGGCACCTCGATGTGCGACACGCAGGAGGGCGTCGACGCGGCGTCGGCCGGCAGCGCGCTCGCGACGATCAGCACGATCACCTTCATCGCGGGCGCGGCGCTCACCGGCGCGGGCGTGGCCCTCGTGCTGACGAGCGACGAGCCGGCGAAGCGCGCGGCGCTCGGCCCCGCGATCCTGCCGGGCGGCGGCGGCCTCGTCCTGCGGAGGCGCTTCTGATGGGCCGCGCGGCCCGCCCCCGCCGGCGCGTGGTGGCGCTCGCCTCGGCGGCGCTTGCCGGCGCGCTCGCGGGCGCGCTCTGGCTCGCGTCGTCGAGCGGCTGCGCGCTCGTCGTGGGCGCCGATTTCGACGACAAGACGCTCCGGACCTGCGAGCCCTGCTACACCGGGCCGCCGCAGACCGAGTCGCTCGGCGCGTGCGTGGCCGGCTGCCAGGACGGCGCCGCGTGCGCCGGGCAGGTCGTCCCGGTGATCGAGGACTGCGCGACCGTGGACGTCGACGAGAGCTGCGACGGCGCGCGCGAGTGCGACGGCGAGCCCGTGATCGCGCTCGGCTTCGGCAGCAGCGCCGACCAGGCGGCGAGCCGCGTGGCGGTCGCGCCGGACGGGACCATGGTCCTCGCCGCGGACGCGCCGGGCCGCGTCAATTACGGCGGCGGGCTGATCGGCGACGAGAGCGGGGTGACCCACGTGCACGTGGCGCGCCTCGATCCTGCGGGCGCGCACCGCTGGAGCAAGAGCTTCGGCGCCGGATCGGAGCACCACGTCGGCGGCCTCGCGGTCGCCGACGACGGAGGCGTCCTGCTCACCGGCTACGTGCTCGGCGGCATCGATCTGGGCGGGGGGATCGTCGCGGCGAGCGCCGACGTCGACCTCTTCGTCGCGAAGCTCGACGCCGACGGCAACCACGTCTGGAGCGAGGCGTTCGGCGAGGCCGGCACGCAGGTGACCACCGATCTCGTCCCCGACGCCCAGCAGGCCATCCTGATCGGCGGCTTCTTCGCCGGCGCGCTGACGCTCGGCGGGGCCGCGCTCGCCGTCCCCGACCTCACGGGCGTCGACGCCTTCGTCGCGAAGCTCTCCCCTGACGGCGAGCCCCTCTGGGCCAGGCAGTTCGGAGACGCCGGCGAGCAGTACACCCTCCGCGTCGCCGCGGGCCCGAACGGCGAGGTCGCGCTGACCGGCTTCTTCACCGGCGTCATCGATTTCGGCGGCGGCCCCATCTCGAACGACGACGCGGAGTACGACGGCTTCGTCGCCGTCCTCGGCCCCGCCGGCGATCACCTGTGGAGCCACTCCTTCCGGAGCCCCGCGCGGACCATCGGCACCGGCGTCACCTTCGATCGCGAGGGCCGCCTCTACGTGACCGGCTATTTCGGCGCCACGGCCGATTTCGGCGGCCAGCAGCTCGTCTCTGCGGGCGTCGAGGACATCTTCCTGGTCGCCTACGACGGCGGGGGCAACATCGAGCTGGCGCGGAGCTGGGGCGACGCCGGCTCGCAGGCCGGCAACGCGGTCCGGCTCGACGCCGCCGGCAACCTGATCATCGTCGGCAGCGGCGACGGCGCGATAGATTTCGGCGCCGGCGCCGTGCCCACCACCGGCGCGAGCGACGCGTTCGCGTTCAAGCTCGATCGGACCGGCAACCTCCTCTGGGGCCGCGTCTTCGGCGCCGACGGCGCGCAGGCCGCGGCCGACTTCGCGCCGGACCCCCTCGGCAACCTCGTCGTGACCGGCTCGTTCGAGAACGCGATCGGCCTCGGCGCGACGCAGGTCACGGCGGAGGGCGCGAGGGACATCTGGCTGGCGAAGCTCCGGCCCTGAGCCCCGGCGAGGCCCGGGGCTGAACGACCGTGCCGCCCTTGGCCGGCGGCTGGTCGGCGCCTCAGTCGGTCACGTCGAACGAGACCCTCCCCACGAGCTGCCCGTCCTCGGTCTCCACGTCGACGGACCAGTGTCCCACGAGGCGCCCTGGCAGGTGCTTGCCCCTGAGCGACGAGGTGAGCCGCACCGCCCCGCGCGGCCCGGCGACGCGCGACGCCTCCTCCGGCGCGAGGTAGACCTCCTCCCCCTCGCGCCGCCAGACGTGCCGCAGCCGGTCCCCCTTGCCGCCTGGCACCACGACGTCGGTCACGGCCCGGAGCTCGGCGATCACGGACGCGCGCAGCGCCTTCACCTCCATCGCGAGCCGCCCGTCCGGCAGCACCATCGGCCCGACCGCGGCCGAGGAGAGGTGCATCGGCACCGGCGGCACCGCCGCGCGCAGCGCGTACGCGAGCCCGACGCTCCCCGCGACCCCCGCGGCGAGCAGCAGCGCGCTCGCCGGCCGCCGGAGGGCGGCCAGCGGCAGGTGCATCATCGCGAACCCGACCGCGGTGATCCCGGCCGCCGAGAGCAGGGTCCACAGGGTGCGCGTATCCGGAGAGAGCGCCGGGATGACGAGGTTCAGGCAGGCGAAGAGCGTGACCGCATAGAAGACCGAGGCGAGGATCTTCCAGCGCATGAGCACGCGATCGAAGACGAGATCGAGCGTCGCGAGCACGGCGCACCCGCCGAGCAAGAGCACGAACCAGCGGTTCGGCGCGTCGAGCGTGGCGCTCTTCCAGTAGAACGGGAGCAGGAAGAAGAGCATCCCCTGGTAGAGGTTCTTGAGCACGTAAGTCATCACGAGGAAGCGCGCGCGCGCCCCCGGGAAGGCGGTGGCGAAGTCCTGCCGCGCCCCTGTGCCGAACACGCGGAAGAAGAGCACCAGGACGAGCCAGACGACGCCGAGCGAGACGGCGAGCCACCGCGCGCGGTCGAACCCCTTCTGCGCGAAGCCCGCGACGAACGCGCCCAGGCCGAGCGCGTATGCGGTGTGGAGCCACCAGAGCTTCTTGCCGTGCTTCTTGAGCAGCCAGCGGGCGGTGCCCTTCAAGCCCTGGGGAGCGTCCTCTTCGGCTGGCGGCTCGGCGGGGACCTGGACGCGCGGGGGGCGCGGCGACGCCTTGACCGTGGGATCCTCGAGCGGATCGCCCTGGGGGCGGCGGACCGTGGGGGCGTCGACCTCGGGGAGAGCGGCGTCCGTGGCCGTGGCCGTGCCCGCGTCCGTGGCCGTGCCCGCGTCCATTGCCGTGGCCGTGCCCGCGTCCGTTGCCGTGCCCGCGTCCGTGGCCGTGCCCGCGTCCGTTGCCGTGCCCGCGTCCGTTGCCGTGCCCGCGACCGCTGCTGTGGCCTTCTTGCGGAGGGCCTCGGGCTCGCCCTTGTGCGTGTAGAGGATCGTCGGCGGATCCCAGACCGGATCGCGGGCGGGCTTCTTTTCGGGCCGATCGTGATCACCCATGGCGAGGGTCGCAGCGTAGCCGACGCGCGCGCCTCATTCGAGGTCCGGCCGGAGATAGCCCATGCCCACGGCCCACCCCATGGTGTAGCGCGCGTTGATCTCGCACCGCGCGTTGAGCCGCACGCCTCCGGCCTCGTCCACCCACCGGAACGCATCCACGCCGAATGGCCCGAAATACCCGGCCTCCGCGAGCGCCTCGCCCGCCTCGCGCGCCGCCTCCAAGAGGGCCTGCCGCTCCACGGGGTCGAGCTCGCCGGCGGCCGCCCGCCGCGTCTCCAGCCACGCCCCGTGCTCGTCGCATGACTGCGCGCAGGCCTCTCCGAGCGCGATCGTCCCCCGCTGCGCGATGAAGCCGTGCATGCAGAGGTCGCCCCGCCGCTCGACCCACGGCTCGACCTGCAACCCTCCCCCCGACGCGAGCGACGCCATGACCCAGGCCCGCGTCGCCCGAGCGACACTTGGGGCTCCGGGTCGCGCTCGCCACGTTGGCGCGCCCTCCGCCCCAGACCCCGGCTCGAGCGCGCCGGCCGCCACCTTTCGCCGGCCGCGCCCCGCGAACCCGAACGGTCGCTTGAGCAGCCATTGCCCGGTCGGCGAAAATTCAATGATGGCGCGCTCGAGCGCCTCGATCGTCTCCACGTAGCGCGCTCCCGGCAGCGTCTGCCCGAGCTCCGCGCAGAAGCGCCGGTGATTCACCCGCCGCAGCACCTCGAGCGGCGGCGCCGGCGGCGCCGTCGCCCCGGCCCGCTCGAGCGCTCGAATGGCTCGAGGCGTCGGGCAAAAGGCGCGGCCCGCGCGCCCCGCGGCCCTGACGCCCTCGCCGAGCAGCAGGTCCCCGGGGCCGAGCAGCGGGCCGACGCGGGCCGAGAGCGCGGCGGCCCTCTCCGTCATCGCGCGGGAGGGGGTGTATCCCGCCGGCCTGGCGAGCTCCTCGTCGGCGTCGAAGTTCAAGAGCCACAGCCTGGTCATCGAGCGCTCCGACACCGTTGCCGATTCCGTGTCCGTGTCCGGATCCGTTCCCGCGCCCGTCAGCCCTCCCGCGGCTCCCATCTCTCCAGCTCGTCGAGGAAAGCCTCCGGAAACCCTGCCCTTGCCCGGTCCAGCCGGTTCTGCGGCACTCCCCGCATCACCAGCGGCGACAGCGGCGCCGGCAGGTGCCGCACCCACGATTCGAAATCCACCGACCCTGTCAGCCGCCCGAACCAGTGGACCCCGAAATGCACGTGCCCCACCTCCTCCTCGCATATCCTCGCCTGGATCGCCGCCCCCTCCGCGTCCCCGATCGCCGCGAACCTCCTCGCGAAGCGCGCCGCGTGGTCCAGGTTCCCCCCCTCGAGCCCCATTCCCATCACCGCGGCGAAGCTCGCCGCCGACGTCGCGCCGGGCACCCGCTCCCAGAACCAGTCCCGCACCGGAAAATCGCCGAACCGAACACCCAGCTTCCGGAGGTACGCCTCGTACATCCCCATGTGACGCACCTCGTCCCCCGCCATCCTCACGAGCCCCTTTCGAAACCCCTCCGGCGCATCCACGAACGCGAGCACCGCCCAGGCCATCAGCTCGGCCGCTTGCAGCTCGTGGTGCAGGAACGTGTGCGTGAGCTGCGCCCGCTTCTCCGGCGCCCGGATCGCCTCGGGCCCCGGGCTCTTCGGCGCCCGCCTGGAGACCTCCAGGCCGGAAGGCCTGCCCGGCCGCGCGATCCTCCTCGCGGGCGGCGCCACCTCCCAGCGATCCGGCACGACCGGCGGCCGCAGCTTGTGCTCCAGATCGGTCGCCAGCACGTAATCCCATGCCCAGCGCTCGACCGTCCCCTCCTCGGGCGCCTCGCTCATCGCGTCGCGGCCCCCAGCCGCACCAGCACCGCTTGCAGCTCCTCCACGCCGATGTCGATCCGCTCCACCACCCGCCCGTAGAGCATCGCCGTGGGCACGTTCCTGCCCCGGAGCTCCTGCTCGAGCTCGGCCAGCGTGACGAGCACCACCCGCTCCACGCGGGTGAGCCCGTCCCTCACATCCGGCAGATCGTCCATCGGTGCCCGGCGCCGCATCGCCTCCGCGGCTTATCCCACGGCGCGCCCCGGAGCAACGCCCCGGGGGGGCCTGGCCCTCGTCACACGCGGCCGGCGCGGCGGCGGGCGGCGGGGCGGGGTGAGGAGGTCGGCTTCCTGCGCGCGCCCGGAGGGACTGATCGATACAGATGTCCGTCGCGCTCTACCTTGTTCCTCTTCGGCCTCCGAGCGGCGCACGCGGCCGTGCGGTGGAACGGAGATAGAACGGAGACGATCTCGATGGCCTCGTTCAGCGCACCACGTAGTCCCTGTCGGCGGGGGCCTCGCGGCGGAGGATCACGTGATAGCCGTACTGCGTGAGCACGGGGCCGCCGACCTCGCCGGCGGAGAGGCCGGCGAGGGCGTCTTCCAGGGGCGGCGGGAGGGTGCCTCTGCGGAAGCTGCCGAGATCGCCGCCGCGCTTGCCGCCGGCGTCGTCCGAGCGCGCGGCGGCCATCCGGCCGAACGAGGCGGGATCGCGGCGGACCTCGGCCAGGATCTCCCGCGCCTCCGCGAGGGCCTCCTCCCGGGTGCGCCGGACGCCCGGGCGGGCCTTCTCGGCGCCCTCGAATGCGATCAGGATATGGGCGCCGGCGAGCATCGCGGGGGGCTCCACGGCCGCGATCCGCTGGAGGAGCACGTAGCCGGAGCGGGTCTCGACGGGGGGAGAGATCGCGCCGTCGGCGAGCGCGGCCACGGCGCGATCGACGGCGGGGGGGAAGCGGCCGCCGCCGAGGATCCAGGCGCCGAGGTAGCCGCCGCGGTCCCGGTCCCAGCCGTCGGATTCGGCGCGGACCAGGGCCTCGAACGCAGTGGGATCCTGATGGGCGCGGGCCGCGAGGGCGCCGGCGTGGGCGAGCGCCTCCTCGCGGGTGCGGGCGACGGCCGCGGGCGCGCGGATCGCGCCGGCCCACGCAATGACGAGCCGGCGGGCGGCGACGCGCGCCTCGGGGACCGGGGGATCGCGACGGAAGACGAGAAAGCCGCGCTCGGAGGGAATGGGGTCGGACACGGCGCCCATGGCGAGGGCGGCGACGGGGGCGTCGAGGTCGGGGCGGTCGCCCTGGTTCCAGGTGCCGAGGTCGCCGCCCTCGGGGGCGAGCGGGTCCTCGGAGCGCTCGCGGGCGATCGCGGGGAAGCGGGCCGGGTCCTTGCGCGCCTCGGCGGCGATCGCGCGGGCCATGCCGAGGGCCTCGGGCTCGGTGCGGGTGGGCCTCGGGCGAGAGCCGGCGTATTCGTGAACGCCGGCGTGAGCAATGGTGATGACCGAGGCGGAGAGGCGGGCGCGCGACGCGGGCGCGGATACGGACACGGACACGGACGCGGCCCCGGCCCCGGACACGGACGCGGGCGCGGACACGGCCCCGGACACGGACGCGGGCGCGGGCGCGGGCGCGGGCGCGGACACGGCCCCGGACACGGACACGGACGCGGGCCCGGTCGCAGCGGGGCCTTCGGATCGCGGGTCGCAGGCGATCATCGAGAGCGCGAGGGCGATCCAGGCATTGCGACGGCAGCGGGCGATCACCACGGGGCCTCGAGGAAGGGCTGGGGGAGCGCGTCGGTGCGGATCGCGACGCCGTGGTCGGCGCACGCGGCATCGCCCCGGCTGGTGATCCCGACGAGGACCTCCGCGCCGCCCTGGTCCATGAAGACGGGGCCGCCGGAGTCGCCGGCGCAGGTCATCGCCGGGGAGGGGTGATAGACGAGCTCGACGGCTGAAAATTCTGCAATGGTGACGGTGCCCTCGCGCTTCGAGAACGGGGGCGCGGCGTCGGCCTGGCCGAAGCCGACCACGCGGGCGGCGGCGCCGGACCATGCCGCGTCGCCGAGCGGCGAAGCGGGGAGGGCGGCGGGCGGCGCGGGCGGCTCGCCGTCGAGCAAGAGGAGGGCGAGATCGCTCGCGAGCGTCTGCGGGTCGAAATCGGGGTGGGGCCTCGTCGCGAGGACGCGGAAGAGCTGCCCGTCGAGGCCCTCGCCGAGCTCGCCGCGCCCGGGGTCGGCGGTGGGGCCGATCAGGGCGACGAAGGACTCGGGCGGGAGCTCGCCGATGCAATGGGCCGCGGTGAGGACCCGATCGGGGCCGATCAGGACGCCGGTGCACGCGGGGGCGCCGGCGCGCTGGCAATCGACGTCGAGCGTGTTGATCGCGACCACGGCCGGATCGCCGGCGTCGACCTCGCCGCGGAGGATGGCCTGCCCGGCCTCGGCGATCGCCGCGGCGCCGGCGCAGGGCGACTCGCCGGGCGCGGGCGCGTCCTCGCCGCCGCACGCGGCGAGCAGGACCGCGGCGGCGGCGGCGCCCGCCATTGCATGGATCCCCGCGGGGGCGCCCGGCATCCGGATCAGCAGTCGGAGTCCTGGAACTGGCAGAAGCAATCACACGTGCCGTCGCCGTTCCACGACGACGGGCAGTTGCCCTTGTAGCCCGTGCCGCGCCAGTCGTAGTTGCAGGAGGGGGCGAAGGCCTCGTCGTCGGTGCACGAGAGGAACTGGTCGTCGCAGTACGCGCTCGCGAGCGCGTGGCCGCCGTGCTTGGCGGTGCGGACGCACTGGTCGTGGTTCGTGCAGTCCTTCGTGAACTGGGAGCCGGTGCTGCTCGTGCCGCAGTTGCCGTAGTTGGCGCCGTTGAAGTACTCGCCGAGCTTCTTGCCGGTGTCGCAGCAGTCGCCCGACCACGAGCAGACGTTGCAGTCGTGGCAGCCGGTCACGGTGGTGTTGGTGGAGGCATACCGGCGCCAGCTCGTCCAGCCGCGGGGCGCGTCGGCCCGGATCTCGAGGCGGAGGGGGACGGCCGAGGGCCACTGGGACCATTGCACGTCGACGACGCGGAAGAGGCGCTCCTCGGCCGGGGTCAGGCGCCGGACGGCGTCGTACTCCTCCTTGGAGGTGACGTGATCGACGGGCGGGTAGAGCTCGGCCTCGAGGCCCGCGAGCAGCCGGCTGATCGCGGCGCGGTCGGTCTCGGTGATCGAGGTCGGCGAACCGTCCTGCGCGCTCACGCCGTCGAGCAGCTCGCCCGCGTCGTCGTAGTGGGCGGTGAGCACCATGCCGTCGAGCTCGACGCGCACGTCGATCGTGCCGTCGCCGTGATCCGTGCTCGAGAAGCGGACGTCGATGCCGTCGTCCACGAGCGAGCCCGAGACCTCGCTCGCGCCGCGGTGGATCGTGAGCGCCGGGTCGCGGCGGAGCTCGCCGAACACGGGCTCGTCGGGGTCCTGCCCCTCCGGCGCGCCCCCCGCGCAGCCCATCGCCGCCGCCGCCGCCACTCCGCCCACCACCGCCGCCGCCAGGATCGCCCGCACCTTCATCTGGACCTCCGCGCTTCAACGCCGCCCAGCGATCGATGTTATTCGCATGACGATGTGAAATGGAATGCCCGGCGCGCCCGGCGCGCGCAATCGCGCAGGCGCGGAAACTTGTGAGCGCCCTGGACGCGCCGCGCGCCGGAGCGAGGTGGCGCGGGGGTCAGCGGCGCACGAGCCCGTGCGGCGTCCCCTCGCCGTAGCCGGCCGCCGTCTGCACCCCGATCACCACCTTCTCGTGCAGCTCCTCCAGCGTGGTCGCGCCCGCATAGGTGCAGGCCGACTGCACGCCGGTGATCATCTCGACCAGGATCGCGCCGACGCTCTCCCGGCCCTCCTGCATGTAGATGCGCGACGTCGAGATCCCCTCGCGGAAGAACGCCTTCTTCGCGCGCTCGAACGGATCCAGATCCGCCGTCCGGTCGCTCACGGCGCGGGCGCTCGCCATTCCGTAGTTCTCCTTGTAGAGGTGGCCCTCGCGGTCCTCCTTCACGTCGCCGGGGCTCTCGTAGGTCCCGGCCAGCGCGGTGCCGACCATCACGCGGGCGGCGCCGGCGGCGAGGTAGAGCGCGACGTCCCGGGGGTGGCGGACGCCGCCGTCGGCCCAGACGTGCTTGCCGCGGCGGCGGGCCTCGCGGGCGCAGACCATCACGGCGGTGAACGTCGGGCGGCCGGTGCCGGTCTGCATCCTCGTCGTGCACATCGCGCCGGGGCCGACGTTCACCTTCACGATGTCGGCGCCGGCCTCGATCAGGGCCGCCGTGCCCTCCTCGGTGCAGACGTTGCCGGCGACCAGGGGGACCGCGCCGCCGGTGACGGCGCGGACCTCGCGGATGGCCTCGAGCATGCGGCGCTGGTGGCCGTGGGCCGTGTCGAGCACGATCGCGGAGACGCCGATCTCCAGCAGCTCCCTCGCGCTCGCCGCGGCCTGCGAGGAGATGCCGACCGCGGCGGCGACCATCAGCTCGCCGCCCGCGCCGAGCGTCGGGCGGAGGAGCTCCAGGCGCACGGCGTCGTCGCGCGTGAGCACGCCGTGCAGGCGGCCGGCGGCGTCGAGGACCGGCACGGCCTTCACGCGGGCGTCTTCCATCAGGAGGAAGGCGTCGCGGTTCGGGGTGCCGAGGGGGATGGTCACGAGGCGCGAGGACATCAGCGCGGAGGCGGGGGTGTACTGATCGCGATCGCGGAGGTCGGCGTGCGTGACGATGCCGAGGGGGCGGCGCTCGTCGTCGACGACCACGACCATGTCGTGCGAGCGCTTGCGGATGATGCCGAGCACGTCGCGCAGGGTCGCGCGGGGGGAGACCGAGAGCGGCGTGTCGTAGCGGGGATCGGCGCGCTTGATGTGGCCGACGATGCGGGCGACCGTGTCGAGGTCCATGTCCTGCGGCAGGACGCCGAGGCCGCCGAAGCGGGCCATGGTCTCGGCCATCCGCTTGCCGGTCACGGCGTTCATGTTGGCCGACACGATGGGGTGCGAGCCGCCGGGGAAATCCGCGGGGCGGAGGTCGGTGTCGAGGCGGGACCCGCCCGCGAAGTAGCCGGGGTTGATGAAGACGTCCTCGAGGGCCAGCTCCAGGTGCTCGTCACGGGAAGGGTGCAGGAATCGCATGCGAGGCACAGGGTAGCGCCGTCCCGGGCTCCGTTGTAAACGGCGCCGAGGCTGCGACGAGCGCGGCCGTCTGGAAAGGGAGCCCACGTGCGGTCGATCTTCGCGAGCGGACTCTTCTCGGATCAGGTCGCCCTCGTCACGGGCGGCGGCAGCGGCATCGGCCTCGCCACGGCGCGCGAGCTCGCCTCGCTCGGCGCGAGGGTCGCGATCTGCGGGCGCAAGATCGCCAGGATCGAGGGCGCGCTGAAGGAGCTCGAGGCGGACGGGGTGGGGCCCGATCGGCTCTTCGGCGATGCGTGCGACATCCGCGATCCGGATCAGGTGGCCGGGCTCGTCGGCAAGGTGCTCGAGCGGTTCGGCAAGATCGACGTGCTCGTCAACAACGCGGGCGGGCAGTTCCCGAGCCCGGCGGAGCACCTCTCGCCGAAGGGGTGGGAGGCCGTGATCCGCAACAACCTGAACGGGACGTTCTTCATGACCCGCGAGGTCGCGACGCGCGCGATGATCCCGGCGAGGCGGGGGCGGATCGTGAACGTGACCGCGATGGTGGCGCGCGGCTTCCCTGGCATGAGCCACACCGGCGCGGCGCGCGCGGGCGTGGAGAACCTGACGCGCTCGCTGGCGATCGAGTGGGCGGCGCACGGGATCCGGGTGAACGCGGTCGCGCCGGGGAACAACATCCGGTCGAGCGGGACGGCGCAGTACGGCGAGGCGCTGCTCGAGATGACGCGCAAGGCGACGCCGCTCAAGCGGCTCGGCGCGCCCGAGGAGGTCGCGCGCGTCATCGTGTTCCTCGCGAGCGACGTGAACGACTTCATCACCGGCTCGATCTACTGCATCGACGGGGGGCAGCCGCTCTGGGGCGACATCTGGCCGATCCCCGAGCCCGAGGGCGCGCCGCCCGCGGCCGCGAGCTGAGGCCGCCGCGTGAGCGAGCCCGGTCCGCCCGAGGCCCCGCGGCGCGAAGCCGGCGCGGCGCCGTCCATCTCGTCCCGCGTGATCCAGCGCTTCCGCGATCACTTCCTCGGCTTCGATCCGACCTTCTTGACCGCGTTCGCGCCGCTCGCCCTGGTCGCGATCCTGCTCTTCACCCGCTCGCCGACGACGAACTACATCTTCGACGAGCAGGAGGCCCTGCTCGCGAACCCGTACGTGAACGCGACCGGCGGCCTGCGGTTCATCGACGCGATCCACCGTGATTTCTGGGGTCTGCCGCCCGACCGGAGCGTGGGATCGTACCGGCCGCTGCCGAACTTCCTCTGGCGCGCGCTCTGGGCGATCTCGAAGCAGCCCTTCCTGCACCATTTCACGAACGTCCTGCTCCACGCGGTCAACGCCGCGCTGGTCACGTGCGTCGCGTTCCACTGGACCCGCCGCCGCGGGCTCGCGTACCTCGCCGGCTTCACGTTCGTCGCCTGCGCGGTGCTCACGGAGGCCGTGAGCGGCATCGTGGGCATCGCCGACGTGCTCGGCGGCCTCGGCGCGCTGCTCGCGCTCGCCGCGCTCGCGCTCCCTGCCTGGGGCATGCCGTTCGCGGTCTTCGGCGCCGTGCTCGTCGGCCTCTTCTCCAAGGAGAGCGCGCTCGTCTGCGTTCCGCTCGTCCCGTTCGCGGCCCTCGTCGCGGCGCCGCTCACGCACCCCCGCCGCCCGGCCCGCGCGCTGCGCGCCCTGCTCGCCCTGATCGGCGCCGCCGCGGCCTTCGTGCTCTACGTCGAGCTCCGCCGCCGCTGGTTCCCGTCCCCGACCCCGTCCGATCTCGCGCAGCCGCTCCCCGAGGGCGCCTCCGCGCTCAAGCGCGCGATGCACGCGGCGCTGCTCTGGTTCCACCAGGCCCCGCTGCCCAACGATCCGCTCAACAACCCCCTCGGCGACGCCGATCCGCCGCACCGGATCGCCGGCGCGCTCCGCGTCTACTGGCGCGGCTTCGCGCAGGTCCTCTTCCCGCTGACCCTGAGCGGCGACTACTCTTACCCGCAGGAGCCCGTCCCCGACCGCCTGGTCTTCTTCGGCAGCGTCGCCGGCGCCGCGCTCACCGCGCTCCCGCCGCTCGCCTCGATCGCGCTCTGGATCTCCTCGATGCGCCGCGAGCGCCGCGCCCGCGCCGCCGCGCGCGCCGGCGCGGGCGACGACGTTCCGGCCCGGCGCGCCCGCGCGGGCCTCCTCATCGCCGGCGCGATCCTCGCCGCCACCGCCCTCGGCCTGGCCGCCGCCGACTGGTTCGTCTTCCGCCCCGCCGGCCGCGTCCCGTGGCTCCGGGCGCTCCCGCTCCCCCTCTGGCCGCTCCCGTTCCTCCCCCCGCTCGCCCTCGGCCTGGGCCTCATGGCCGAGGGCCTGCCGCTGCTCCCGTCGCCGGACGACGCCCCCGACTCGTCACCGGCGGGCCGCTACGCCGGCGCCCCCCGCCCCCTGTCCATCGCGGGCGCCTGCGCCGCGGCCATTGGCCTGACCTGGATCGTCGTCAGCTTCTTCCCCCACTCCAACATCCCCGTCGTCCTCCCGACGGTCCGCGCCGAGCGGTTCTGGTATTTCCCCGCGATCGGCTCGTCCATTGCCATTGCGGTCTTCTTCTCCTGGCTCCACGGCGCGCTGCGCCCGAGGGGCGCCTGGCTCGCCGCGTTCCCCCCCGCCCTCTTCATCAGCTTCTTCGGCTTCCAGTGCGTCCAGTCCTATCGCCACGCGATGGACTACCGCAGCGATCTCGATTTCTGGGACGCCACCCGGCGCGCCGTCCCGAACAGCGCCAAGGCCCACCTCAACTATTCGGTCATGAAGGGCGCCCGCGGCGATCTGGAGGCGCGCCTGGTCTCCAGCCGGGTTGCGATGCGGCTCGCCCCGCAATGGCCGATGGCCCACGTGTACACCGGCGACACCCTCTGCCGCCTGCACCGCGCCGAGGAGGCGTGGCCTCATTACAAGAATGGCTTCGAGATCGGCCCCAACGAGCTCAGCCTGATCGCCCTGGCCTTGCAATGCCTGTGGGACGAGAAGAAGCTCACCCAGTACGAGGCCGAGCTCCGCGCCCTGGCCGAGGCCCACCCCGGCACCTGGATCGCGTACCTGGGCCCCGACACCCTGGAGAACGGCGAGACCCACAACGGCGTCGACCCGAAGTACCGCCCCCGCGGCTACAACGAGGGCCCCAAGGAGTGACCGCCCCGCCGAAGGCGCCCTGGCACGTCTACATCCTCCTCTGCGCCGACGGCACCTTCTACACCGGCATCGCGCGCGACGTGGAGGCCCGGCTGGCGCTCCACGAGTCCGGCCGCGGCGCCCGCTACACCCGCGGCCGGGCCCCCCTCACCCTGGTCCACGTGGAGCCCGCCGATACCCACGGCGCCGCCCTCCGCCGGGAAGCCGAGATCCGCCGCCTCGGCCGGGCCGGCAAGCAAGCCCTCCTCCGCGCGCGCCGCTCCTGATCGGATTCAGCTCAATAGCAGCAGGCGATCGGCCGGCCGACGCCGCAGCTGCCGGAGGTGCTGGTGCTGCCTTCGGGGAGGAGGTAGGTGCCCGTATTGGCGGCGTTGGTCGTGGTCCAGCTCAGGCAGGCGTTGCTGTTGACGTAGCGGCCGAAGGTGGGCGAGCCGCTCGAGGTGATGAACGTGCCGGTCTCGGAGATGCTCGGGTCGAGCCAGGCTCCGGTCGCGGGGATCGCGATCGGCGAGGCGGTGCGGATGTATTCGGCGGTGTAGCACATGTGGGCGCCGGCGAGCTCGGCCGCGCACGCGGCGTGCATGGCGGGCCGTCCGCCCATCGTGGCATTCGAGGCGGTGAAGCCGGCGAACGCGGCCTGGGGCGCGCCGATGCAGCACGCGAGGGGGCGCGCGACGCTGCAGCTGCCGGAGGTGCTGGTGCTGCCGTCGGCGAGGAGGTAGGTGCCGGTGTTGGCCGCGCTCGCCGTGCTCCAGGTCAGGCAGGCGTTGCTGTTGACATAGCGACCGTAGGCGATCGAGCCGCCGGACGTGATGAAGGTCCCGTCGGGCGCGGCGCTGGGATCGAGCCATGCGCCCGAGGCGGGAATCGAGGCGGAGGAGGCCGTGGTGATGTATTCGGCGGCGTGGCAGAGGTGCGCGCCCGCGAACGCGGCATTGCAGAGGGCGTGCGCGGCGGGGCGGCCTCCGAGGGCGCCTGTATACGTGGCGGGCGTGAAGCCGGCGAACGCGCTGATGTCCTCGCCATAGGCGCTCCCCGAGCCGGGAGCGCCGGGCGAGCCGGTGGGCCCGGCCGGGCCTGTGGGTCCGGTGGCTCCGGTCGCGCCTGCGGGCCCGATGGCGCCTGCGGGTCCCTGGGGTCCGGCGGGGCCCTCGATGCCCTGCGGCCCCGTGGCGCCGGTCGCGCCGGTCGCGCCGGTCGCGCCGGTCGCGCCGGTGGCCCCGGTCGCGCCGGCTGGCCCCTCCGGCCCAGCGGCCCCGGTGGGCCCCGCGGGGCCTTGCAATCCAGGCAACCCCGCGGGCCCGGTCGCCCCCGTGGCGCCGGCCGGCCCGGCCGGCCCTTCAGGACCGGTGGCCCCCGCCGGGCCTTCAGCGCCCGCGGGCCCCTCGGCCCCGGCCGGCCCTTCGGGTCCCGCCGGCCCCTCCGGCCCAGTGGCTCCAGTGGCCCCGGTCGGCCCCGCCGGCCCCTGCCCGATCTCCCCACCTGACTCTCCGTCGCACCCCGCCGCGGCGGCGACCCCGATGGCGACGAAGCAGAGAACCCGGACCACCCTCTTCATCAAACCTCACCTCCACCCCCTCACCCCACCCCTCGCCGCGGCGTCGTCGAAGCCCGGATCCACGCCCCCGCCGCTGCCCCATCAAGCAGGCGGCGTGCAGAACACATCCAGCACCGTCCCCTCGTTGTTCCCCGGTTTGCACTCGGTGTACGCCCCGTCGTCGTTCGGGATCACCGTCACGTTCACCGCCGTATCCGCGGTCGCGGGCGGGCTATTCCACGTGCAGCTCACCGTCTCGCACTCATCGGGCGCGAGCGCCTGCGTGGTCTCCGCCCCGCAGACCTTCACCCCGTTCACGTAGAACCCCACCGAGAGCCCGGCCCCGATGCTGTCCGCGCCCCGGTTGCAGATCGGCGCCGACAGCGTCGCCGCGCCGCCATTGCACGCGAAATCGTGCGACGCCCCCGCCGTCAGGTCGCCGGTCGCCGCCCCGTTCTGGTTCCCGGGCACGTTCTGCCGGAAGTTGTTGAGCGTGGACTGGTCCCAGTTGTCGTGCCAGTCGCTCGTCTTCGGGATCGTCCCGTCCTCGTTCACGTGGGTCACCGCGTACGCGTGCTGATTCCAGATCGTCCGCGACCGGACCCACTTGTCGTTCGCGTCCGAGTACACGCGGATCCCCGACACCCCGTGCGGGTGCGCCGCGCGGCACGTGTCGCCCGCGCCGGGCGTCCCGGCGGGCGGCGGCGCGCACTTGAAGCCCTCCTCGAGGCAGGCCGCGTCGTCCATCGCCCCGCAGCATTGCGCGCTCGTCGTGCAGCGGCAGAAGCCCGACTCGCACGCGCCGGACACGCAATCGGCGTTCGTCTCGCAGCGCAGCCCAGGGAACTGCGGGTCCACCCCGTTCTGATCGAGCGTCTGGCAGAGGATCCCGTCACCGCTCGCGGAGCAGGCCTTGTTGGAGGGCGTCACCAGGTCCGCGCGGAAGTTGCCGTCCACGTCGGCGATGATCGGGTTCTCGTACCAGGTGCACGACGACCGGTACTGGCTGAACAGGACGTCGCCGGTCACGCCGTTGTACACGCGCACGAAGCACTCGTCGCCGTAGACCACCTCCGCGTTGCCGTCGGCTTCGAAATCGAAGATGCTCGAGCCGGTGATGTTCGACGACAGGTCCTGCGTCGAGCGCGACCAGGCGATGCCGCCGCCCGCGGGGCAGGGGCCCCCGACGAAATCGCAGGTGCCGGGCGGGCACACGCCGCCCGGCCGCGGCGCGGCGCCGCAGTCGATGTCGTAGACCGTGTAATAGGCCCGCCCCGCCACCGCGAGCTCGGGGAGGCCGTCGCCGTCGAAATCGGAGATCGTCGGCGGGCCGCCGCCGCCGTTGACGCCGGGCACCGCGATGGGCGGCTGCGCGAATTCGCCGGTGCGGGCGTAGACCATCACCGTGCTGCTCCGGACCACGGCGATCTCGGGCGCGTCCGCGGGCACGTTGGTGCCATACGCGCCGAAGTCGGCGAGCGCCACGTGGCCGGGAGCCGAGAGGCTCGCGCCGGGGAAGTACGGCTCCTGCACCCAGCCGCTGGGCTGCCACTCCCAGATGAACTGCCCGTTCGTGGTCTCGATCGCCGGGTCCTCGTCGAGGTTGGCGGTGACCGAGAACAGGCCCGACGAGTAGCTGGCATAGCCGGGCGGGGCGGGGGCCTTGAGCGTCCCGTCGGCCGCGATGACGGCGCCCTCGCGGATCACCTCCGGGATGCCGTCGTCGTCGATGTCGTGGATCGCCGGGCCCGCCCAGCCGAGCGGGCAGCGGTGGTTCGCCGCGTTGCAGGGCGTCGCGCCGGGGATGCCCGGGTCCGCGGGCGACTTCCAGAGCAGGCCCCACACGCCGGCCTTGCGGGTGAAGGCGAGCGTGGAGCCGTCGGCGCCGTGGGCGACGATCTCCGCGCTGCCGTCGCCGTCGAGGTCGCCGGCGGCGAGCGAGGCCGACGAGACGGTCCAGTCGGCGACGCCGTCGCCGTCCACGTCCGTGCCGCCGAGGTTCGCCTCGAGGCCGCAGTCGGTGCCGCGCAGCACGCGGATGACGCCGAGGTCCTCGGTGTAGTTGTTGACCACCGTGGCCGTGAACGACGCCGCGATGCTCGGCGGTCCGATGAAGGAGGGCACGTTGAAGTTCACGACGATGGGCGTGCCCTGCACGTCGACGTGGCCCGGGAACGGGTCGTTCGCCGGCGCGGCGCTGAACTCGCACTTGACCCTGGGCGAGAAGATCCCGGCCGCGATCACGTTGATGCACTCGTCGTCGTGCGGGGGCGTCGCGCCGTCCCATGGGACGCAGCCGACCTCGGGATCGCAGTAGGTGTCGTTGGAGCAGTCGTCGTCGGTCGTGCACGGGACCAGCGGGACGCAGGTGCCGTGCGAGCAGATCTCGTCCGCCTGGCAGGGCACGTCGCACGCGACGGTGCCGCCGCCCGATCCCGTGGTGAACAAGTCGCCCCCGGCGCCGCCCTGGCCCCCGCCGGACCCCGCGGAGCCCCCCTGGTTGTTCGAATCTCCGCCGCACGAGCAGCCCTGCGCCTGCGCGCCGAGGAAGAGCGCGGCGGCGCCCAAGAGGAGAGCCCATCGTTCCCGGGTCGCACGCATCGATCAGCTCCTTGAAAGGAAAATGAGAAAGACCGGGACGAGTCTGCACCAACCGACAGCGCGCAGGAAGGGGGGATCGATGTGGATCCATCGGACACGGGAGCGCGCGCGGGAGCGGGAGCGGACCCGGGAGCGCACGCGGGAGCGGGAGCGGACACGGGAGCGCACGCGGGAGCGGGAGCGGACCCGGGAGCGGACGCGGATACGGGAGCGGACGCGGACATGGGAGCGGGCGCGGGACCGGGTACCCGGCGGCATCGATCTGTGCGAGGGTGCGGCCGTGCCCTGGGTACGCGCCAAGCTTCGAGGTCAGGTGGTCTATGCCCGCGCCGACGCCGCGGGCGCGCTCAAGGTCGAGAGCGGCCGCGTCGAGATCCGGTACAAGCCGAACGACGGCCGCAGGTACGAGGCGCGCGCGGACAACCTCGAGATCACCGACCCGAAGCCGCTGCCGGACGAGACCTGCGGGGCGGCCGAGCCGGTGCAGAAGGCCGACAAGGCCGCGGGCGCGCCAGGGGGGCGCGGCGGCGCG
>CAYQYG010000134.1:0-18976 GCA_964421485.1 uncultured Polyangiaceae bacterium | reverse complement strand
ACCGCGCGCGGCGGCGAGAGCTCGGCGTCGACCTGCGCGAGCCTGCGCTCCAGCGACGCGAGCTCCGGATCCCGCGGCGCGGCCCGGACCTCGAGCCGCGGCGCCGGTGGGGCGGCGAGCGCGGGCGGCGCGCCGGGCACGGCCGGCTGGGGCGGGGCGTACGGAGAGTCCCCGACGCCCCACTGGAACTGCGGGTTCTTCGCGAGGAACGTCGCGAGCGCGCGGCTCGCCTCGTCGACGCGCGCGCTCGCGTCCGCGAGCTCCCGCCGGAGGAAATCGTGGGTCATGGTCGCGCTGTCGAGGTTCTCCCGGCGGTAGTCCTCGATGAGCAGGTCCGCGAGGCGGGCCGTGACCCGCTGCGCGGTCGCGGGGTCGTCGCTCACGAAGGAGATCACGTACGTGTCGCTGTCGCGCGCGCGGAAGCCGAGGCTCAACTGCATCTCGGCGACCGCCTCCACCATCGAGCGCGAGGCCTTCCGGGGGTACAGGCCGAACTCCTCGATCACGCGGGAGAGCTTGCTGCGCGCGGTGAGCATGTCCTTGAGCTTCGGCCCGAGCCGCGCGGCGCGCGCGGCGCCGGCGTACGCGTCGCCCTGCGTCTGGATCGTGTCGCGGTAGAGGATCGTGGCCTCGCTGCGCCACGCGCGCTTCGCCCGCAGCGCGGAGAAGAGCGAGATCGCGACGCCGAGCACCGCGATCGCGGCCGTGGATCGCCAGTACATCCGGACGCGCCGGAGGACCGAGATCTGTCGCGCCAGGCGCTCGCGGGGTGTGCTCTCCGTGCTCAGGCTGGCCATGGGCTCCTCGCAGGGCCCCCGCATTGCAACGCGCACGCCGCGTGCGCGCGCGGCGTTCGCGGCGCTCACGTGAGCACGCGCTCAGGCGCGGATCCGGACGAACAGGATCAGGCCCACGAGGACGGCGGTCACCGCGGCGCACACGAGCGCGATCTCCCGCGCGGACACGCGCACCGAGACGCTCCGATCCTCCGCGCGCGCCGCCGCGTGCAGGGCCGCGGAGAGGCCGAGCGCGATGTAGAGGACGTCCTTGTAGGCCCACGAGAGGAAGAAGATCCCCACGGCGCAGCCCGCGAGGCTCACGAAGATCGCCGGGGCAAAGCGCCGCACGGTCGCGCTGACGGCGTGGTCGCCCAGCCAGAGCGCGAGCGGGACCTTGAGCGAGACGTACAGCGCGACCGCGAACAGGCACATCCCGACGAGGCCGGCCTCGGCCGCGGCGAGCAGGTAGGCGTTGTGGGCGGTCAGCCCGCTGCCCGACTCCGCGCCGAACTGGCCCACGCCGACGCCGATCCCGCGCGTGCTCTTGATCATCTCGAGGCCGTCGAGGACGAGCTCCAGCCGCTCCTCGGTGCTCTGGTCGGCGTCGGCGCCGCTCCTGCCGCCGAGCAGCAGCATCGGCGGCCCGATCAGGCAGCCGAGCACCACGCCCCACGCGCCCATGCGCCGGATGAACGTCAGGCCGAGCACCAGGAGAAACACGATGAGGCCCGTGCGCGATTGGGAGAGCACGACGACGACCCCCGCCGCGCCGATCGCGGCCGCGGTCACGAGCGACCGCACGAACGCGCCGCCCGCGCCCCTGGGGGCGCCGGCGGGAGGGCGCTTCCCCCTGCCCTCCCGGCCGCGCCGGGGCAGCGCCGCGCCGCCGCCCCCCGTGAAGGCGAACGCGAGCGGGAGGCACGCGCAGATCATCAGCGACACCTCGTTCGGATCGCCGAGCGAGCCGCGGTACCGGACGCGGCCGCCGATCGACGAGGTCCCGAGCGGGCCGGGCCGCTCGCACCGGTGGCGGAAGCGGAAATCGATCGCTCCCTTGAGGCAGTCGGCGCTCGTCTCGCACGGTCGGCCATCGGGCGAGAGCTCACCCGTGCTGTCCCAGTCGTCCGGATCCCTCGGGACCATGCACGTGAGCGGCGCGGCGCCCTGCGCGAGCGTCACGCCGCACACGAGCGTGGCGCAGATCACGATCGTCGCGCCGAGGGCGCGCACGCCGCGGGCAGAGCCGGCGCCGACGGCCACGGTCAGGAAGATGACGCCCACGATGGTCACCGCGGTGCCGCGGTCCACGAGCGCGTCGGGCCGCTTGATCGCCGTGGTCAGCGCCGACCACGCGAGGAACGCGAGCACCCACGGCACCTGCGGCGAGAGCGACGGCCTGAGCCGCCGCCATGTGACGTCGAGGGCGATCAGGACGGCCGCGATGCCGAAGAGGACGTACAGGATCGGGGTGCCGGAGAGCTCGTCCACGAACTCCTGCGGCTTGATGATGACGAGCGCGCAGAGCGCGCACACGATCCAGGCTGCCATGCCCCCCCGAGCCCCGTTCGCCGGCAGAACCTAGCAGCCGCGCCGCGCGCCGCACGCCGGCTCGAGCATCGGAGCGGAGGAGGTCCCATGCCGACGCACGCCCGCTCCACCCGCCCCCGCCTCGCGGCCGCCGCCGTCCTCGCCGCGATCCTCGCCGCAGGCTGCGGCGCGTCCGCGCCGAGGTTCGACTATGACGCCGAGCGCCGCGCGACGAGCGCGTACAGCGTCGGCCCGGGCGACGCGCTCCAGGTGCGCGCGTGGAAGCTCGAGGCGCTCAGCCAGCGCGTCACCGTCCGCCCCGACGGCTTCATCACGATCCCGCTCGTCGGCGAGGTGCTCGCGACGGGCCGCACCGTCGAGGCCATCGCCGACGAGATCGCGACCCGGGCGATGAAATACTACACCGACAAGCCGGTCGTCAGCGTGGAGGTCGCCGAGCTCAGGAGCTACCGGATCTACGTGCTGGGCGAGGTGGCGCGGCCGGGGGAGTTCACGCCGACCGCGCAGGTCACCGTGCTCCAGGCGATCGCCCTCGCCGGCGGCTTCACGCGCTTCGCCGCCCCGGACGAGGTCGTCATCGTCCGGCGCGACGCGAACGGCGAGCGCCGGATCCCGTTCGCGTTCCACCACGTCGTCGAGGAGGGCGACCTGCGCGCGAACCTGCCGCTTCAGTCGAACGACACGCTCATCGTGCCCTAGCGGCGCATCAGCGCGAGCTGCCACGAGACGAGGAGGATCGCGGCGGCGAGGGCGCCGAGCACGACCTGGAGCCACCAGCGGCTCGAGGAGGGGCGACCGCGGAGCGCGAGGCCCGATCCGAGGCCGATGCCGGCGCCCGAGAGGAAGCCGAAGAGGTGGGCGCCGAGGTCGGCGCGGGGGCTCGCGCCGAGCGCGCCGAGGAGGGCGAGGCCGCCGACGAGGGGGGCGGCGACCTGGAGCAGGCCGCGGCGCTCGCCGGGCTTTCGGGCGCGGCGGTCGAGCACGAGCTGCGTCGCGGCGAGCAGGCCGATCGCGCCGAAGACGGCGGTGGACGCACCGATCGAGGCGTGGCTCTGGCCCATGCCGTGGTGCCAGAGGGCGTTGGCGAGGTTGCCCGCGACGCCGGACGCGACGATCGCGAGCGCGCCGCCGCCGGCGCCGAGGCGGCGCTGCACGGCGGAGGCGAAGATGGTCCCGGAGATGACGTTGCCGAGCACGTGGGCCGAGTCGGCGTGCAGCGTCAGCGCGGTGACGGCGCGCCAGGGCTCGGAGCCGAGCACGAGGTCGGCGACCGCGGTGCCGCGCTGGAACCAGCCGCTGTGGGACGCGGCCGGGCCGGTGACGACGAAGAAGAGCGCGAGGGCGGCGAAGACGATGGCGGGGAGCGGCGAGGCGGCGTGCCGCGGGCGCTCGCGCACCGGCCGCGGGGGCCAGTCGCGGTTCTCGGCCTCGTAGCGGTCGATCGAGGTCGCCGCGGCGGCGTAGTCCTCGTCGCGGACGAGCAGGACCCAGCCCGATGAGGTCGGGCGGATGACGTGCCAGACGTCGATCGACTGGAGCACGAGGGCGAGCTCGCGGATCCGGCGCTCGCTGTGGACGGGCCCGATGGCGGTCAGGCCGGCCATGGGCTCCTGCTGATCCACCGGCGGGGGCGCGTCTCCGCCGGCGGGCAGGCGGAGCGCGGCGCCCGTGATCCACCGGCCGCCGCCGGTCGGTGAAGAGGCCGCGGGCGGCGGCGCCGGAGGCTCTCCGCCGCTGCTCGGCGCGGCGCTGCGCTGGGGGATCTCCGTCGGGGTCATGCCGGCCTCGTCCTCTTTGCTCAAGATTGCGGGAACGTGCGGACGGGGTGCGGCGCTGTCAACGCCGCGAACGCGCGCCCTTGTGCGCGCGGCGCGGCGGTGGCACTTCATGACGCGTGTCGACCGCCATCACGCAGGGCATCCGGGTGACCGTCTCGGCGGTCTACGTCCCGTCTCAGTCGTCGCCGACCGAGCGCCGGTACGTGTTCGCCTACACGGTCCGGATCGCCAACGAGGGGGAAGCGCCCGCGCAGCTCCGCACGCGGCACTGGGTCATCACCCACGGCAGCGGGAAGGTCGAGGAGGTGCGGGGACCGGGCGTCGTCGGCCAGCAGCCGCTGCTCAAGCCCGGCGAGCACTTTGAATACACGAGCGGCTGCGTGCTCGAGACGCCGCGGGGCACGATGCGCGGGACGTACCAGATGCACCGCGCGGACGGGCGCGTCTTCGATGCGGAGATCGCCCCTTTCGATCTCGCGATGCCTTATTCGCTCAACTAGCGAATCCGGGAGGAGCCCGCTCGCTTAATTGACCAGCGCCGGCTCCTCGTCCGGGGCGGCGGCCTTCGCGACGAACTTGAACGTGAAATCGCCGCCCTCGAGGTCGATCGCGACCTTGCCGCCGTTCTCGAGCGCGCCGAACAGGAGCTCGTCGCCGAGGCGGCGCTTGATGTCGTTCTCGATCACGCGGGCGAGCGGCCGAGCGCCGTTCGCCGGATCGTAGCCGCGCTTCGCGAGCTCCTCGCGGGCGCGGGCCGTCACGTCGATCGTGACCTCGCGGTCCGCGAGCATCGCGGCGAGCTCGCCGATGAACTTGTCGACGATGCTGCCCATCACCGACGGATCGAGCGCGCAGAACATGATCCGCGCGTCGAGGCGGTTCCGGAACTCGGGGCTGAACGTGTTCTTGTAGGCGCGGTCGTCGTCGCCGGAGACGCCGCGCTCGCCGAAGCCGACGCGCGCCTGGGCGAGCTCCCGGGCGCCCACGTTGCTGGTCATGATGAGGACCATGTGGCGGAAATCGCTCTTCTTGCCGTTGTTGTCGGTGAGCGTGCCGTGGTCCATGACCTGCAGGAGCACCTGGAAGACGTCCGGGTGCGCCTTCTCGATCTCGTCGAGCAGGAGGACGGCGTGCGGCGTCTTGGCCGCGGCCTCGGTGAGCAGGCCGCCGCGGTCGAAGCCGACGTAGCCGGGGGGCGCGCCGATGAGGCGCGAGACCGTGTGGCGCTCCTGGTACTCGCTCATGTCGAAGCGCAGGAAGCCGATGCCGAGCGCCTTCGCGAGCTGCTTCGCGAGCTCGGTCTTGCCGACGCCGGTCGGGCCCGTGAAGAGGAACGAGCCGATCGGCTTCTCCGGCGCGCGCAGGCCCGCGCGCGCGAGCTTGATCGCCGTGGCGAGCTGCTTCACCGCCTCGTCCTGGCCGAAGATGACCGAGCGGAGCGACTGCTCGAGGTCCTTGAGCTGCACCTTGTCGGACGTGGAGACCTGGCGCGGCGGGATCTGCGCCATCTTCGCGACGACCTGCTCGATGTCGGAGACCTCGATGACGTGGCCGTCGCCGTGCGCGAGCCGCGCGGCGGCGCCGGCCTCGTCGAGCAGGTCGATGGCCTTGTCGGGCAGGCGGCGGTCCTGGAGGTAGCGCGCCGAGAGCTTCGCCGCGGCCTCGATCGCCTCGGGCTGATAGGTGACCTTGTGGAACTCCTCGTACTTCTTCTGGAGGCCGCGGAGGATCTGCGTGGTCTCGTCGACCGTGGGCTCGACGATCTCGATGCGCTGGAAGCGGCGGGCGAGGGCGCTGTCGCGCTCGAGGTGGCCGCGGTACTCCTGGAACGTGGTCGCGCCGATGCAGCGCAGCCGGCCCGACGCGAGCGCGGGCTTGAGCAGGTTGGAGGCGTCCATCGTGCCGCCGCTCGCGGCGCCGGCGCCGATGATCGTGTGGATCTCGTCGATGAAGAGCACCGCGCCCGGCTGCTTCTCGAGCGCGCGGATCACGGCCTTCAGGCGGTTCTCGAAGTCGCCGCGGTACTTGGTGCCGGCGAGCAGCGCGCCCATGTCGAGCGCGTAGACCGTGGCGTTGCGGAGCGGCGCGGGCACCTCGCCCTGCGTGACCTTCTGCGCGAGGCCCTCGACGATCGCGGTCTTGCCGACGCCGGCGTCGCCGATGAGCAGCGGGTTGTTCTTCCGGCGGCGCGCGAGCACCTGGATGGTGCGCGCGAGCTCGTTCTGGCGGCCGACGAGCGGGTCGATCCGCCCCTCGCCGGCCTCCTTGTTGAGGTTCAGCGTGAACGCGCCGAGCGGGTCCTTCACGGGCTGGCTGCCGCCCTGCTCGCCCGCCTCGCCGTCCCCGCTCTCCTCGCGGAGGCTGTCGTCCTGGCCGGTCTTGGAGACCCCGTGGGACAGGTAGTTCACGATGTCGAAGCGGGTGACGCCCTGCTCGCCGAGCAGCGTGACCGCCTGGCAGTCCCGCTCGCCGAAGATCGCGACGAGCACGTTCGCCCCCTTGAGCTCCTTCTTGCCCGAGGACTGAACGTGCATGGCGGCGCGGCCGACGACGCGCTGGAAGCCGAGCGAGAGCGTCGGGGTCGACTCTCCCTCCTCGGGGAGCTTGTCGATCTCCTCGTCGAGGAAGCGCTCCAGCTTCTTCTTGAGCGAGGGCGCGTCCCCGCCGGCGTGGCGGATGACCTCGGCGGTCTCCTCGTCGAAGAGCAGCGCGTAGAGCAGGTGCTCGATGGTGACGTACTCGTGTCCGCGGCGGGCGGCCTCGCGGGTGGCGAGCGAGAAGGCGATCTCGACTTCGGGGCTGATGCGCATGGTCACTCCGGCTCGGCGGTCAAACGGAGAGGCATCCCGTGCTCCTGGGCGTACTCGGTCACCTGGGCGACCTTGGTCTCCGCGACGTCCTTGGTGTAGACGCCGGCCACCCCGTGGCCGCGGTGGTGCACGCTCAGCATGATGTGGGTCGCTTCGGTCTCGGTGCGGTGGAAGAACTTCATGAGCACGAGCACGACGAACTCCATCGTCGTGTAATCATCGTTGTGGAAGATGACCTTGTAGCGCCGCGGTTTCTCGACCTTCCGTTCGCGCTCCGTGGCGAGATCGCCCTGGCGATCCTCTCTCTCCTCGGGGTTGTTACTCATAAAGCCGCCGAAAAGGATAGCAAGAGGCCGACCCTGGTCTACAGGTCATGATGCGTCCGCCGTGCGGTCTGTTGTGTTGGCTTGCGTTGGCGCGCGCCGGCTAGACGAGCGAAGGGGCGCCGCCGACGTCCACGTCGACAGGCTCGACGCCCCAGATCTCGCGGGCGTACTGCTGCACGGTGCGGTCGGACGAGAAGGCGCCCATGCGGGCGATGTTGAGCCCCGACTTGCGCGTCCAGCCGCCTTCGTCGGCGAAGGCCGCCTCGACCTCGCGGTGGCAGGCGGCGTAGGCGCTGAAGTCGCCGAGCACGAGGTAGGGATCGCGGCCGAGCAGGCTGTCGAGCAGCGGGCGGAACGCGCCGCGGTCGTCGGGGGAGAAGAAGCCGGACGAGATCAGCTCGATGACCTGCTGGAGCTCCTCGTCGCCGGCCATCGCCTGGACGCCGGTCAGGCCCTCGCGGCGGCGGGCCTCGACCTCGTCGGCGGTCATGCCGAAGAGGAAGAAGTTCTCCGGACCGACGGCCTCGCGGATCTCGATGTTGGCGCCGTCGAGCGTGCCCACCGTGAGCGCGCCGTTCATGGCGAGCTTCATGTTGCCGGTGCCCGAGGCCTCCATGCCGGCCGTGGAGATCTGCTCCGAGACGTCCGCGGCGGGGATGATGCGCTCGGCGAGCGTGACGCGGTAGTTGGGCAGGAAGGCGACGCGGAGCGCGTCCTGGCGGCGGTCGCCGTTCACGACCTCGGCGACGGCGTGGATGAACTGGATGATGAGCTTCGCCTGGCGGTAGCCGGGGGCCGCCTTCGCGCCGAAGACGAACGTCCGCGGGGTGACGCGCTCGCCGCGGCGGTGCCGGAGGTACAGCGCGACGATGTGGAGCGCGTTCAGGAGCTGGCGCTTGTACTCGTGCAGGCGCTTGATCTGGACGTCGAAGATCGAGGCGGGGTCGACCGTGAGCCCGAGCTCCGAGCGGATGATGGCGGCGAGCGCCGCCTTGTTGGCGCGCTTGATGCCGGCGAGCCGGGTGATGAGCGCGGGGTCGTCGAGGTGCGGCTCGAGCTCGCGCACGCGGGAGAGGTCGGCGGTCCACGCGGCGCCGATCCGCTCGGTGATCGCCCGCGAGAGCTCCGGGTTGCAGGAGAGGATCCAGCGGCGCGGCGTGACGCCGTTCGTCTTGTTGTTGAAGCGCTCGGGCCAGAGCTCGTGGAAATCGCGGAGGAGGCGCTGCTGGACGAGCTCGGAGTGGAGCCTCGCGACGCCGTTCACCGAGTGGGAGCCGACCACGGCGAGGTGCGCCATGCGGACGTGCCGCTCGCGGCCCTCCTCGATGATCGACATCCGCTGCACGCGCGCGTCGTCGCGCGGGAAGGCGTTGATCACCTCGCGGAGGAAGCGGCGGTTCACCTCGTAGATGATCTCGAGGTGGCGCGGGAGGAGCCGCTCGAAGAGCGCGACGGGCCAGCGCTCCAGCGCCTCGGGCAGGAGGGTGTGGTTCGTGTAGCCGAACGTGCCGACGGTCTGCGTCCAGGCCTCCTCCCAGGGCAGGAGGTGCTCGTCCACGAGCACGCGCATGAGCTCGGCGATCGCGATCGCGGGGTGCGTGTCGTTGAGCTGGACGGCGTTCTTCTCGGCGAAGCGGCGGAAGTCTGTGTGGGTCTTGTTGTAGCGGCCGACGATGTCGGCGATCGAGCAGGCGACGAAGAAGTACTCCTGGCGGAGGCGGAGCTCGCGGCCGGCCTCGAAGTTGTCGTTCGGGTAGAGGACCTTGGAGATGACCTCGGAGTGGTTCTTCTCCTGCACGGCGCGCACGTAGTCCCCGGCGTTGAAGAGGCCGAAGTCGAACTCCTCGCCGGCGCGGGCGGACCAGAGCCGGAGGGTGTTCACCGTGTTCGAGCCGAAGCCGGCGATCGGGGTGTCGAAGGGCACGCCGAGGACCTGCTCGGCGGGGCGCCAGACGACGCGGAAGCCGCCCCGCTTGTCGGCGACGCGCTCGGTGTGGCCGCCGAACGAGACGGGCACGACGTACTCCGGGCGCTCGATCTCCCAGGGGTTGCCGAACCGGAGCCACTCGTCGGCGAGCTCGACCTGGTGCCCGTCGCGGATGACCTGCTCGAAGATGCCGAACTCGTAGCGGATCCCGTAGCCGCACGCGGGCAGGCCCAGCGTGGCCATCGAGTCGAGGAAGCAGGCGGCGAGGCGGCCGAGGCCGCCGTTGCCGAGGCCGGCGTCGGGCTCGATGTCCGCGATCTCGTCGAGGTCGACGCCCATCTCGGCGAGGACCGAGCGGAAGCTGTCGTAGATGTCGAGGGCCTGGAGGTTCGAGACGAGCGCGCGGCCGAGCAGGTACTCCGCCGAGAGGTAGTAGGCGCGCTTGACGTCCCTGTCGTAGTAAGCGCGCTGCGTCTTGGCCCAGCGATCGACGAGGCGGTCGCGCACCGAGAGCGCGACCGCGAGGTAGCGGTCGTAGTGGGTCGCGGCGGCCGACTCCCGCGCGCGGGAGAAGTGCAGGTGATCGGCGAAGGCGCGCCGCAGCGCGAGGGGGTGCATGCCGGTGCGGGGATCGACGGCGAGCGGCCGGGGTTGCGGCGCGGTGAACGCCGCGGCCGGCGCCGCGCTCGGCGCGGGGGAGGGCGTGGTGTCGTCGGGGGAGTGGGCCATGGCCCGGCAGCTTAGAATGATTTGAGGGCGCATGGACGGCCGAGGGCCGTCGTCGCCATCACGCCGCCCGTGACGTTCTTTCGCGGTCGGGAGCGCCGTTGTGGTAGGAGCAGCCGGACGCGGCGGCGGCTTTGAGCCGGGCGGAGGAGAGGGCGATCATGCGCGATGGGTGGACGGCGATGAAGGCAGGGCGCGGGGCGGCGGCGGCGATGCTCGGGGTGTTGGCGCTGGCGATCGCCGGGGGCGGCTGCGGCCTGCTCAAGAAGAAGAAGGCCTTCGGCGAGGCGTGCGCGCAGGCCGAGGACTGCGAGTCGCTGGAGTGCGCATCCGTGGGGAGCATCTGCTCGAAGACGTGCACGTTCGACAAGGAGTGCGGGGACGGGCTCGTCTGCCGCGCGAAGGACGATGGCACCGGCAACGTGTGCAGCAAGTCCCAGGGGAGCGCGCCGAACGCGAGCTGCATGCTCCCGTCGGAGTGCGATCACGGGCACTGCCTGAAGCGCGTGGGCCAGCAGGATCAGCCGGGCATCTGCTCGATGCACTGCCAGACGACGGACGAGTGCCCGGCGGGCATGAAGGTCTGCGAGGCGATCTCCGACAGCGAGGGCGTGAAGTTCTGCCTGCCGGGCGGGGACACGGGGACGAAGCCGAAGTTCACCGCGCCGAAGCCGAAGCCGACGGCCAAGCCGACCGCGACCGCGACGGCCACGGCGGCCCCGACGGCGACGGCGACGGCGACGGCGACGGCGACCACGTCGGCCACGGCGACGCCGACCGCGACGCCGGACGCGGGCGCGGGCGACGGCGGGCTCGGGAAGCTGCGCATCGTGCCCACGGCGACGCCGAAGTGATGCGCCGGCCCCGGCCGCCGAGGTGAGGCGCCGGCCCCGCGCCGCCGGGGTCGCGCCGGGGCTCAGCCGCAACCGCCGGCGGGCAGGCAGCGCTCGCCGATCCCGCACGTCACGCCGCCGCAGACGCAGCGGCCGAGCCCGTTGCAGGTCCCGGCGCTGCCCGCGTCGCAGTCGGCGTCGGCGTCGCAGGCGCACGCGCCGGAGGCGCACGCGAAGCCGGCCGCGCAGGCGCGGCCGCACGCGCCGCAGCTCGACGGATCCGTCAGGAGGTCGAAGCAGCCGGCCGGCGCCTGGCAGCACGCCTGCCCCGCGCCGCAGCCGGCGGCGCCGTTGCACGAGCACTGGTTGACGCCGCCGACGTTGACGCACGCCTCGCCGACGGCGCACGGCGTGCCGCCGCACGCGCAGAGGCCGGTCGACGCGGTGCAGGTCCCGGCCGCCGGGCCGGCGCCGTCGGTGTCGCACTCGTTGTTGACGGAGCAGCCGCAGTACCGCTGGGTCGGGCCGTTCTGCGGCCGGTC
Organism: uncultured Polyangiaceae bacterium; assembly: GCA_964421485.1. Taxonomy (GTDB): domain Bacteria; phylum Myxococcota_A; class Polyangia; order Polyangiales; family Polyangiaceae; genus CAYQYG01. The sequence goes on along the minus strand of CAYQYG010000134.1, from coordinate 7,707 downwards.
GCAGTCGAGCCCCCCGCTGCACGCGTTGCCGCAGCCGCCGCAGTTGGTGCTGCTCTGCGTGACGTCGAGCTCGCAGCCGTCGTCCGCGCCGGCGCCGGCGAGCGGCTGCGAGCAGTTGGCGAACCCGAGGTCGCAGGTCGAGTCGCACGCGCCGCCGGAGCAGCTCCTCGAGGCCACGTCCGTCCCGGCGCAGGCGCGGCCGCAGGCGCCGCAGTGCGCCACGTCCGTGTCGAGGTGCGCCTCGCAGCCGTCGTCGGGCATGGGGGCCACCGGCGACAGGCAGTTGCCCCAGCCGGCGAGGCACGTGGAGGTGCAGGTGCCCCCGGCGCAGGTCAGGGACGCGATGTTGGCGCTGGAGCAGGACCGGTTGCACGCGCCGCAGTGGGCCGTCGAGGTCGTGGTGTCGGCCTCGCACCCGTCCGCGGGGTCGCCGTTGCAATCGGCCCAGGTGCCCATGCACACGATGCCGCAGCCGCCTGCGTTGCAGACCGCGGTCGAGTGCGGCCCGACCGGGCAGATGGTGTTGCAGTCGCCGCACGTCGAGGTCGACGTGAGCAGGCTCGCCTCGCAGCCGTTCCCCGGGATGTCGTCGCAGTCGTCGAACCCGAGGTCGCACGCGCCGAGCGCGCACGCGCCCTGCGCGCAGATCCCGCCGGCGTTCGGGAAGGCGCACGCGTCGTCGCAGGCCGCGCAGTCGGTGTCGGTCCCGAGCGGCGTCTCGCACCCGTTGCCCGCGTCGCCGTCGCAGTCGTCCGATCCCGCCGGGCAGCTCAGCACGCAGAGGCCGCCCTGGCAGGTCTGGAACTCGTTGCACGCGTTGTCGCAGCTCCCGCAATGCGCCGGATCCGTGGGGACGTGGGCCTCGCAGCCGTCCGCGGGATCGCCGTTGCAATCGACGTAGGCGGCGTCGCACTGGCCGAGGGCGCACGCGCCCTCCTGGCAGGCGGCGGTCGCGTGCGGGAGGACGCACGGGGCGCCGCACGCGCCGCAGTTCTGCGGGTCGGTGCTCGTGTCCGACTCGCACCCGTTCGAGGGGTCGGTGTCGCAATCGGAGAACCCGGGCGCGCACTGGTCGATCGCGCACGCGCCGGCGGAGCAGACGGCGATCGCGTTCGCCACGCCGCACGGGGCGCACCCGTCGCCGCAGCCGTACGCCGGATCCATCGTCGAGACGCACGCGCCGCCGCAGAGCTTCTCGGTGGCGCCGCAGTCGCCCGAGACCCCGTCAGGCTCGAACCTGTCGAAGTCCTGCGTGCATCCGGCCGAGATGCAGGCCGCCGCGAGGGCGCCCGCCGCCATCGAGAGCCAGAAACCGAGCCGCATCGAAGTCTCCCTCGTGGCCAGCGCGGCGGCCGGAGCCGCGGCGCGGCGACCGCGACAGGCTATCACACGCGAGATCCGCGCAGGTCGGCTCCGTCCATGGGGACCGTGGAATTCGCCGTCTCATCGAGGCGGCGCGCCCGCGCTCCTGCGGACGCGGGGAAGGTCAATCCGCCGGCCAGAGCCCCACGCTGCCGCCGACCCACGTGAGATCGCGGTTCTGGTCGACGCCGAGCATCTTGCCCCTCGACAGCCGCACGAGGTTGAGCGCGAGCGTCGGCTCGGGCTCGTCGGGCGCGCGCAGGAACATCATCCGCACCTCGGCCTTCACCCCGTTGCCGTCCGGCATCACGAGCGCCGGCTCGTACGCGATCTTCTCCTGCAGGATCCACCGATCCCGCTCGGCCAGAGGGACCGCCGCGATGTCCGCCGCGGTCACGTCGACCTTCACGCCCGAGCCGGCGAACGAGAACAGCGGCTTCAGCACGAAGCCGGACAGATCCTCGGGCGCCGCGTCGAGCTCGCTCAGGTACCGCGCCCTCGGGACGGCCGGATGATCGATGTACGGCAGCGTGTACTTGGACCACGTCCAGTACCAGTTCGGGTGCGAGCACCACGTGACGTCCAGCTCGTCGGTGTACCGGTACGGCAGCTCGATCTTCTTCGCCTCGAGCTCGTCGAAGACCACCCGGTTGTAGAGCCGCCGCACCTCGACCAGGCGGCCGCCCACGCGCCGGTAGAGCTTCCTCCCCTCGCGCACCAGCGTCGTCGGGCAGACCGCGTCGACGCCCGTCAGGATCTTCGTGGCGGCGAAATCCGGGTAGGTCTTCTGGTGCGGCGGATCCAGGTCGATCAGCGCGACCGCCTCCGGCTCCTCTCCGCCCAGCACCGCGCGCCGGAGCCGCGCCGCGAACGACCCCCGATCGAGCCCGCTGAAGAAGATCGACCACCGCCGATCCAGCCCCTCGATGGGGCGCATCACGTCCGCCATGACCTCCGCCTGGAGCACCATCAGCGCGTAGAGCGACGGGAACGCCTGGAGCTCGACCACCCTCCCGTCGAGCTCGCCGTCCGGGCCGCGCACGACCGCGAAGTCCACCTGCACGCAGCTCGGCAGGTGGTCCATGCCCGGCATGTCGAGGTGCGGCGGGATGGCGCGCTTCATCTTCTCGATCAGCGCGGGGTTCGAGATCTGCCGCACGATCTCGTTCGCGTGGCGCGCGAGCCGATCGCGCAGCGCCGGGGGGACGAAGAGCGGCGTCTCGGCGACGCGGAACGGGATCTTGCAGCCGAGCAGGCGCTCCAGGCGGCCGACGTAGTCGGCGTAGAGGTCGGGCGAGAACGCGCGGTTGTAAGCAGCCCGGAACGTCGGATCCATGGGCGCCCCCGTAGCACGGGCGCGGCCGCGACGGGACGGGGGCCGCGACGGGGCGGGGGGGAACGGGCAGGCAGGAACTGTGGTAGCGTGCGCCCGTGGTTACCCGATCCCGCGCCCTCGCCGCCTGGGCCGCGCTCCTCGCGGGCGCCCTCCCGGGCCTCGGCTGCTCCTCGCTCACCCAGCCCGACGACATCACCATCGCCGCCGAGCCGATCGCCGCCGCGGCGGCCCCGGCGCCGGCGCCGCCGCCCGTCCTGCGGCCCGCTCCCGGAGGCGCCGGCCCGCAGGCCGCGCCCGCGTCCGGAGGGTGAGGCCACTAGCCGAGCTCCGGTCCGGAGCTCCCGATCACGCATGACCCCACCTCGCCCGCGCGCGATCGCCGCGCTGCGGCGCGCCGCGCTGCGCCTCGCGCGCTCCGCCTCCCCGTGAATTCCTCCCGGAGATCCCTGGTAAAACCCCTTTCCATAGCGAGAGATCCGTGACCTTGCCCCCTCCCCTGTTCGAGACCGAAGAGCACGCCGAGCTCCGCCGCGAGGCGCGGCGCTGGGCGCGCGCCGAGATCGCCCCCTTCGCCGCCGAGTGGGAGGAGGCCGAGGAGTTCCCCCGCGAGCTCTACGCGCGCGCCGCGGCCGCCGGCCTCGCGGGCGTCGGCTTCCCCGAGGCGTACGGCGGCGGCGGCGGCGACCTCTCGCACGCGCTCGCCGCCGCGGAGGAGCTCCTCCTCGAGGGCAAGAGCGTGGGCGTCGTCGTCGGCCTCGGCAGCCACGGCATCGCGCTCCCGCCGATCCTCGCGTGCGGCACCGAGGCGCAGAGGCAGCGCTTCATCCCGCCCGTCCTGCGCGGCGAGAAGATCGCCGCGCTCGCGATCACCGAGCCCGGCGGCGGCAGCGACGTCGCCTCGCTCACGACCCGCGCGGTGCGCGACGGCGACCATTACGTGGTCACCGGCACCAAGATCTTCATCACCTCCGGCTGCCGCGCCGACCTGATCACCACCGCGGTGCGCACCGGCGGCGCCGGCCACGCCGGCGTCTCGCTGCTCGTCATCGAGCGCGAGCACGGCTTCACCGTCAGCAAGAAGCTCCGGAAGACCGGCTGGTGGGCCTCCGACACCGCCGAGATCACCTTCGACGGCTGCCGCGTCCCGGCGGAGAACCTCATCGGCGAGGAGAACGCGGGCTTCGTCCCGATCATGATGAACTTCGCGACCGAGCGGCTCCTGCTCGCGGGCAACTGCGTCGCCATCGCCGAGCTCGCCTACCGCGAGTCGATCGCCTACGCCCGCGAGCGCCGCGCGTTCGGCAAGCCGATCACCGGCTTCCAGGTGATCCGCCACAAGCTGGCGGACATGGCCACGCGCATCGCCGCGGCCCGCGCGCTCACGAACGAGGCGCTCGCGCGCCACCTCCGCGGCGAGCAGATCACCGGCCTCGCCGCGATGGCGAAGAACACGGCCACGGACATGTGCTCGTTCGTCTGCGACCAGGCCGTGCAGATCCACGGCGGCGCCGGCTACATGCGCGACGTCACCGTCGAGCGCCTCTTCCGCGACGCCCGCCTCTACCCCATAGGCGGCGGGACGCGCGAGATCATGAACGAGATCATCTCCAAGACAGAGGGATACTGACCCGTGCTCCGACGCCCGCTCCGCTGCCTCCCGCTGCTCCTCGCGCCGCCGCTCGCGCTGCTCGCCTGCTCCAAGACGCCCGAGCCCGCGCCCTCGGACCCCGAGAGGCCGCCCGCGGCCGCGCCCGCTCCCAGCGGCGCCCAGGCCGCCGCGCCGCAGAGACCGCAAGGTCCGACCGAGGTCGCCTGGGACGTCCCGGCCGGCTGGGAGACGGCCCCGAATCCCAGCTCGATGCGGAGGGCCACGTACAAGATCAAGCGGGCCGACGGCGATCCCGAGGACGCCGAGATGAGCGTGAGCCAGGCCGGCGGCTCGGTGGAGATGAACATCAAGCGCTGGGCCGGCCAGTTCGAGCAGAAGCCGGGCGACGAGTCGAAGCGCACCGAGCGCGCCGTCGGGGACCTCAAGGTCACCGTCGTCGAGATCCAGGGCACGTTCGGCGGCTCCGGCATGCCGGGCATGCCCGCGGGCTCCCCCAAGCCCGACTGGGCCCTCCTGGGCGCGATCGTCGAGCTGCCCGGCGGAGGCCCGACGTGGTTCTTCAAGCTCACGGGCCCGAAGAAGACGGTCTCCGCCGCAAAGGTGGACTTCGACAAGCTCGTGGGCAGCCTGCGCCCGAAGTGACCCTCTCCCCGGCTGACCCGTCCGCAGGGCCCCGTGCTATAGCGCCGCGGCCGACAAACCAGGAGAACCACCATGGCGCGCATCCACAACTTCAACGCCGGCCCCGCCGGGCTCCCCCTCCCTGCCCTCGAGCGCGCCCAGCGCGAGCTCCTCGATTTCGAGGGGACCGGCATGTCGATCATGGAGCACAGCCACCGCGGCAAGGCCTACGAGGCCGTGCACAACGAGGCGATCGCCCTGCTCCGCGAGCTGCTGAGCGTGCCCGACGACTACCACGTTCTCTTCCTCCAGGGCGGCGCGAGCCAGCAGTTCGCGATGGTCCCGATGAACCTCCTGCCGCAGGGCAGGAGCGCCGACTACATCCTCACGGGCGGCTGGTCGGAGAAGGCCTATCAGGAGGCCCAGCGCGTCGGCGCGGTCCGCGTCGCCGCGACCACCGAGGTCGACAAGCGCTATGCGCGCATCCCCCGCCAGGGGGAGCTCCAGCTCGACGAGGGCGCCGCGTACGTGCACATGACCTCGAACAACACGCTCTTCGGGACCCAGTGGCACTGGCTCCCCGACACCGGCAAGGTCCCCCTCGTCGCCGATATGTCCTCGGACTTCCTCTGGCGCCCCGTCGACGTGGCCCGCTTCGCCCTGATCTACGCCGGCGCCCAGAAGAACATCGGCCCGAGCGGCGTCACGGTGGTGCTCGCCCGGAAGGACCTCGTCGACGCCGCCCGCAAGGACATCCCGACGATCTTCCGATACGCGACGCACGCGTCCAACAACTCGCTCTACAACACGCCCCCGACGTTCGGCATCTACCTCGTCCGCAACGTGCTCGCCTACACGAAGGAGATCGGCGGCCTGGCCGAGATCGAGCGCCGGAACCGCAGGAAGGGGGAGATCCTCTACGGCGCGATCGACGAGAACCCGGACTTCTTCCGCGCGCCGGTCGAGAAGGAGAGCCGGTCCTTCATGAACATCGTGTTCCGCCTCCCCACGGAGGACCTGGAGAAGCGCTTCGTCTCCGAGGCCGCGAAGGCCGGTATGGTCGGCCTCGCCGGCCACCGCTCGACCGGCGGCATCCGCGTCTCCGCTTACAACGCCGTGGAGATCGCCTCGATCGAGGCCCTCGTCGAGCTCATGCGCGCCTTCGCCGCGCGCGGCTGATCGGGTCCAGTCGAGGCGCGATCGGGAGGGACGCGGCCGCGGCGATCGTCTACACATGGAAGCCCGATGGCGACCACGAAAGGGATCGGGTTCGTCAACGTCCGGAGCTTCGTCCACGAGCGCTTCGGGGCCCCCGCCTGGCAGGCGCTGGTCGCCTCGTTCCCCGAGGCCGATCGGGTGGTGCTCGGCTCGATCGTGTCCATCGGCTGGTACGATCTCGCGCTCTATGCGCGCCTCATCCGCGCGCTCGAGGCGCAGCACGGGACCGGCGGGCTGAAGCTGGTCCACGCCCTCGGCCGGTACGAGGCCGAGCGGGATCTGACCACGATCCACGCGTGGTTCCTCAGGCTCTTCGGCCCGCATACCGCGCTCGATCAGATGGGCAAGTACTGGCGGCGCTTCCACGACACCGGCGAGTGGGCCATCGAGCGCAGGAGCGACCGCGAGGCAGTGGCGCGCCTCGAGGGCTGGGGCGTCGTCGACGCGGCCCTCTGCCGCGATCTGATCGGGTACATGAGCCGCCTGCTCGAGCTCGTCGGGGGCCGGGACGTGTCCCTCGATCACACGCGCTGCAGGGCGCGCGGCGACGCGCGCTGCGAGTTCCACCTCCGGTGGCGGACGTCGGGCGAGGCGAGGGCCGCCGGCGGCTCCGGCGAGCTGCCGCCCTGGCTGCCGCCGGCCACGAACCAGAAGTCCTCGTCGAGGTAGCGGCCATGGGGATCTCGGTCCGCGTCGTGGGCGTCGGCGACGCGTTCACCGCGCTCTACTACAACGCCTGCCTGCTGCTCGAGGCGGAGGGGACGCGGGCGCTCATCGACGCGCCGCCCGCGCTCGCGCGCGCGCTGCGCGACCTCGGCCGCGGGCCGGGCGCGGGCGGCGAGGTCCGGCTCGACGATATCGATCACGTGGTCATCACGCACCTGCACGGGGATCACGTGGGCGGGCTGGAGCAGCTGCTCTTCTATCGCCGCTTCGTGACAGGCAAGAAGGCCGCGCTCCACGCGATCCCCGAGGTGCTCGCGGGCCTGTGGGACACGCGCCTGCGCGGCGGGATGGAGACGCTGCTCGACCCGGCGACGCGCGCCGCGAGCGCGCTCACGCTGGACGACTACGCGGACGTGCGGCCGCTCGGCGAGGAGGGCGGCGACGTGGGCCCGTTCCATGTCTCGTGGCGCCCGACGATCCACCACATCCCGACCTCGGCGCTCCGGATCCGCGCGGGCGGGGCGACGCTCGGCTACAGCGCCGACACCGCGTTCGATCCGGCGCTCATCGAGTGGCTCGCGGAGAGCGATCTGTTCTTCCACGAGACCAACCTCGGGGTGCACACGCCGCTCGCGTCCCTGGTCGGCCTCCCGGCCGCGACGCGCGAGCGGATGCGCCTCATCCACTACCCCGACTTCCACGACGCCGGCACGTCCCCCATCCCCTGCGCGAGGGAGGGCGAGCGCTACGACCTCTGAGGTCGGCAGGGCCGACCGCCGACGAGGGGGTCGGCAGGGCCGACCGCCAATGAGGGGGCTGCGCCCCCTACGCGCCCCCTCGGGGGGGCGCTACCCCGGGTCGGCAGGGCCGACCGCCGATGAGGGGGCTGCGCCCC
>CAYQYG010000133.1:0-19032 GCA_964421485.1 uncultured Polyangiaceae bacterium | reverse complement strand
GCTCGGGCTCGCCGCGGCGGCGATCGCGCGCCGGCGCGCGCGGCGCGGCGCGCGCTGACGGCGCGGCGCGGGGCTCCCGGAGACATCGGCGATGAACGCAGGCGCGCCCTGGCCCGTGCGCATCTCCCCCGCGGGGGGCGTGGGCGTGGCCTGCGGGACGGTGCTGTGGCGCGCGGGCGGGCAGACGCGCGTCACGGCCATCGTGAAGGCCCGCTTCGCGCTGGTCCCCGAGCGGCCGATGGCGCCGATCGAGCCGGAGCCGCTCGTCCTCTCGGACGCGCACCACGGCGGCGATCGGCGCTACAGCCTGCGGGCCGCGTGCGAGATAGCCCCCTATCTCGCCCAGGCGGAGGTGTCGCTCACCGGGCACGCCTACGCGCCGCCCGGGCGGCCGACGCCGGTCGGCGGCGTGCGGCTCGTGGTTCGACGCGGCGGCAGCACGCTGCTCGACAAGCGCCTCGACATCGAGGGCGATCGGCGGCCCGACGCGTCCGGCCAGCCCGGCCCGCCGGCGCCGTTCCAGCACATGCCGCTCGTGTACGAGCGCGCGCTCGGCCACCGGATGATGAACCCGGTGGGCCTGGATCCGGCCCGGGGCCGCGCGGCCAACCTGCGCCACGCGACGGCCCGCGACCGGCCCGGCTGCTTCGCGCCCGTCGCGCGGAGCTGGCCGGAGCGGCTCGTCCTGCTGCGCGGGGTCAATCCGGCGTCGCTCGAGGGGACCCGGATCACGATCCCCGACGGGCTCGACTGGGCCTATTTCCAGGCCGCGCCGGGGGATCAGCGGATCGATTTCCTCTCCGGCGACGAGCAGCTCACGCTCGGGGGGATGCACCCCGCGCTGCCGACCCTGCGGACCACCCTGCCCTCGGCGCGGGGCGTCGCGCGGATCTACGGGTCGCCGGGGGTCCCCGGCGGCGAGCCGCTGGAGCTCTGGGGCGACACGCTGGCGATCGACACCGACAGCCAGACGTGCTGCGTGATCTGGCGCAGCAATTTCGCGATGAGCGAGGAGGAGATCGATTCGATCCAGATCCTGGCGGGCGTGGAGGTCGCGGGGTCGCCGGTGGTCTTCCCCGATCTCGTCCCGCCCGCCGCGCCGGCGCGGGACGAGCGCACGGCGACGCTCGACACGAGCGCATTGCTATCGACGGCGGGGCCGCTCATACCATTCCAGGGCGCAGAGGCCGCGCCGGCCGCCGCGGGGCGAGAGGAGCGCACGGCGACGTTCGACGCGAGCGCCCTGGCCTCCACGGCCGGGCGGCTCCTGCCATTCCAGGAGGCGCCGCCCGCGCCGGCGCGGCCCGGGTTCCTCGATAGGGGCGCATTCGATGCGGCCGCGCGCGGCGGGCTGCCCTTCGCGCCGGCCGGGGCCCCGCCGCCTCCCCCCCTCGCGCCGCCGCCGGCGCCGCTCGAGGACGAGCCGACGCGATCCCCCGAGCCGTTCCGCGCCGCCGCCGACGACGAGCGCACCGGATTCGTCGATCTCGACGCGCTCGCCTCGGGGGTGCGCCAGGCGCTCCCATTCACAGGAGGCGAGGCGCCCTACCCCGCGGCAGTCTCCGCGCCCGTGCCCGTTGCCGCGCCCGTGCCCGTTGCCGTGCCCGCGCCCGTCGCCGCGCCCATTCCCTTCCCCGCACCCTTCCCCGCATCCGCCTCCGTCCCCGCCTCCGCCTCCGTTCCCGTCTCTGCCGCCCCCTGGGATCGCCCTCGATTCGAGCTGCCGCCCGAGCCGCCCTCGGCACCCCGGAAGCCTCCTGGCGGGCCGCCGCGGTTCCCGCCCCGGGAGACCGACGCCATTCCGGTGTACCAGACGGCGCCGCTCGTGCTCGTCTCGCTGCCCTGGCAGCTCCGGCCGCCGCGGGACTCGCTCACCCTCATCATCAAGGGCACGTTCGACATCGTCCCGGAGGGCCCGGCGCGGATCGCCGACGACCCGGAGCTGCCGACGGGGGACGTGCACCCGGACGACGACCTCGGGCGCGGGGCCGTCTACCCGTCCGATTTCGCGATATTCAAGCCGAAGGCGGACGTCACGGCGGTGGGGCACGCCGTCGCGCCGGGGCGCGGCGCGCCGGCGGCGGAGGTCACGTTCCGGTTCGGGCGCGCGGGGCAGCGGATCTCGCGCAGGATCGCCGTGTTCGGGGAGCGGCGCTGGCAGAAGACCGTGCTCGCGCTCGCGCCGACCGATCCGCGGCCGTTCGAGGCCATCCCGCTGCGGTATGACAATGCATTCGGCGGGCCCGGCTTCGACGCGAACCCCGCGGGCGTGGGCTACAGGGCAATGCCTGGCGCGGACGGCATAGCGAGGCTGCCGGCGCTCGAGGATCCGGACCGGCTCATCAGGAGCCCGGACGACAGGCCGGAGCCGGCCTGCCTCGCGCCCATCTCGACGCTCTGGAAGGAGCGGTGGTCGAAGATCGGCACGTACGACGCGCGGTGGCTCCGGACGCGGTGGCCGTACTTCCCGGACGATTTCGACTGGAGCCATTTCCAGGCGGCTCCGGCCTCGCAGCGGCTCGATTACCTGCGGGGGGACGAGCCGTTCGAGGCGACGGGGGTGAGCCGCGAGCACCCGCGGATCTCCGGGGCGCTGCCGGGGATCCGCGCGCGGTGCTTCATGCAGCGGACGGACGAGGCGGGGGGCGCGCTCACCGAGGCGGTGCTCGCGCTGGACAGCGCGCACTTCGATTTCGACACGATGCGGATCCACCTCGTGTGGCGGGGGGTCGTCGAGGTCAGCGACGAGGACGCGCCGGAGCTCGCGGCGCTCTTCGTGACCACCGAGCCGCTCGCGGGGCCGGCGCTGACCGAGGCGGAGATCCAGGCGCGGTTCCACGCGGCGCTGGCGCCGATGGAGCCCGTCGAGGAGGAGCCCGAGGACGAGGTGGAGCCGGCGAACGAGGCGGAGCCGGAGGTCGGCGAGGAGGAGCGGGCGGTGCTCGAGGCCGCGGCGGCGCGCGAGAAGGCGATCGAAGAGGCGCTGGCCGCGGCGGGGCTCGGGGCAGGGGAGGCCGCGGCGCCGCTCGACCTGCCCGCGCCGGATCCGGCGCGGGTCGCGGAGGCCATGCGCGCGGCGGGCGCGGGCGAGGACGAGATCGAGGCGATGCTGGAGGCGCTCCAGCCGGGGCCGGACGAGGAGGGGGGCGAGCCGCCGCCGGACCTGCGCGCGCTCGTGCTCGCGAGGCTCGCGGCGGGGGAGCCGCTCGACGAGATGGAGCTCGAGGGGGCCGATCTCTCCGATATCGATTTCAGCGGGCGATCGCTCTCGCGGGCGCTCCTCCGGGGCGCGAGCCTCCGCCTGTGCCGGCTCACGGGGGCGAGCCTCGCGGGGGCGCAGCTCTCGGGCGCGGACCTCACGGGGGCGAACCTCGACGGCGCGAGCCTCGCGGGGGCGGACCTCACGGGGGCCATCCTGGAGGGCGCGAGCCTCTGCCGCGCGGCGCTCACGGGCGCGGACATGAGCCAGGCGCGCGGCGAGGGGGCGGTGTTCCAGGGGGCGACGGGGGAGGGCGCGATCTTCACCGAGGGGCAATGGGCGCGGGCGCGGTTCGACCGGGCGGAGCTCGCGGGGGCCGATTTCACGGGCGCATCGCTCGACGGGGCGGTGTTCACGCTGGCGGTCGTGCCGGAGATCACCCTCTATGACGCGCGCGGCGCCGGCGTGTCCTTCGAGGAGGCGACGCTGACCGACGCGCGCGCGGACGGCGCGGAGCTGCCGCGCGCGACGCTGCGCAAGGCGCGCGCGGCGTCGTCGATATGGGAGAGGGCGCGGCTCGACGACGCGTCGTTCCTGGGCGCGTCGCTCGCGGGGGCGAGCTTCGCGAAGGCGTCCTGCCTCCGGGCGGACTTCTCGGGGGCGGACCTCGCCGAGGCGACGCTCCGGCGCGCGCGGCTCGTGAAGGCGCTGCTCTTCAAGGCGAACCTGCGCGAGGCCACGCTCGAGCGCGCCGATCTCTCGGGCGCGGACCTCCGGGGCGCGAGCCTGCACGGCGCGGAGACGTGGAAGGCGCGGCTCGACGGCGCGGATCTCGATTTCGCGGTCCTGACCCGGACCAAGCTGAGGGGGAGGGCATGATCCATTCTCGAGAGGAGCTCGAGGCCCGGATCGCCGCGGGCGCCTCGCTGGACGGGGAGGTCCTGGAGGGCGTGGACCTCGATGATTTCGCCGGCGAGCGGCTGAGCTTCCGGGGGACCGTGTGGCGGCGGTGCAGCGCGCGCAGGGCGCGGCTCGCGACGAGCGTGTGGACCGGGGCGCGCCTCGCCGACGTCGATTTCACGGGCGCGGACCTCTCGGGGTCGTCGTGCGCCGGGCTCGACGCGTCGGCCGGGGAGGGGCGCGGGCCGAGCGTCTTCACGGGCGCGGACCTCGGCGGCTCGGTGCTGCAAGGGGCGCGGTTCAGCGGGGCGAAGCTCATCGAGACGAAATTCGCGGGCGCGGTGATGCTCGAGGCGCGGCTCGACGGCGCGCGGGCGCTCGGCGCGGATCTGTCGGGCGCGCAGCTCGCCGGCGCGAGCCTCTCGGGCGCCAGCCTCGAGGGGGCCTGCCTCGACGAGGCGGTCCTCGCGGGCGCGGATCTGCGCGGGGCCAACCTGCGCGACGCGTCGCTCGGCGGGGTCGACCTCTCCGAGACCGCAATGGACGGCGCGTGCCTCGCCGGCGCGTCGCTGGCCGGGGCCACGCTGCCGGGGTTCGATTTTCGCGCCGCAGGGCCGCCGGTCGACCTCACCGACGCCGGCGCGCCGGGGGCGCTGCTGACAGGGCTGGACCTTCGCGGATCCACCCTCGCGGGGGCGAACCTCGAGGGCGCGCTGCTCGAGCGGGCGATCCTCGCGGAGGTCAACGTGGAGGGCGCGTGCCTCCGGGGGGCGAGCCTGTCGGGCGCGCGGCTCGACGGGGCGATCCTGCGCGGCGCGGACCTCACCTCGGCGGCTCTGGGCGGCGCGGTGCTCGCGCGCGCCGATCTCACCGGGGCCGATCTCACCTCGGCGTCGCTCGTGTCCGCGGATCTCGACGGCGCGATCCTGGCGGAGGCCGCGCTCGCGGGCGCGGACCTCACGGGCGCGCATTTCGGGGGCGCGCCGCTCGCGGGCGCGGCGCTCGCGGGCGCGAAGCTCGGGGCCGGGCAATTCGACGGGATGGACCTCTCGGGCGCGGACCTCCGGGGCGTGGACCTCGCGGGGGCGTCGCTCGCGGGCGCGGACCTCCGCGGCGCGGACCTCACGGAGGCGCGGCTCGCGGGCTGCGATCTGCGCCGCGCGGCGCTCGACGGCGCGCTGCTCGACGGGACCGACCTCTCGGGCGCGAACCTCTCCGGCGCGGATCTCTCGGGCGCGACGGTGAGCGGGTGCGCGCTCGCGGGCGCCGATCTGCGGGGCGCGACGATCGTCAAGGCCGTCCTGTCGGGCGCGGATCTCCGGACCGCGAAGATCGCGGGCGCGACGCTGCGGCAGACGCTCTTCGAGGAGGCCCGCTTCGAGGACGTCAATTTCTCGGGGTGCGACGTCAGCGACTCGACGTTCGCGGGGGCGAGGCTCGACGGGGCGAGCCTCGCGGGGGTCCGCGCGCGGCAGGCGAGCTTCGCGGGCGCGAGCCTCCGGCGCGCGAGGCTCATGCGCGCGGACGCGGCGTCCGCGAACCTGCGCGGCGCCTGCCTCGACGAGGCCGATCTGCGCGAGGCCGTCCTGAAGGACGCGTGCCTGGAGGAGGCCACGCTGCGGCGCGCCCGCGCCGAGGGCGCGAACCTCGAGGCCGCGCGGCTCGGGCGGGCCGATCTCCGGTTCGCGGCATTGCGCGGCGCCCTGATGAAGTACGTTGACCTCGCCCACGCGCGCCTGGAACAATGTGATATGGCCGACGCGAATCTGGAGGGCGCTTGCCTCCACCGCGCGCGGCGGGACGGCGCGATCTTCCGCGGGGCGAACATGAAGGACGTCGAGGAGCACGACCCCGAGCGCGCGCGCGCCGAGGACTTCAAGGCAGGCGGGTGAGGGCATGGCGAGGAGGAGCGAGAGCGCGGCGAAGCGGAGGGCCCCGGCGCAGGAGCCCGAGGCCGCGGTGATCCGGCTGCCCGACGGCGCGTCCGCGGAGCTCCGCGGCGGCGCGCTCGAGCTGCGCGACGCGGGCGGGCGGCTGCTCGTGCGGTACGAGGGCGGCACGGCCGAGATCGCGGCGCCGGCCGGGGACCTCATCCTGTCGGCGCCCGCGGGGCGCGTGGCGATCCGGTCCGCGACCGACATCGCGCTCGAGGCCGCGCGCGACGTCGAGCACCGCGCCGCGCGGCGCGTGGCCGTGGGGGCGGGCGCGGCCGGGGCGCCGGCGCAGCTCACGATCGAGCCGGAGCGGGCGCACCTGAAATCGGCGCGCGTGGAGGTCGAGGCCCGCGCCGGCCGCGCGGTGGTGGGGCAGGCCGCCGTCGTCGCGCGGCAGATCGCGACCACGGCGCGCACGATCACCGCGAGCGCCGATCGCTACGAGATCACGGCGACGCGCCTCGTCGAGAAGACGCGCGACGCGTTCCGCGACGTCGCCGACCTGGCCCAGACCCGGATCGGCCGCGCGCGCACGCTGGTGAAGGGCGCATACACGCTGAACGCCCGCCGCACGACCGTGGCCTCCGAGGAGGAGACCAAGGTCGACGGCAAGAAGGTATTGCTCGGATAGGAGGAGAGGATGCTGCCCGCGGCCACGAAGAAGGGGGGACAGGCGTTCGCGTTCCCCGACGTCTGCAAGACGCCGGCGGCGCCGAGCCCGATCCCGATCCCGTACCCCAATTTCGGGATGCTGAGCGGCACCGACAAGGTGATCGACAAGGTCTTGATGGAGAACAAGGAGACCGTCGTCGAGACCTCGGAGGTCCCGAGCTCCAAGGGCGACGAGGCCGGGACGCTGAAGGGCGTCGTCTCCAGCACCTCGCACGACAAGGTGAAATTCAAGAAGTACAGCTCGAAGGTCTACGCGAAGGGGAAGAAGATCGTCCACCACACCGCGATGACCGCGCACAACGGGAGCAACGCGAACATGCCTGCGGGGTGCCACGTCGCGCCCTCCCAGACGAAGGTGATCGTGGCGCTCTGACCGGAGCGCCGCGGAGGAGGCTCGCATGAGCGGTGGTGAAGCGCTCGAAGGGATCGACATCGCGTTCTTCACGGGTGCGTTCGAGGACGAGGACCTCCACCTGCGCGGGGTCGCCGGGAGGGAGCGGCTCTCCCGCCTCTTCGAGGTCGACCTGCTCCTGTCGCGCTCGTCGCCGCTCTCGGACGACGAGATGGAGGAGTTGCTCCACGCGCCCTGCGCGGTGCAGCTCTCCAGCCAGCCGGCGGCGCACATCCACGGCGTGCTCGAGCGGATCGAGGTGATCGACTCCGGCATGGAGAAGGCCACCCGCTACTTCGCCCGGATGGTGCCGACGGCGTGGCTGCTCACGCTGGCGCGGACGAACCGCATCTTCCAGAAGCGCACCATCACCGAGATCATCGAGGAGGTGCTCTCCGGCTACAAGCTGGCGAAGGGCACCCATTTCGACATCTTCGCGGCCAGCGGGCCCACGCGCGAGTACGTGGTGCAGTACGAGGAGAGCGACTGGGACTTCATCCAGCGCTGGCTCGAGCACGAGGGGATGTTCTACTGGTTCGAGCACGGCGAGAGCAACGACAAGCTCATGATCGCCGACGCGAACGCGCACACGACGTGGAGCGGCGCGCCGCCCCCCGTGAGCTATCGCCTCTCGAACAACATGTCGACGGGCGGCAAGGAGACCATCTGGGACCTCGTGCCGCGGCGGCGGCGGACCGCGGCGCGGGTGGCGCTCATCGATTACAATGACCAGACGCCGAACCTGTTCGTGAGCGGCAAGGCCGACGTCGACGCGAAGAGCGGCTTCGGCTCGGTGTTCTCCTACGGGGAGCACTTCAAGGACCCCGGCGAGGGCAGCACGCTGGCGCAGGTGCGCGCCGAGCGCCTCGCCTGGGAGAAGAAGACGTACTCCGGCCGGACCGACAAGGTGAACCTCCGGGCCGGCTGCAACTTCGAGCTGACCGAGCACCCGCGCGAGCAGGGCGGCTTCCTGGTCACGTCGCTCGATTACCGCGTCGGCTTCCCCGTCCTCGCCGGCGGCGACGCGCACAACCGCTACCTCGCCCGCTTCGAGGCGATCGCCAAGGGCGTCCCGTTCCGCCCGGCGCGCGTGACGCCCTGGCCGCGGATCGACGGCGTGCTGAACGCGCACATCGAGGAGGACGGGAGCGGCGACTACGCCCAGATCGACGAGCAGGGCCGCTACCGGGTGAAGCTGCCGTTCGATCTGTCAGGCAACAAGGGCACGAACGCGTCGCACTGGATCCGGATGGCGGAGCCCTACTCGGGGGCGGCCTACGGCACGCATTTCCCGCTGCACAAGGGCGCGGAGGTGCTGCTCGGCCACGTGCTCGGCGATCCGGATCGCCCGGTGATCCTGGCCGCGGTGCCGAACCCGCGGACGAAGAGCCCGGTGGTCGACAAGAACGCGACGCAATCGGTCATCCGGACCGCGTCCGGCATCCACATCGAGATGGAAGACCAGCAGAGCTGACAGGGAAGGAGCACGGGGATGGGCATCAATGTGAAGAAGGCGGTCCCGGCCTCCGACCCGGACCTGACGAAGGCGCTGAAGCAGAACCGGCCCGAGGTCGCGAAGCCGACCGGGGATCCGGACCGCTACACGATCTTCGTGCCCAGCGAGAAGACGACGTTCAGCCTCGGCCAGAAGTGCCCGACGCGCATCCACGACGTCGGCATCACCGGGCGCACGGACAACCATATCCACTGGCACGTCCAGACGAACAACAAGACGCTCGTCTCGCTGGGCAGCGGCGCGACCGAGGTCTCGATCGCGAGCCACGACGCCACCGTGCCGCAGCAGTCCACCGGCTACGCGATGGTGACCGACCAGCACGCGTGGCACGACTCGATGCTCCAGCACTTCATCGTGTCGCGCTCGGAGGACGTGGTGATCCGCGCGGCCGCGAGCGGGCCCAAGACGGCGCTCCTGCAGTCCGACCACGGCAACGTCGGCGTGGCGGCGGGACAGGTGCTGTCGATGGGATCGCAGGGCAACGTGAAGATCGTCGCCGATCCGGGCGTGACGCTCGATCAGCCGGCCTACTCGACGGCCGTGCCCGGGAAGCTCACGGAGTCGTTCAACATCAAGACCGAGAAGAACGCGCTGGCGATCAGCGACATGATCACGTCAGCCTACTCGCTCATCGGCGGGATCATCAAGGTGAACGGGAAGGACCCGCCCTGGAAGAAGCCGGAGTGGAAGCCGACGACGAACATGGACGTGATCAAGGTGCTCGTCGATTTCGGCAAGCTGGCGTCGTCCGTGGCGCGCTACTTCCACAGCAGCGACAAGGACACGAAGGGCAAGGTGGACATCCTCGGCGCCAACTACGCGAGCATGGGCGCCGGCATCGCGTCGTCGATCTACGGCCGCCTGAGCGCGAGCGTGAGCTCCGACGTCAGCGCGAGCCTGCTCGGCGGGACCGCCGGCGTGAAGGGCCTCCTGTGGGCGAGCCTCTGGAGCGCGGCCGGGACGAGCGTGAAGGCCGGCACCGACGTGTCGGTCGAGGGCGAGTTCGGCAAGGCCTCGCTCAAGGGGCGGAAGGACGTGTCCATCGCGTCCACCGTGGCCGGGGTGAAGATCCAGGGGGAGAAGGACACGCAGATCTCGGCGAAGAGCGGCAGGACGTACGTGTACGGCAAGACCGGGGTGTACTGCAGCGTGGGGGGCGGCGCGGGGTACGGGTTCAAGGTGAAGCCGAGCACGATCGAGATCGCGAAGATCACCTCCAGCGCGAACAAGTTCGACAGCACGAGCCTCGACAAGGAGAAGATGGTCAAGATCGACGACAAGGTCATCTCGCTCCAGCACGGCAGCTCACACATCAAGATCCAGCCCCGCAACATCAAGTTCCAGTCGAAGGGTGATTGCTGGGTGCAGGTCGACAACATGGGCAAGATGACCACGAAGGCCTCGAAGATCCTGCTCGGCTGAGCGACGCTCCGCCGGGCGCCGACCGAGGGGAGCGCCGATGCCCAGGATCCACATCGTGAAGCAGGGCGAGAGCCTCTCCGGCATCGCCAAGCAGTACGGCATCTTCAGCTGGAGGACGATCTACGATCACCCGGAGAACGCGAAGCTCAGGAAGGCGCGGCCGAAGCCGGAGCTGATCCACCCAGGGGACGAGGTCTACATCCCCGACAAGGTGGAGAAGGTCGTGGACGCCGCGACGGGCAAGACGCACACGTACACGGCGAAGGTGCCGCGGTCGGAGGTGATCGTTCGGAGCGTGACGATCCTGGTGCACGGGGTGAACACGGACGCGGGGTGGTTCAACCTCGTCGAGAACGAGATGAAGAAGTACCAGGACATCATCGAGGTGACCGAGGGGGACGTGGAGTATCACCGGCGGTACGTGATCGTGCCGTTCTCCTGGGGGGACTACACGAGCCAGAAGCAGGGGGGATTGCCGAACTACGCGGTGGACGAGGTGCGCCAGATGTTCGAGAACCCCTGGGTGGGGTATGACCGGATCTACCAGGGGCACGCGGCAGTGCGGCTGAAGGAGGTCATCGAGGAGGCGAAGAAGCTCGGGGTGCAGGTGAACGTGATCGCGCACAGCAACGGGACGCTGGAGACCTGCGGGGCGCTGCTGCTCGGGGCGTCGCTCGATAACTTCGTGCTGATGGGGAGCCCGCTGGACTGCGACAACGACAGGTCGCAGGCGGAGCTGGCCAGGGCGACGGGCAAGGTGAGCGGGACGGTGACGAGCTTCTGGTCGCCGGGGGACGAGTGGGCGTACTTCAAGGGGGGGATCGGGGCGTTCGGGGACAACGCGACGTACAAGGCGAAGAACGGGCATATCAAGAACGTGAAGTTCGAGAAGGGGGCCGTGATCGAGGGGGTGACGATCAAGGAGGACGAGGTCGATCACTCGGATTACATGGTGAGCGAGCACATGCCCATATTTTCGGCTTATATCCGGCGGTTCTCGGATGCGTTCAAGGGGAAGGTGAAGTACGACGAGGCGAAGGTGGCGGCGCTCAAGGCGCAGGCGGACTGGCGGAATGTTTCGTATTACAAGGAGAAGAAGAACGTGACGCTGGAATCGCCGGAGATGAAGAAGTACAAGGCGGAGATCGACGCCATCAAGAAGTGAGAGAGCGATGATGGAGCGGTATTGTTTGAGGGATGGCGGCGATATCACGAGGGGGATCAGGGGGGCGCTGCTGGGGGAGGCGGAGGGGCTCCTCGACGCGCTGTACGATCCGGAGGGGGAGGCGGATCGGGACGTGCGGGGGCTCGTGGTTATGGCGCGGGACGACGCGGCCCGGCTGTTCGCGATGGCGCGGGAGAAGCTCGGGCTGGTGACGTGCGAGGGGATCGGGGAGGAGATGCGGGGGACCAGCTACGCGGGGCGGTTCTTGATCAATGGGACCATTCGAATCGAGGTCGTGGTGGATGACCTGTTCGAGCGGGGCGGGGGGCTCCGGACGCGGGATCTGGTGCGGATCAGGCCGGTCGAGGGCGAATGAGGGTCAGGTCCACTCGGTCTCGTGGAGATCGGGGAACGTGACCTTGCAGGTGCCGGGGTCGATGCCGGAGACCCGGGCGGCGCCGTTCGAATCGAGCATTCCCTGGCGGACGGAGCCGTCGGGGAGCTCGATTCGATAGCGCTTGAAGGGGATGGGCTGGTCGTCGTCGCGAGTGCGGAGGACGATCTCCACCCAGGTCTTCTCGTCCTGCTTCGCGGGGGGTGGGGGAGGGGGGGGCTCCGGCGCGGAGGAGGGGGTGTCGCCGGGGGGCATTCGCTGCTTGACGCGGACCGCGGTGAGGCGGCCGTCCAGGAGGGCGGCGCGGAGGAGGTCGCGGAGGAGGGGGGCGGCTGGGCCGCGGTCGGGGGTGGAGGGGGCGCCGAGGTCGGCGCAGGCGTCGGAGAGGACCCAGGAGGGGGGCTCGGTGGGGCCCTCGGGGAACCACTCGGCGACCCGGGAGGCGGCCGCGAAGGGGGGCAAGGGGTCGGACTCGAAGGTGTCGGCCTCGGCGCGCTCGCGCTCGGTCAGGAGCCAGATGCCGTCATGGAAGCCTTCGACCTGCCACATGGCGCGCGATCGAGCACATCACTGCGGGCGGGCGCAGTCAAGCGCGGCGGAGCGTGACTCGGGGCGCGGGGAGATCCTATAAGGGGGGCATGCCCAGGCTCTCCCGGATCGAGGGATCCCTCAGGTCCAGCGTGTTCTCGGATCTCCAGCGGGCCATCGACGCGCGCGGGGGGGACTTCATCCCGCTGCACATCGGCGATACTCACCGGGCGCCGGTCGAGGCGGCGCGGTTCGAGGCGCTCTGCCAGGGGGAGATGGGGGCGCTCTATGGGTATGGAGCGACCGCGGGGATGGGGGAGCTGCGGGAGGCGATCGCGGGGTGGACGCAGCGGGCGGGGCGGGCGCTCGAGGGGGCCTCGGGGGGGAACGTGCTGCTCGGGGTGGGGGCGACGCACGCGCTGTCGTGCGCGGCGCGGGTGCTGCTCGATCCGGGGGACGAGGCGCTGCTGGCCGCGCCTTACTGGCCGCTCGCGCACGGGGTGATCCACGCGACAGGGGCGCGGGCCGTGGAGGTGCCGCTCACCTCGCGGCTGTTCGCGAGCTCGGGGCGCGACGCGGGCGAGATCCTGCGGGAGGCGGCGACCGAGCGGGCTCGGCTGGTCTATATCATCTCGCCGAACAACCCGGACGGGAAGGTGCTGGGGGAGGCGCACCTCGCGCAGATCGCGCGGTTCGCGATCGAGCGGGATCTCTGGGTCATCGCGGACGAGGTGTACGCGGATTATGCGTTCGATGCGCCGCACGCGTCGATCGCGCGGCTGCCGGGGATGGCGGATCGGACGGTGACGGCGTATTCGTTCTCGAAGAGCCACGCGCTCGCGGGGGCGCGGGTGGGGTACGTGGTGGCGCCGGAGGGGGTGGTCGCGGCGGCGCGCAAGGCGTCGACCCATTCGGTGTTCAATGTGCCGGTGCTCATGCAGCGGGCCGCGCTCAGGGCGCTCGAGGCGGGGGACTCCTGGGTCGCGGACGCGCGCGCGGAGTACCTCGAGGCGCGCGACGCGGCCGTGGCGGCGCTCGTCGGATCGCAGGCGCGGTTCTGGGCGGCGGAGGGGGGCGCGTACCTGTTCCTCGATTTCACCGAGCTCCTCGGGGGGAGGCCGCTCACGGAGCTGCTCGAGAGGGCGGTGGGGCGGGGCGTGCTGCTCGCGCCGGGGGACGGGTTCGGGCGCGATTTCGCGAGGCACGCGCGGCTCTGCTACACGAGCGTGCCGCTCCCTCTGCTGCGCGAGGGGCTCGCGCGGCTCCGCGAGGCAATGGATAGCTTCGAACGGGGTTGAGCGCAGGGGCTCAGCAGACGCGGTCGACCTCCAGCGGGATCCCGGAGCCGTCGGGGAGGCGCACGAGGACGGAGGCGTAACCGCCGCCGGACTCCCGCTCGTAGGAGACCGGGATCGCGGTCACGACCTGGGGCCACGTGCCGGGGAGCGCGGTGATGTGCAGGTCGAGGATGAGGTCCCTGGGGTTCACGCCCTGCGGCGCGGCGGGCGCGAGGCGCAGCGCGTAGCCGGGCGTGCCCATGGTGACGACTCCCTTGACGTGCAGGGATTGAGTTGAACCGGGCATGAGGTCGACCCACGCGTACCAGTCGGAGGTGTCAATGGGGCGATCCTTGCCGCCGCCGACCTCGATCCGGCCGAGCTGGCTGACGTCGAGGCTCGACGAGCCGACGATCGCGTCGCCCACCATCGCGAACACGGTCAGGGTGGTCTTGCCGGCCGCGGCGCCGAGCTTGAGGTTCGGCAGGCTGTGGCGCACGGGCTTCAATACCTGGAGGCAGCGGCCGCCCCGGTGCTTGATGCGCAGGATGACGGGCTGGACCTCCGGCAGGAGGCGGACGCTGGGCGGCGGCGCCGCCTCGGCGGGGCCGGCGGAGTAACAGGTATTCGGCGTGGGCGTCACGGCGTGGAGCGTGTACTCCCCGTCGGGCTCCACGGTCAGGATGGTCTGGGGCTCGAATATCGCTTTCATGGTGAATCTCCTCCCGGTCTGGAAAACCAGCGCGATGTATGCCCCCTCGCCGGCGGGGCATCAAGCGCCGCGTTTCGGGATCGGACGCCGGGGGGGCGGAGCGAGGCGCGACCGACCATCCTACCCCCTCCGCCTCGGTGCGGTCTCGTGGTATGGGTAGGGGTCAACGCGGGCGCCCCGCTGTGCGGGATGCACGATCGCGCTTGCTTCGCAAGGAGAGTCGGAAGATGGAGCGATGGATCTTCAGGAGATGGATCCGGTCGGGCGCCGCGGCGCTGTCCTTGTGCTTGGTCGCCCTCACGATCGGGTGCGCCAGCGAGGTGGACAGCCCGTCCGACACGACCTCGGGCAGCGGCGGGAGCGGGGCCTCGGGCGGCGCGGGCGGCTCGGGCGAGGGCGGCGCGGGCGGCTCGGGCGGTTCGGGCGCGTGCGCGCAGGACTGCTCGATCATCGACACGCCGCCCTGCCTCAAGGCGGTGTGCAACACGGGGGAGTACCCGGGCGAGATCGGGACCTGCGTCGTCATCGACGACGACGGCGCGTCGTGCGACGACGGCGAGTTCTGCACGACGAACGACACCTGCCAGGGCGGGCAGTGCATGGGCGGGCCGCAGAACGACTGCGGGATGGCGCCCGCGCAGTGCGAGCAGGTGGTCTGCAACGAGGCCTCCGATACGTGCAGCGTCACGCCGGCGGCCAACGGCGCGGCGTGCACCTCGTCGAACCTCTGCGAGATCAACGCGGTCTGCCAGAACGGGCTCTGCGCCGGCACGCCCAAGGACTGCTTCTTCTCGCCGCTCAACGAGTGCAACACGGTCGCGTGCAATCCGGCGAACGGGCTCTGCGAGCCGACGCCCGATCCGGCGAAGGACGGGGCCGCGTGCCAGCTCACGGGCGACCCGTGCCAGGTGAACAAGACCTGCAGCGCCGGCGCGTGCCAGGGCGGCGTGCCGAAGGACTGCTCCGCGATGACGGCCGGCTGCACGAACGGCGTGTGCGAGGCGAGCACCGGCAACTGCATCGCGGAGCCGATCCCGCCGGGCGGGATGTGCCTCGAGGCGACCGACGGGTGCAACACCGGCATCTGCGATCCGAACGGGACGTGCATGCCGGTGCCGGTCGCCGACGGCACGGCCTGCAACGACTACAATAGCTGCACCGGCGGCGACGTGTGCACCGCGGGCACCTGCGCCGGCGCGCCGGTCGGCGGGTGCACCTTCTACTTCGAGGACAACTTCGAGAACGGCTGCCCGCCCGGGGGCTGGACGCTCGGCGGCGACTGGCAGTGCGGCACCCCGAGCGGCGCGGGCCCCGGGGGCTGCCACGCCGGCACGTACTGCATCGGCACGGTGATGACCGGCAACTACAACAACAGCCAGTCCTTCGGCGTCGCGATCGCGCAGACGCCCCCGATCGGCCTCGGCGGCGCGACCGAGCCCATCCTGAGCTTCTACGCGTGGGTATACGCCGAGAGCAGCTTCGACGGCGTGAACCTCAAGGTCAGCACGAACGGCGGCGCGACGTTCTCGCTCATCACCGGCGTCTCGCCGGCCTACAACGGCACCGCAGGCGGCGAGGAGGTCTGGACCGGGACGGCGTTCAACTCCGGCTGGCAGATGTTCACCGTCAACCTCGCGGCGTACGTGGGGCAGAGCATCATCCTGCGCTGGGACTTCCGGTCCGACGGCAGCGTCGTCTACCCCGGCGCGTACATCGACGACATCGTCGTGAGCGAGGCGAACGCGATCCCGCTCAGCATCACGACGAGCTCGCCGCTGCCCGGCGCGCTGGTGAACAACCCGTACTCGGTGCAGCTCCAGAAGAGCGGCGGCTCGTCCTCCCCGGTCTGGAGCATCACCGGCGGCGTGAACCACCAGTGGCTCAGCATCGACCCGGCGACGGGCTTGCTCTCGGGCACGCCCGCGGCCGGGAACCTCGGCCCGTTCAGCGTCGACGTGCACGTCGAGGAGGCCTCGCTGCCGACGAACTTCGCGGACAAGACGCTCACCGGCACCGTGGTCCAGGGCGTCTGGGCGCAGAACTTCGAGGGCGCGTGCCCGAACGGCTGGGCGCTCGGCGGCGACTGGCAGTGCGGCGTGCCGAGCGGCGTCGGCCCCGCCACGGCCTATGACGGGTCGCAGTGCCTCGGGACCATCATCAACGGCAATTACAACAATAGCCAGTCGTACGCCGTCGCGACCGCGACCTCGCCCGCGATCGACCTGACCGGCGCGGTCTCCCCGACGCTCACGTTCCGGATGTGGGTCGACACCGAGGGCTCCGTTTTTGACGGCGCGAACCTGAAGATCAGCACGGACGGCGTGAGCTTCACGCAGATGATGAACGTCGTCCCGGCGTACACGCTCACGGTGGCCGGCGAGCAGGCGTGGGGCGGGCACATGTCCGCGCAGGGCTGGCAGCTCGTCACGGTGGACCTCGCGGCCTACGCGGGCCAGACGATCTATCTCCGGTACGCATGGGCCACGGACAGCTCGGTCGTGTATCCGGGCGTGTACATCGACAGCCTCGTCATCACGGACTGATTCGCCGGGCGGCGCGGGTGCGGTAGCATCCGCGCCATGATTCCCCCCGAGGGAGCCCCTCCCCCCGTCCGTGCCGCTTCCCGCGTGAGCGGCTTCTCCTACGCCATCCGCAATATCGTCGCCGAGGCCCAGAAGGTCGAGGCGGCGGGGCGCGCCGTCCGCTACCTCAACATCGGCGATCCGATCGCGTTCGGGTTCACGACGCCGCCGCACCTCGTCGAGGCGATGGAGCGCGCGGTGCGCGAGGGCCAGAACGGGTACACGCCGTCGCCGGGGATCCCGGCCGCGCGCGAGGCCGTGGCCGCCGAGCTCACGCGGGGCGGGCACCCGGTCTCCGCCGACCGGGTGGTGATCACGTCGGGCGCGTCCGAGGGCATCGAGCTCGCGCTCACCGCGCTCGCGGATCCGGGCGACGAGGTGCTCGTGCCATGCCCCACGTACCCGCTCTACACCGCGGTGCTCGCGAAGATCGGCGCGCGCGCGGTCTATTACCGCACGCTCCCCGAGGAGGGCTTCGCGCCCGACCTCGAGCAGATGAGCGCCTCGATCACGGAGCGGACGCGCGCGGTGATCCTCATCGATCCCAACAACCCGACCGGCGCCGTCTATCCGGAGCGCGTGCGCCGCGGCGTGCTCGAGCTCGCGGAGCGGCGCGGGCTCGTGGTGCTCGCGGACGAGGTCTACGCCGATCTCGCGTTCGAACGGCCCGTGCCGCCGCTCGGCAGCCTCGATCCCGACGGCCTCGTGCTGAGCTTCTCGAGCCTGTCGAAGGGGTACCTCGCGCCCGGCTGGCGCTGCGGGTGGGTCGCGGCCGGGAGGACGCCGCGGCTCGACGGGCTGCTCGCCGCGATCCGGAAGCTCGCGGACGGCAGGCTGTGCAGCGCGGGCCCGGCGCAGCACGCGCTCGTGGCCGCGCTCACGGGGGACCGGTCGCACCAGCGCGCGCTCCGCGAGGCGCTCGCCGAGCGCGGCGCGATCACGGCCGCGCGCCTGCACGCGCCGCCGCTCGTCACCTGCGCGCCGCCGAGGGCCGCGTTCTACGCGATGCCCAGGGTGGCGCTCCCCGCCGGCCGCACCGACGAGCAGTTCATCGTCGAGCTCCTGCGCGCGACCGGGACCCTCTGCGTGCACGGCTCGGGCTTCGGTATGCCCGCCTCGGAGGGCTATTTCCGCGTGGTGTTCCTGGCGCGGCCCGCGGAGCTCGAGGAGGTCTACGCCGGGATCGTCGCGTTCGCGCGCGAATTCGCGGACCGCGGGCCGAGCGCGTAGCGGCGCCCCCGCGCCGCCCGCGCTCTGGTATGCTCGCTCGACGTCCGGCGCGCGCGCCGGGGCAGGTGGGCATGAACGACGTCCTCGGGCACGGAATGGAGAATGGTGGAGCCTCGCGGCGCCGGCGATCGCGCGCCGCCGCCGCGGCCTTCGCGGCGGCCTCGCTGGCGGCCCCCGCGGCGCACGCCTCCGAGGGCGGGTTCATCAACCCAGGCCTCCTCCTCGGCTTCATGGCCGGCCCCTCCCCCGCCGTCGGGGTCGGGGGCGAGCTGTCGTACATGCACTACTGGGACACCGTCGTCGAGTCCTTCGGCGCCGGCGCGTTCGTGCAGGCCCAGAGCTACGACGATCACGGCCGCTATGCGTTCGGCCTGCAGGGCGGGAGCTTCCTCGGCGCGGAGCTCGGCGCGGCGCTCCGGGAGTCGAATGAGTCGTTCGGCCGCACCTGGGGGATCCACGCCGGCGCCTATGGCTCGATCGGCGTGCTGACGCTCGGCCTGCGCGCGACCATTCCGGTATGGATGGACGAGCAGCCGGGGAGGCCCGGCCATGGCGGGGAGTTCGGCCTGGTCATCGGCTTGAAGCTCCCTATCCCCGTCGGCGATCCGGACGTGATCGACCTCCGTTTCTGATAAGCGCGGGGCGCCCTCTGCGGTTCCACCTTGCGGACCGGCCGGGGCCGCGGTACCGGGGTGGCATGCCCGCTACCCGCACCGTCGCGATGTGCATGACGAAGAGCCCCATCACGGTCCAGTGCACGACGAGCATGGCGCAGGCGCTGAAGCTCATGGAGGAGCACGGCATCCGGCACCTGCCGGTGGTCGAGGGCCCGCGCCTGCTGGGCCTCGTCTCCGAGCGCGAGCTGCGGGTGCTGGAGAACATGCGCGGCGTGGACACGGCGTTCTGCACGGTCCGCGATTTCTGCACGGGCTCGTTCTACTCGGTCCGCCCGGAGACCCCCGTGCGCGAGGTCGCGCGCGTGATGAGCGAGAAGAAGTACGGGTCCGCGGTGGTCGTGGACGGCGAGCAGGTGGTCGGCGTGTTCACGACGACCGACGCGCTCCGCGTGCTCGTCGAGGTGCTCGGCGCCGAGGAGTCGAGCTCGGGATA
>CAYQYG010000132.1:0-19064 GCA_964421485.1 uncultured Polyangiaceae bacterium | reverse complement strand
AGCGCGTTCGAGATCTTGTCCTGCACGTAGCGCGGGCTGATGCCTTCCATGCCCTCGCGCGCGGCCTCCTTGCGGAGCTCCTTCACGGTGTCCTGCGTGTAGCCGGGCAGGACCTTGCCGTCGTAGAGCTTCATCTTCTGCACGAGCGAGAGGTTGTGCTTCTTCGGGTCCTCGAGGCGGGTCAGGGAGGCCCACATCGCGGCGACCTCGAGCGTGTGCGGGGCGATGTGCTTGCCGCGGATCTTGTCCCTGTTGAAGTCCTTCTCGTAGATCCGGATCTCCTCCGACACCTTCGTGATGTAGGGGATGTCGATCTTGATCGTCCGGTCGCGGAGGGCCTCCATGAACTCGTTGTTCAGGAGCTTCTTGTACTCGGCCTCGTTCGTGTGGCCGATGATGACCTCGTCGATGTCCGTCTGCGCGAACTTCTTCGGCTTGATCTTGTGCTCCTGCGAGGCGCCGAGCAGGTCGTAGAGGAAGGCGACGTCCAGCTTGAGGACCTCGATGAACTCGACGATGCCGCGGTTCGCGATGTTGAACTCGCCGTCGAAGTTGAACGCGCGCGGGTCGGAGTCGGAGCCGTACTCGGCGATCTTCCGGTAGTTGATGTCGCCGGTGAGCTCGGTCGAGTCCTGGTTCTTCTCGTCCTTGGGCTGGAAGGTGCCGATGCCGATGCGGTCCTTCTCGCTCAGGACCTGGCGGCGGACGCGGACGTGCTGCATGACCCGGCCCCAGTCGCCGCCGTACTTCTCCATGAGGCGGCTCCAGATGAAGCGGCAGGCGGGGTCGAGGTCGCCGTCGACGCGGACCTGGAACTGCGGGCTCGAGAGGCCGAGGTCGCGGATCGCGCGCTCGCGCCAGGCCGGCGGGATGAGGCGGAGCGGCTCCTCGTGCATCGGGCAGCGGAACCGGGCGCTCTCGGCGCCCGCCATGCCGACCTCGTCGAGGTTCACCCAGTCGAACGTGTAGAGCGCGCCGTCGGGGGTCATCGAGTAGTGCTCGATCCCCTTCTTGAGCAGGCGGGCGATCGTGGACTTCGAGGAGCCCACCGGGCCGTGCAGCAGGATGACGCGCTTCTCGGGGCCGTAGCCCTCGGCGGCCGCCTTGAGCACGTGCACGAGCCGCATGAGCGGGATGTCGAGGCCGAAGATGGCGTCGGAGCCGCCGTTCATCTCGTCCTTGAAGAAGTTGTACCGGACGAGCTTCTTCTTGTTGTCGGTGTACTCCTCGGTCCCGTAGCGGATGATCATGTCGTACGCGCGCTGGAACGCGTTCCGCGTGACCTGGGGCTCCTTGCGGACGATCTGGAGGTAATCCTCGAACGTGCCCTCCCACGCGAGATCGCGGTAGAGCGCGAAGTCCTGCATCGCCGCGATCGTGTCGACCATCCCTGTGCGCATCTCGGCCATCGCTCACCTTCTGGGCGGCGCCCCGAGCGGCCTTGGCCGCGGCGGACGCCTGACGGGAAGAGCAAGCTTACATCACGGCTCATGGCGTGGCGAACGCCGCGGCGCCCGACGCGACCTCGAGCCACGCGGGCCGCGCGGTCGCGCCCTGGTCGAAGAGGCCGAGCGAGCACGAGAAGCTCGCGAACGGGCCGCCGGAGGGTTCGCCCTGCGCGACCGCGTATGCGTCGCAGGCGGCGGGCGCCGGGTCGTGGAGCTCGACCACGTTGATGAGCTCGAACGCTGCGCGCCGCGGGGCGAGCGCGTCGAAGAGCGTCTGGAAGAAGAGGCGCTGCTTCTCCTCCGAGCCGCCCGCGGCGAGCGAGCTCGGGTAGCCCACTCCTCGCAGCACGACGGGGCGGCCTCCGGCGAGCGCGGTCATCGCGTCGAGCGCGCCCGCGACCGTGCTCGCCGGCGCGGCCTGGCCGGCCGCGAGGCCCGGGACGTAGGAGAGGACCGCGACGTCTCCGGCGTCGAGCAGCGGCGCGAACGAGGGATCGGCCCCGGCGCCGTCGAAGGAGAAGCCGACGCCGACGCGCAGGCCCTCGGGCGCGGCCGGGCTGCCCGACGCGTGGGCGCACGCGCCCGCGGCGAGCGCCTCGAACGCGGCGCGCTCGTCGGGGTGATCGGCGAGGTAGACGTCGACGTCGCGGCCGAGCGCGAGGTACGAGAGCTGGCCGCCGAAGCGCGCGAGGACGCCGTCGATCGCCTGGTGCACGGCGAGCGCGACGGCGGGGTCGTCCCACGCGAGCGCGTCGAGCGGCGCGGGCCGCCCGTCCGCGGCGCGGTCGACGATGGTGAGGTCGAAGAGCACGCGCTTGTCGTGCGCGGCGTAGAGGTCGCCGAGGGCGTCGAGCGCGGCCCAGGCGGCGTCGTCCTGGAGGTCGCGCAGGGCGCGCGTGACGACGACGGCGCGCACGCCGACGGCGAAGGTGGTGAGCTCCGCCTCGAGGCGATCCCCCGCGGTGGGCTCGCCGTCGTCGCTGCGCGGGGAGGGCGTGACGCCGACGAGCACCGGCGTCACGCCCGCGTCGCCCGCGTCGGCCGAGGTGCCGCCGCCGCCGCCGTCGGCGTCGGAGGTGCCGCCGTCGTACGGCGTGCCCGCGCCGCCGCCGGTGCCGGGGCCGCCCGGCGGCGGGTCCGCGGCGCCGTCGTCGCAGCTCGCGAGCACGGCGAGGGCCGAGGCCGCGAGCGCGGCGATCACGCAGCGCAGGAAGGAGCGCATGCGCGCCAGCATAAATCAGGGCGGGGGAGGGGTGGTGGTCTCGGGGCTCCGCGCGCTCCCCGCCACGGGCCCGCGGTCGCTCCAGGCCATGGCGCCGCGCTCGACCACCCCGGGCCAGGAGTCGACGTAGCGGGAGGGCTCGCCGGGGCCGGAGGCGTCGATCCAGAAGGCGTGGCCGGTGCCGGGCTTGCGGACGTCGACGTGCACGAACTTGCTGTTCGGGTAGTAGCCGCAGCCGACGTCGTCGAGCGTGCGGCAGACCTTGAAGAGCGCCGCGTTGGGGATGCCCATCACCATGATGTCCATCGCGCGGCCCTCGGCGTGGAGGCTGTGGTGGCCGCCGCGGCGCGCGGTGCCGTCGCTCGACGTGGGTCGGGGCCCCGCATTCGCGAGCCCCTCGGACTTCGGGCGGTAGCCGCTGAAGACGTAGACCGTGCGCCAGGGGAAGGCGTCGGCGATGCGCTGCAGGGCCCAGAGCAGGCGCGGGCTCATCACGCGGATCTGCGGCAGCCACTCGAGCGCGCGCCAGGCCTCGGCGTCGGGCTCGTCGGGGAGGAGATCGCCCGGATCGGGGGCCTCGGGCGGGCGGGCCATGATCGAGAGGCGATCGAGCGCGCCGGGCGGGACCGAGCCGTCGCACCGGACGAGGGCGAACGTGTCGCTCTCGCCGCCGTAGCGCACGAACTGCACGGGGCGGCGGCGGCAGCGCCAGTCGCGCACCGGCTTCTTCGGCGGGTTGTCCCAGAGCACGTCGAAGCCGTTGGATCGGAGGCTCGGGCCGGTGGAGGCGAGCACGGGCGGGCTCCACTCGGGGTCGAGGCGATGGAGCCAGGTGGGCGGCTCCGGCGTGAGGGAGAGCTCGCCGGGCAGCGTGTCCGGCGGGGCGAAGATCGAGCCCGGATCCGCGGGCGCGAGCGTGATCGGCGGCGCGGCGTCGGGGTCGGGCGAGGCGCCGCCCCAGGCGAGGCTCCACCAGGGGCGCTCGGTCCAGCGGCCGTAGTGGCCGCCGAGGTAGACGCGCATCGGGCCGGGGCGCTCGATCGACGCATTGTGGAAGGCGTCGAGCAGCGGGAGCTCGGGCCCGGCGGGGCCGTCGAGCTTGAACGGGGTGAGCCGCGGGGGCCGATCGAGCAGCGTCGCGGCCGCCGGGGTCGCGAGGACCGAAGCGGCGAGGGAGAGCGCGGCGGCGCGAGCGGTCGTGGCGATCGTTCCCGTCATCGTCGGCGAGGAGCGCGAGGCGGTTGAAATTCGGGGCTCCGGGTCGCGCCCCCTGTGGAGCCGCCCTGCGCCCCGAACCCCTCCTGTTTGCCACAACCGGGCGGCGCGCGTCACCTGATCCGGTCCCGGTGGAGGGTAGAGGGGACCGGGGCGCCGCGCGCCGCCCGGCACGGGTTGAAACAGGGACCGTGGCGCTTTGTTCCCGGCGCGCGGCCGCAGGTCATCGGACCCGCGCCACGGAGCGTCACGCCGTCGCCGATGGCTCAGGAGCCGAGCCGGCCGGCCATGGCGTGGGCGATGCCGTCCTGGAGCGTGCGGCGGGTGGCGATGCCGCCGAGGTCCGCGCCGATCGCGACGAGCGCGCGCGCGACGTCGGGGCGGGTGCCCGTCAGGATCACCCGGGCGCCGAGCAGCTGCAGCGCGCGCGCGACGCGGAGGAGGGCGCCGGCGATCTGCGCGTCGATCGAGGGGGCGCCCGTGACGTCCAGGATGGCCACGCGCGCGCTTGCCCTGGATGCCGTCGAGCAGCGCGTGCATCACCCGATCCATCCGCCGGCCGTCGAGCGCCCCGATGAGCGGCATGACGACGATCTCGTCGCTGATGGGAATGAGCGGCGTGGAGAGCTCCGCCAGGGTGGCCTCCTGGGCGCGGATGAGCTGCTCCCTGCTCTCCTCGAGCTCGCGCTGGGCGCGCCTGTGCTCGGTGACGTTCCGGGCCACGTAGACCACCGTGTCCTCCGACATCGGCGAGATGTGCGCGATGAAGAACACCTCCTGGCCCTGGATTGGCAGGCTGTACTCTGGCTCGTGCGGATCGCATGCCGCGGACCTTCCCTGTAGGATGCGCGCCCCTGCCGAGGAGGAGGAAAGAGATGAAGCTGACCTATTTTTCGGTGCGCGGGCGCGCGGAGCCGGCCCGCCTGCTGCTCGAGATGGCCGGCGTGCCCTACGAGTACGTGGCCATGGCGGTCGAGCCGTGGATCGCCGGCGAGACCAAGGCGTGGGCGCTGGAGCGGACGCCGTTCGGCCAGCTCCCGGTGCTCGAGGACGGCGCGCTCGTGCTGTGTCAGTCGCAGGCGATCCTGCGGTATCTGGCGCGGAAGCTATCGCTCTACGGCGACACGCTCGAGCAGCAGGCGCGCGTCGACGAGGTCACCGAGACCGCTCACGAGCTCTTCGTCGATTTCGCCATGTTCCACTGGGACAAGCAGTTCCATGAGCGGCGCGAGGAGCACCGCGCCGCGACCGAGAAGAAGCTCGAGCGCCTGCAGGCGTATTTCACCCGCGTGCGGGCCGACGCCGAGCACTGGGTCCTGCCCGGGCGCTTCACGATGGCGGACGCAATAATGGCGTTCGTGCTCGAGACCTCGCTGCCCATGCACCCGGGCCTGCTCGAGGGTTTCCCGGAGCTCTATCGTGCAATGATGGCGTTCTTCTCGGCCGAGGGCGTGCGCGAATACGTGCGCAGCGATCGGCGGTGCCGCACCTGGACGATCAGCCTCGCCACGTTCGCCGGGAAGCCCGAGGAGACGCACCATTTCACGGGCTGACCGCGGCGGCGCGAGCGGTCGCGCGCGACTTTCGTAGCTCCCAGGACAGGCAGATCCTGCGCCAGCGGCGGCCGCGGGTCAGGCGGACGCGCGCCGGAGCCGGTCGCGCACGGCGTCCCAGGCGGCGTCCTCCGGGACCGCGGCGATGACGATCACGCCGCAGCCGGCGTCCTCGAGCCGGTGGAGCGCCGCGTAGAGGCCGGCGGCATAGCCCGCGGGATCGTCGGGCAGGACCTCGGCGCGGGGGACGGTCGCGGCGGCGCGCTCGATCGCGCCCGCGATCGCCCCGGCGTGGGCCGCGCGCTCGACCTCTTCGCCCACCTCCCGCGGCGGCACCAGCGCGACGCGGGCGCGCGGGGCGTAGTGGCGGGCGTGGGCGCCGGGCGCGCGGGCGCGCTCGCCGGGCGCGACGACGAGGCCCTCGCGCGCGGCTAGGGAAACGAGCGCGGCGATCGCGGAGGCGGGGACGCTGCCCGGGCGGAGCAGCTCCGCGGGCTTCGAGGTCACGTCGACGATCGTGGACTCGATGCCGCGATCGCAGGGGCCGCCGTCGAGGATCGCGTCGACGCGGCCGGCGAGCGCCTTCTCGACGTGCTCCGCCGTGGTGGGGGAGATCTCGGTCGAGCGGTTCGCGCTGGGCGCGGCCACGGGCACGCCCGCGGCCTCCAGGAGCGCGCGCGCCACGGGGTGCGCGGGCAGGCGGATCGCGACGGTGTCGCCGCCGGCCGCGACCTCGTCGGCCGTGCGATCGCGGCGGCGCGCGACGACGAGCGTGAGCGGGCCCGGCCAGAGCGCGCGGGCGAGCCGCTCCGCCTCCTCGGGCCAGTCGAGCGCGAGCGCGCGCGCGGCCTCGAGATCGGCGGCGTGCACGATCAGCGGGTTGCCGGCGGGCCTGCCCTTCGCCTCGAAGATGCGGCGCACGGCGCGGGGATCGTCGGCGCGCGCGCCGAGGCCGTAGACGGTCTCGGTCGGGAACGCGACCAGCCCGCCCGCGCGGAGGATCTCGGCGGCGCGCTCGATCGCGTCCGCAGGCAAGCGCTCGGTTCGCATCGGGAGCGCTCCATGGAGCGCGCGGCCGCGC
Organism: uncultured Polyangiaceae bacterium; assembly: GCA_964421485.1. Lineage (GTDB taxonomy): Bacteria > Myxococcota_A > Polyangia > Polyangiales > Polyangiaceae > CAYQYG01. The sequence continues at coordinate 12,545 of CAYQYG010000132.1, read as the reverse complement.
GGAGCAAACCCCAAATCGGGGATCCCGGGAGAGAAATTTCACAGGGAGGCGGGGAGGACGGGGAGAGAGGGAAATTTCACAGGGAGGCGGGGAGGACGGGGAGAGAGAGAAAGAGAGAGGGATCTCCAGAGGAGATTTCTGAGAATCTGTCTCGTCTCCCCGCTCTCCCCGCCTCCCTGTGAAATTTCTCTCTCTCCTCTCCGATCCCCGTCTGACGCGCGCCACTACCGGCGCAGGTACCGCGGCTCGAAGGGCGGCATCACGCCGAGGGTCAGCATCGTGACCTGCTCGGCGAGCTCGCTGGCGCCGGCCTGGCTGTCCGGCGGGATGGTCACGACGAAGCCGCGCTGCAGGGCCTCCATCGCGGTCGCGGCGACCTGCACCTCGGTCGCGCAGCCGGTCAGGACGAGCTCGTCGGCGCCCAGGCGATCGAGCAGCGGGCCGAGCTCGGTGCCGGTGAAGGCGCTGTACGTGCGCTTGCGCAGGACGTGATCCCCGGGCTGCGGCGCGAGAGCGGGCCAGACCTCCGCGCCGGGCGTGCCCTCGACGGCGTGCGGCGGCCACTCGCGGAAGTCCTCGTCGTCGGGCGCGTGCGAGTCGCAGACGTAGATGACCGGGATCGAGCGCGCGCGCGCGCCGGCGAGCCGGGCCGCGAGCGCGGGGACGACCGCGCGGGCGCGGGGGATCTCGATCGGGCGGCCCGGGGTGAGGTGATCGTTCAGCATGTCGATCACCAGGAGGGCCGGCCGCTCGGGCCGGCGCGGGCGGACGCGGAGGATGCGCTCCCGGAGCGCAGGCGGCGGACGGACGGGCGCGGGGACATGCGCGAGCAGCGCGAGCTCCTCCCGCAGGCGCGCGACCTCCGCGGCGTCCTCGGGACAGCTCGCGACCATCGCGGAGACGAGGCGATCCGGCGTGCCCGCGAGGAGCATCTCCAGAAGCCGCTCTCTGCCCATGCGCTCGCTCATTCGGTGGACCGGATCGCCGCTACCGTGGTTCGCAACCGCTACGCGCGACCGTAGGTGAAAGATCCGGCACCCCACGTCAATGCTGATTTCGACCGCGACGCAGGCGCGGACGCGCGCGAAATGCGCCATGCGCAAGCGTCGCGTGTCGCGCACGACTTGCGCCTCGCGGCTCAGCGACCGAGCGCGCGGCCGTCCCCGTCAGTATCGATCCAGATCGGTGACGTCATCCCGAACGGAAGGATTTCGTCCGCATTGCCTGAAAGTACAGGCTCGAGCGGACGCTGTCCCTGGACGATTGCGACCACGAAGGTGTCCTCGGCGATGCGGATGGGCGCGGGCGAGCCCTTGGCGGCCTGCGCGGCGCGCGCGCGGCGGCCGATCACGAGGGGGATCGTGACGTCGTCGAGCAGCGCGCCGGCGGGGGTGGTCCGCGCGCCGGTCAGTGGGATCGCCTCGCCGGGCACGCCGCCGATCCAGATCCGGAGCTCGGTCGCGTCGACCCACGGGGCGCGCTCGACGCGCACCGAGAGCGCGAGCGGCTGCCCCTCACGCGCCGCGACGAGGCCGCCGGGGCGGGCCTCGCCGACGCGCATCGTGACGAAGGGGCCGTTCGTGAGGACCACGTCGCGCTTGCTCCGGATCGCCTCGACGAGCGCGGCCGGGTCGAGGCCCGCCGGATCGTCGCCGCCCGTCGCGACGTACGTGCGCGGGTAGCCCGCCTCGGCCTGCACGACGCCGTGCGTGTCGGTGTTCGCGGTCGGCGTGACGGGGCGCGACGCGCGCAGGAGGCCCCAGAGGTCCTCGAGCACGCGCGCGCGCCCGCCGACGTAGCGGCCGCTCCAGACCTCGACGGCGTCGAAGCGGTCGTCGTAGCCGTCCGCCGCGCCGCGGCCGGCCTCCGCGTCGAAGCCGAGCTGGTCGAAGTAGCCGTTCGCGCCGCTGCGCGGGTGGTTGATCTGGATGACGGGCGCGCCGGGCAGCGCGAGCGCGTCGGAGAGCACGTCCCTCGCGAGGCGGTCCCGCACCGGGAGCGCGCCGCCGCGCGGGGCCGCCGGATCGGGCCGCATCGGGAACACGCTGACGTGGCCGAACGGCGCGCGGCTCGCGTCGCTCGAGATCTCCTCGCCGGCGATCGAGCGGAAGCGGGCCTCGACGCCGAGCGCGCGCGCGGCGGGCGCGAGGTCGCTGACGAGGTTGTGCTCGCTCGCGACCGCGCACTCGACGCCCTCGACGACGTTGGAGGCGACGCGGTCCTCGACCGAGACGCCCGCGTCGGCGCTCCGCGCGGTGTGCTGGTGCAGATCGCACGCGAGGTAGCCGGTCGTGTCGACGACGCGCGCGATCGCGAGCTCCGTGCGCGTGGTCGGCCCACCCGCCTGGACCTCGGCGGCGCCCTCCGCGATCGAGAGCTCCGGGCCGCGCGAGGCGATGACGCGGTAGCGGCCCGGGGCGATCGGGAGATCGACCTCGCCCGCGAGCGAGAGGAGCGGCGGCGACACCGGCGCGCCCGAGGCGGCGTCGAGGATCTGGATCTTCGCCGGCGTCGGGCGGCCCGCGTCGCCGGGCGCGGCGGGCGCGTGGACCTCGCGGACCGCGATCGCGAGCCGGCCCGCGTCGGCGAGCGCGAGGCGCGCCTCCGCGACCTCGCCGGCGCGGACCTCGATCTCGACGTCGGCGATCGCGCGGCGACCGCTGCCCTCGAAGCCCACGCGGTAGCGGCCCGGAGGGACCTCCGCGCCCGCGGGCGCCGCGTCGCGGGCGGCCCCGGGCGCGCTCGCCGCCGCGCCGGCGGTGCGCAGCCAGAGCGCGATGTCGTCCCCCGGCGGCGCGCTGCCCGGGCGGACCTGCGTCAGCGTCGCCTTGCCCGCGAGGGGCCCGATCGGCGCGCCGCGCGCGTCGGTGAGCGCGAGCGCGACGCCGCCCGGCGCCCCGCCGCCGAGCACGAAGAGCTCCGTCGCCACCCCTAGCGGATCGCCCCGGGGCGCGATCGCCAGCGCGCGCGCGTACTCGACGCTCGCGCCCGGCGCGATCGAGAGGCCCCGCGCGAGGCTCGCGTTGCTCCACGCGGTCCCGTTCTTCGCGGTGAGCCCATCGGCGGGCGCGAGCTCGGCGGCGCCCGGCCCGCGCACGCCGACCGGCACGAGGGCGTACGCGACGTCCGCGCCGACGCCGGCGACGAAGGGCGCCGCGCAGTCGCCGCGGAACCCGGGCTCCTTGCCCGGCGCGACCTTCTCGGTCGCGCCCCACTGCACGGCGTCGCCGAGATCGATCCCCTCGACGGGGGCGCTGCCGGCGTTCTCGAGCGCGGTCGTGATGAGCAGCGCGCGATCGCCCGGCCGGAGCGAGTAGCGCGTGATCACCTTCAGCGCGGGCTCGTGCAGCTCGCGGCCGCGCGCCTCGATCCAGGCGGTGCCGTCGGGATCGACGCCCGTCGAGAGGTCCTCGTAGAGCGCCTGGCGGGGGAAGGCGCCGAAGTACGTGAAGACCTGGCCGAGCTCGTCGCGCCGCGCCCGCGCGTCCGCCGCGTCGACGACGTTGCCGCCGCTCTCCGCGAAGCCGGTGCCCGGGCCGAGCTGATCGATCACGACGGCGATCTCGCCGTTCTCGAGCAGGTAGTCGCCGTCCCGCCCGATCGCGAGCGGCCCCGAGAGCCGGTCGCCCGCGCCCGTGACGCGCCGCACCCGCGAGGGCGGCGCGGCCGGCGCCGCCGGGCAGACGTCCCCTCCCTCGACCGCGCCGCGGCGAAAGCGGCAGAGCACGCCGAAACGCTCGCCCGCGCCCGTCGAGACGATCACGCCGCCGCTCTGGAGCGGCGGCGCGCACGTGGCCGCGGCGAGGACGAGCGCGGCGAGCGCGGCGGGCGAGGCGATGGGGGGCGAGGCGCTCATGGTGCTCCGACGCGGCACGCGGGCGCCGCCTTGGGCACGTGATGCGTGGAGGGGCCCGCCGCGCATCACTCGTCGTCGGCGTTCTCCGGGTAGTCGCCGACCGCGAGGTTGTCGAACCGCGTGCACGACGAGGCGAACCTCACGAGCACCTTGCCCGTCGGCCCGTTGCGCTGCTTCGCGATGATGAGCTCCGCGATGCCCTTCGCGTTCGTGGTCTCCGGGTTGTAGTACTCGTCGCGGTAGATGAAGATGATCGTGTCCGCGTCCTGCTCGATCGCGCCCGATTCGCGGAGATCGGAGAGCTGCGGCCGCTTGTCCTTCGTCGTCCGCGTCTCGACCGCGCGGTTGAGCTGGGACAGGGCGATCACCGGGACCTTGAGCTCCTTGGCGAGCTGCTTCATCCCGCGGGAGATCTCGCTGATCTCCTGCTCGCGGCTGCTCACGCCGTCGCGGCCCTTCATGAGCTGGAGGTAGTCGACGACCACGAGGCCCACCCGGCGGCCGGTGCCGCCGCCGCCGGCGCGGTCGTACTCGGCCTGGATGCGGCGCACCTTGGCGCGGAGCTCCAGGATCCCGAGCGCGGGCGTGTCGTCGATCCAGATCGGCAGGCTCGAGAGGTACGACGCGGCCTCGGTGAGCCGGCGCCAGTCGTCGGGCTGCAGGAAGCCTTGGCGGAGCTTGCCGAGATCGACGCGGCCCTCGGAGCAGACCATGCGGGTCGCGAGCTGCTCGCGCGGCATCTCGAGCGAGAAGACCGCCACGCCGAAGCCGGGCTCGTGGCGCTCGACGCCGTGCCCCGCCTCGCCGGGGCCCGGCGAGGTCACGGCGCGCGGCGACGCGACGTTCACGGCGAGGTTCAGGACGAACGACGTCTTCCCCATGCCCGGCCGGGCCGCGACGATCATCAGGTCGCCGTCGTGCAGGCCCGCGGTCTTCCCGTCGAGCCGCTCGTATCCGGTGGAGATGCCGGTGATCCGGTCGCCGCGCTCGGCGGCCGCGGTGATCTGCTCGAACGCCGCCTTGAGCACCTGGGCGAGCGGCTGGGTGGTCGTCCCCTGCGGCGTGCGCGCGAGCTCGTAGATGGCCTGCTCGGCGCCGTCGATGAACTCCTGCACCACGCCGATGTCGCCGTAGCCCTCCGCGGCCACGCGCTGGCAGGTCGCGATGAGCTGCCGGACGCGCCACTTCTCGTAGACGACCCGCGCGTGCGCGGTGACGTGGGAGACCGCCGGCGTCGCGTCCGCGAGCTGCGCCAGGTACGCCGCGCCCCCGATCTGCGCGAGCCGCTCGCGATCGCGGAGCCACGAGGCGACCGAGATGATGTCGATCGGCGTGCCCGCGACCGCGAGCTCCTGCGACGCCTCGTAGATGCGGCCGTTCGCGTCGCTGTAGAAGTGCTCGGGCTTCAGGATCTCGAGCACGCGATCCAGCGCGTCGCGGCTGAGCAGGATGGCCGAGAGCACCGCCGCCTCGGCGTCGAGGTCGTGCGGCGGCACGCGCCCCGCGACGGCCGCCGGCTCGAGCCGCTGGACCCTCGGCCCGCGTCGATCAAGCATTCTCATCGCCCTGGCATCTCCCCACGGATTGACCCCAACTCGTGAATAGCTTTTCCACAGATGCCACAAATGATCGACGCCCCGCGTGCGCGAGCTCGCGGGGCGTCGGAAAACGACGCCGTCTAGCAGAGCTACGGCGCGGCTGAGAAGCGCATTCGCGCGAGATCGGCGCCGCCGCGGAGCCCCCACCCGCTCCTTGCAGCTCGCCTGCAATATTTGGCGCCGTCCGGCGGCATTCGCGCTATTCGCGTGGGCCCTCTCTCAATCCATCCACCTTTTCGTTGACGGAGGTCTGCTCCTGTATCCGAGCGCGCGCACGGCAATGGGCGAGCCGCCGGGCGCCGCCCGCGCGGGCGAGGCGCTCCGGGATGTCCGCGCGCGCCGCCCGGCGTCGTGCTCGAGCGGGCGAGCGATCCGCGCAGGCGACCGGGCGGCCGCGCGCGGGCACGCCCTGGCGCGCGCGCGTGAATCCTGGGTGGGAGAGGCTCGATCCGGCAGGCGAGCTCGGGCGCGGCGGTCCGCCGCCGCGCCCGGACCGATCGGCCGCTACTTGGCGGCGACGGTGAGCTCGACGGTCGCGGTGATGGAAGGAGCGAGGCGGATCGAGATCGAGTGCGTGCCGATCGTCTTGATCGGATCGGTCTCGATGCGGCGGCGGTCGACGCTGTAGCCCTGCGCGGAGAGGGCCTCCTCGACGTCGCGGGCCGTCACCGAGCCGTAGAGCTTGTCGCCCTCGCCGGCCGGCCGCGAGATCGTGAGCTTCACCGAGCTGAGCTTCGCCGCGAGCTGCTCCGCCTCGGAGCGCGCCTTCGCGGCGCGCGCCTCGGCCACGCGCTTCTCGTGCTCGATCCGGGCGACGTTCTCGGCCGTCGCGCCGACCGCGAGGCCGCGCGGGATGAGGTAGTTGCGCGCGAAGCCGGGGCGCACCTTCACGAGCTCCCCGCTCTTGCCGACGTTGTGGAGGTCCTCCGTCAGGACCACGTGGATGTGGGTAGCCATGGCCGACCTCCTACGCCGTCACCGTGAACGGCAAGAGCGCGATGTTCCGCGCGCGCTTGATGGCGAGCGTCACCTTGCGCTGGTGCCGCGCGCAGTTGCCGCTGATGCGGCGAGGGACGACCTTGCCGCGCTCCGAGATGAAGTACTTGAGCGCCTGCGGGTCCTTGTAGTCGATGACCAGCGCCTTGTCGGCGCAGTAGCGGCAGACGCGCTTCTTGCCGGTGCGGCGCCGCCCGGGGGCGTCGGCGTTCAGGTCCGGCGCGCGCCCGAAATCGCGATCGTCGTAGTCAGAGCCGCCGTTGCGGCCCGAGTCCATGTTGCGTCCGTTCATGGCTCAGCTCTCCTCCTCGTCGCCCGCGGCCTCCGCCTCGCCCTCGAAGCTGGCGTCCTCGTCGGGGGCCTGCGCCTCGGCGCTCCGCTCCGCCCGGCGCTCCGGCTCGATCAGGCCGAGCTGGCGCTCGCGCGACTCGTCGCGGTCCTCCTCGACGGGCGGCAGCTCGAGCCGCTCGAACTTCACGTCCTCGTCCGCGATCGCGAGCCCCGCGGCCTCGACGTCGCTCCGGAGGAGCACCGTCTGGTACTTGAGGACGCCGTCGGTGAGGCGCAGGTTGCGCTCGACCTCGGAGACCACGCGGCCGTTGCCGAGGTACTTGAGGTACACGTAGACGCCGCGGCGGTGCTTCGAGATGTCGTACGCGAGCCGGCGCCGGCCCCACGTCTCGACCTTCGTGAGGCGCCCGCTCTCGCGGCCCACGACCTCGGCGACGCGCGACCCGAGCTTCTCGGCGCTGTCCGCGTCGATGTCGGGTCGCAGGATGTAAATGGTCTCGTACTCTCTGGCGCGCCCGGGCGCCGTGACCTGTCGACTCACTTGTGTCTTCCCTCTCGGACAATGGCCCCCGCGACGTCTCGCGCGGGAGCGAGGAAAAAGGGGCCGGAGCCCCTCGTTCAGCGCCGCTCCGGATCCGATTTCGCGGGCCCGGCTGCGGCCTCGGGGTTCGGGGCGGGGGGATCCGCCTTCGCGGTACCCTCGTCCTTCTGCTTCTTCGCCGGCCTGGGCCGGGTGTTGCGCACGTTCATCGCGGCCTCGAAGCCGCGGGCGGCGACTTCTAGCACACTTTGCACCGCCTGCTTCAAGCAGTCGGCGAGGGCGGCTCGCTCGACCGCATCGAACCCGGACAGCACGAAGTCCGCCACTTCGCCCCGGAACTCCGGCGGCGGCCTGCCGATCCCGATCCGGACCCGGCCGAAGTCCCCGGTCCCGGCGCTCGCCATGATGGACCGGAGGCCGTTGTGCCCCGCGTGCCCGCCGCCGAGCTTGAGGCGCACCGTGCCGAAGGGCAGGTCGAGCTCGTCGTGGATCACCAGCAGCTCGGCCGGCGCGACCTTGAAGAAGGCCATCGCCGGCTGCACGCACCGGCCCGACGCGTTCATGAACGTCATCGGCTTGAGCAGGATCGCCGGCTGGCCCGCGATCTCGGCCCTGGCGTAAAGCCCGGAGAACTTGTCGCGGAACGCGTCCGCGCGCACCTCCGAGGCCAGCGCGTCGACGGCCATGAAGCCGACGTTGTGCCGGTGGGAGGCGTGCTCCTTGCCCGGGTTGCCCAGGCCGACGACGAGCAGCATGGCGAAGAGCTCGGGGGGGGCGCGGCGCAGGGCGCCGCGGGGGCGAGGCGGAAGTGCGCGAGGGGCCTGCGGGCCGGGGTCCGGGGCGGAGGGCACGCTCCACGTGGCGCGCCCTGTGGAGCGCGCCCCGGAGCCCCGAACGCCGGACCGAGCCCGCTGGCGCTACTTCTTCTCCTTCTTCTCTTCCTTGCCGCCCTTCGCCGGTGCAGCCGCCGCAGGAGCAGCCGCCGCAGCCGCCGCAGCGGGCGCGCCGGGCGCGCCGGGCGCGCCGGGCTTCGCGGCCTCTTCCTCGGCGCCGGCCTTCTCCGGCGCGTTGCAGACGACGATCGTCTGCTCGTCCGCGAGGCGGATCTTGACGCCCTCGGGCATCTTGAGCGCGCTCGCCTTGAGGGAGTCGCCGACGTCGAGCTCGGTGATGTCGACCTCGATGAACGCCGGGATCTTCTCCGGCAGGCTGCGCACCGGGATCTTCCGGAAGATCTGCTGGATGATGCCGCCGGTCACCACGCCCTTGGCTTTGCCCGTGAGGCGGAAGGGCACGTCGACGTCGACGGGCTGGTCGAGCTTGACCTGCACGAAGTCCGCGTGGACGAGCTCGCGGGTGATCGGGTGGTAGTCGTAGTCGCGCACCATCACGGTCAGCGTCTCGCCTCCCTCGATCGCCAGCTCGACGACCGAGTTCTGCCCGTGGTCGGAGCCGAGCACCTGGAGGAGCCCCTTCGGGGCGATCGCGACCGAGAGCGGCGCGAGCTCGCGGCCGTAGGCGATGGCGGGGATCTTCCCGGCGCGGCGGAGGCGTCCCGACGGGCCCTTCCCGCTCTGTTCGCGGCGCGTGGCGCTGAGCTTGATGATCTCCATGACGACAACTCTCTCCTGGCTGGTCTGGGCCCGCGCTTCGCGCGGGAGCGCGACCCGGAGCCCCGGGTGTGAACTGGGGGGCCCGGCGCTATAGCAGAAAACGCGTGCGGGGGTCGAGCCCCTATACAAACAGCGAGCTCACCGAGTCCGAGTGGTGGATCCGGCGGATGGCCTCGGCGAGGAGCCGGGCCACGGAGACCACCCTGAACTTGCCGGAGGCCTTCGCCTCCTCGGAGAGCGGGATCGAGTTCGTGACCACGACCTCCGAGAGCGGCGACTCGCGGATGCGGTCCAGGGCCGGCCCGGACAGGACGGGGTGGGTGGCGCAGGCGGCGACGCTCTTCGCCCCGGCCTTGATGAGGGCGTTCGCGGCGTTCACCAGCGTGCCGGCCGTGTCGATGATGTCGTCGAGGATGAGGCAGCGGCGGCCGGCCACGTCGCCGATGATGTTCATCACCTCGCTCTCGTTCGCGCGCTCGCGCCGCTTGTCGATGATCGCCAGCGTGCCGCCGAGGCGCTTCGAGTAGGCCCGCGCGCGCTCCACGCCGCCCGCATCCGGCGAGACGATGACCACGTCCTTGCTGTAGTGCTCGCGCAGGTGCTGATCGAGCAGCGCGGGCATCGCGAAGAGGTGGTCGAAGGGGATGTTGAAGAAGCCCTGGATCTGGCCGGCGTGCAGGTCGAGCGCGACGATCCGGTTGACGCCGGCGGCGACGATGAGGTCGGCGACGAGCTTCGAGGTGATCGGCGTGCGGGGCGCGACCTTCCGGTCCTGCCGGGCGTAGCCGTAGTACGGGATGACCGCGGTGATCGAGCCGGCCGAGGCGCGCCGGAGCGCGTCGACCATGATGAGGAGCTCCATCACGTTGTCGTTCACGGGCGAGCAGGTCGGCTGCACGACATAGGTGTCAACGCCGCGCACGTTCTCCTGGATGACGCAGAACGTCTCCCCGTCGGAGAAGCGACTGACCCTGCACTTGCCGAGCGGGAACTCGAGGACCTGGCAGATTTCCTGAGTCAGCGCGATGTTGGCGTTGCCGGAGAAGATACTGACTCTCTTGAACACGGCACACCTCCAGCGTCCGGCCCCCTCTGGCGAGCGCGGCTCTAACAGCCGAGGCTGGGAACGTCAAGCAGCGGGCGCGTCATCGACGATCGGGGCTTCGGGGCGCGCTCCACGCGGGGCGCCTGGCGGGGCCCTGCGCCCCGAACCCCGGCAGAGGCCGGGCGCAGCCGCGTCGGTCCGCTTTTCCGCGAGCGCGGCTTCAGGTTAGGTAGCGCGTGTGGAGTCCTCACTCGCCGCGGGAAGCGATCGTCGGGGCGCGGGCGCGCCGCGCGGCAGCGTGGTGATCATCGGCAACTTCGACGGGGTCCACCGCGGCCACCAGGCGCTGCTCGCGGAGGCCGCGGGCGAGGCCGCGCGCCGCGCGCTCGCGCCCGTCGTGCTCACCTTCCACCCGCACCCGGCGCTCACGCTCGGCCGCACGCCGCCGGAGACGCTGACCGCGCTGCCGCGCAAGCTCGAGCTCATCGCGCGCGCGCAGCCCTCGATCCGCGTGGTGATCGAGGCGTTCGATCGCGCCTTCTCGGAGCAGGCGCCGGAGGAGTTCGTGCGCGAGGAGCTCGTGGGCCGGCTCGGCGCGCGGGTGGTGATGGTCGGCGACAACTTCCGCTTCGGCCACCGGCGCGCGGGCGATTTCGCCGCGCTCGCGCGGCTCGGCGAGGCGCACGGCTTCGAGACGCGCTCGCACCCGCTCGTCGGCGACGCCGAGGGCCCGTGGTCGAGCACGCGGATCCGCGACGCGATCGCGCGCGGCGATCTCGACGCCGCGGCGGGTATGCTCTCGCGGCCGCACATGCTCTCGGGCGTCGTTATCAAGGGCGACCAGCGCGGGCGGACGATCGGTTTCCCGACGTGCAACCTGGACGATGTCGTCGAGGCGCTGCCTCCGTTCGGCGTCTACGCGGTGCTCGTGGATCGCGTCGTCGAGCCCGGCGAGGGCGCGGCCGCCACCGGCCGCTCGAGGGCGCTCGCGCGCGGCGTGATGAACCTCGGCGTGCGCCCCACGGTGAAGGATCCCCGGGCGGCGCGCCCGAGCGTCGAGGTGCACCTGTTCGATGTCGACGAGGACCTCTATGGTGCGCGGCTCCGCGTCCATCTGATCGCCCGCCTGCGCCCCGAGCGGAGGTTCTCCGGCCTGCCCGAGCTCCGCGAGCAGATCGCGCGCGACGCCGCGGCCGCGCGCGATCTGCTCGATCCGCTGCGGGAGGATCCCGCGGCGGCGGGCGCCTGGCGCTGACGGTGGGCATCGGGGGCTCCGCGCGGGGCCCCGTGTGGTAGCTTCCGCCGCCATGCAGCGGCGCGATCTCGAGGGGCTGACGCGTGAGGAGCTGATTGCCGAGGCCGAGCGGCTCGGCGTGCCGCGGCCGCGCGTGCTGACGCAGCCCGAGCTGATCGACGAGATCCTGGCGCGCTCGGCGCGGAGCGAGCGCGAGCGCGCCCGCGCGCGGGGCTTCCTCGGCCGGGCCCGCGATCTGCTCGCCCGCGTGGTGGAGCGCGGCCTGCACCTGCCCGAGGCGGCGCGGGCGCTGCGCGGCGCACCGCCGCCCGAGCCCTGGCCGCCGCCCCCGCCGCCGCTGCCGACGGTGACGCTCGCCGAGATCTACGCGGCGCAGGGTCACGTCGAGCGCGCGATCGCGGTGCTCGACGAGGTGCTCGCGCGGGAGCCGGAGCACGAGGGCGCGCGGCAGCTCCGCGCGAGGCTCGTGGAGCAGTCGAAGCGCCCGCGCGGCAAGCGCGCCGGCGCCGACGCGCCGGCCGCGGGCCAGGAGACGACGGAGCAGCCCGCGGCTGCGATCGAGGAGGAGCGCGTGTCGGTGGATGATGTCGAAGAGGAGCCTGCGGCGGGCGGGAGCGAGGAGCAGCCGGCCGCCGCGGCGGGTAAGGAGAACCCTGCCGTGGAGGCGGCGCCCGCCGCCCCGCAGGGCGTGGCCGTCGGCGAGGAGACGCCTGCGATCGTGGAGGTGGCGTCCACGATCGTGGAGGCGGCGTCCGCGGTCGTGGAGCAAGCGTCCGCGGTCGTCGAGGAGATCTCCGGGATCGTGGAGGCGGTGTCCGCGGTCGCCGGGGAGGTGCCTGCGATCGGCGAGGGGCCGCCGGTGATCGAGGAGGCGCCCCGGGCCGTCGAGCCGCCGCCCGCGGCCGCGGAGCCTGCGGCGCCCGATGTCGCAGCGGCGAGCGCGCCGTTGCCGGAGCGATACGACGTCGACGAGGTCGTCGGCATGGCCGTCGATCCGGAGACCGTCTACGTGTACTGGGAGGTCCGCCCCGCGACGCTCGCGCGCGCCCGCGCGAGGCGCCCCGGCGGCCAGCTCGCGCTGCGCCTCGTCGCGGTCCTGCCGACGTGGGACGGGCCGCTCGTGGAGCGGCGCGACGTCGCCGTCGGCGCGCTCTTCGGTGATCGCTTCGTGCGCGGCATCCCCGCGGGCGCCAACGTGCGGATGAGCATCGGCTGGCTCGAGGGGGACGACTTCGAACCGTTCGCCGTGGGCGCGGAGATCGCGGCGCCGCGGGCGTTCCCCTCGCGGAGCGCGCCCGCGGCGCCCCGCGCGGCGGGCGCCGCGGGCGCGCCAGATCGGAAGCGCGGCGT
>CAYQYG010000131.1:0-19068 GCA_964421485.1 uncultured Polyangiaceae bacterium | reverse complement strand
CTCGTGCCGCTGCGAGCGTCAGGGACGAAGCGACCCTTCTTCTGTATTCACCCCATCGGCGGCGGCGCGCTCTGCTACGCCCCCCTGGCGAAGGCGATGAGCCCGGACAGGCCATTCTTCGGCATTCAATGCCCCATGCTCGAGGACGGCACGGCGCGCCCGGGGAGCCTCGTCGAAATGGCGGCTCTCTACGCGGATGCCGTCCGGCAGGCGCAGCCGGAGGGCCCCTTCCTCATCGGCGGCTGGTCGTTCGGCGGCGTGGTCGCCATCGAGGTGGCGCGCCAGCTCCAGCGCGGGGGGGACCGGGTGGCGAAGCTCGTGCTGGTCGACGTGCTCATGTCGTCGAGCGGCCTGCTCCAGCTCCTGCGCCGCGTGGACGAGCGCTTGCCGGCGCTGGCGGTGCTGCCGGCGGTCCTCGCGGAGCGCGCGGCCCAGGAGGGAGATCGTGGAGAGGAGGGCTCGATCGCCCGCCTCGCCGGCGATCTCGCATTGGTCGCGCCGAACCTCGCCGTGTACGACCACCACATCGCGATCTGGGGCCGCCACGCCCCGGCGGAGCTCGACGTGCCGGCGATCCATTTCGTGTCCCGGGATCGGGGGCTCGTCGCCTCGTCGCTCCGCTGGGCGGCGGCGAGCGGCAAGCTCCCGGTCCGCGAGGTGACCGCGGTGCGGGTGCCGGGCGACCATTTCACCATCCTGTCCGGCGATCTCGCCAGGGGCCTCGGCGCGCGGATCGAGGAGGCGCTCACCGCCGCGGAGCCGCGCGGCCCCGCCCGCGTCGAGGCCGCCAGCCGCGCGGGCGGGTGAGGGCGCCTATCGCGCGTGCCCCCCGCGCCCGCCCTGCCGATGCGCCATGCACAGGACGAGCGCCTGCCGCAGGTTGGCGAGCGTGATGATCCCCGACAGATCGACCCCCAGCGACACGATCGTGCTCGACACCTCCGCCCGGATGCCCACCACGATGCCCGTGGCCCCGAGGAGCTGGACGGCCCGGACGATCCTCACGATGTGATCGGCGGTCCTCACGTCGACCGAATCGACGCCCGTCAGATCGATGATGATGTGATGGCTGCCGGTGCGCGCCACCTCGTCCAGCACCACGCTCATCATCTGCTCGGCGCGCCGCTCGTCGACGGCGCCCAGCACCGGCATGGTCAAGACGCCCTCCCACACCTGCATGATGGGCGTCGACAGCCGCTGGATCGCCTCCTGCTGCATCTCGATGATGCTCAGCTTCTCCTTGAGGACCCTCTCGGCCTCCTTGCGCTCGGTCACGTCGAAGAAGAACCCGCCGATCACGCCGGAGCCGTCGACCGGGCGCGCGCTCACGACGTTGTGCAGCCACACCGTGCGCCCGCCGGCGGTCCTCAGGCGGAAATCGAAGTCATTGTCGCCGGCGAGCAGGTGCAATCGCGCGCGGTCCCTGTCCTCGGCGTCCACGCGCTCGTCGAGGAAGTCCGCCGCGAGCCACGCCTCCGGGGGATAGCCGAGCATCTTCACCGCCTGCGGACCGACATACGTGAACCGGCCCGTCTCGCGGTCGGCCTCCCATGGGACCACGTTCGCCGTCTCGAGCAGCCGCGCGAGGCGCTCCTCGCTCCGCCGCAGCGTCTCCTCCGCCTGGGTCCGCTCCGCGGTCTCCCGCGCGAGATCGGCCGCGAGCAGGGCGTTCTCGAGGGAGATCGCGGAGAGGAACTCGAGCAGCGCGAGCCTCCGCGGCGTGAACGCGCCCCGCACGAGCCTGTTCTCCAGGTAGATGATGCCGGCGACCTCCCCGCGCCGCACGATGGGCGCGCAGAGCATCGATTTGGGCCGCACGCCGGCGACGTAGGCGCTCGTCGAGAACATCGCATTGGCGGCCGTGTCGTCCAGGATGAGCTTCTCGCGCGTCCGCCGGACGTAATGGGCGATGGGCAGCGGGAAGGTGGCATCCGAGATCGGGCGCTTGGTCCTCGGGATGTCGACCTGCACGTCGTCGCGGTCCGAGTTGATCTCGGCCGCCAGGCTGAGCCCCTCCCGGGAGGGCACGAGCAGGCAGGCTCGCTGCGCCCCCGCGTGCTCGCTCAGGATGCGCATCAGGGTCGCGAGCACCTCGTCGGGGGCCATCTCGCTGGAGATGGCCGCGGTGGCCTTCGCTGCGGTGAGCGAGTCGATCGGCTCCGCCTCCGCGCTCTGCGCGGGCCCGCTCTCCCGGCGCGGCGCGGCGATGAGGTCCGAGTGGAGCGCGTCGAGCTGGCGCACCTTGCCGATCGCGCCCCAGCGCGCGTAGCAGTCCCGCGCCTCCCTCAGATAGGCGCCCGGCAGGATCGCGAAGGCGCGGCCCAGGTAGAAGCGCCCTGCCAGCTCGCAGGCGAGGCCCTGGATCTGGACGAACCCGCTGTCGCGGGCCCCGCGGACGGCCTGATCGTAGAGGGTCGACGCCTCGTGCTCCCGGCCCTCGACGCGCGCGATCTCGGCGGCGACGAGCGCGTGCCTGCACCCGAAGTTGTCCGGGCAGCTCTCGGCCCACCGGCGGAGCTGCGCCTCGTGGGCCGACATCCGGCCCCGCAGGCGCGCGCGCTCGGCCTCGTCCGCGCCCTCGAAGAGCGCCGCGGCCGTGAGGCCGGCGTAGAAACAGAGCTCGGCATCGACGATCGAGTACAGGGAGCTCCAGCGGAGGTCCTCCGCCTCGTCCGCCGCCGCGCCGGCGCTCGCGTAATCGTGCACCAGGTATCGCGCGCCGAGCTTGTAGATGTGGTAGATGAACCGGACGAGCGGAATGTTCCGCTCTCGCAGGTGCGCCTCGAATGCCTCCTCGCCGGAGCCCTCCGCGTTCATCGAGCCGAACCGATCGCTCCCCTCGCGCAGGGCGCTGATGAACCGCTGGCATATGATGAAGCAATCGACCATGTAGGCGAGCTTCGCGCCTGCGGCGTACTCGAGGGCCGGCAGGGTCGCCTCGTGCGCGGCGTCGAGCGGCTCCCCCATGGCGAGCAGGTCGCTCACGCTGTGGAACAGGGTCGCGGCGGCGAACATCGGGTTGCCGCTGTCGCGCGCGCGCCGGAAGCCGATGCGCAGGTATTCGAGCGCCTCCCGCAGGGGGCGTGACCAGATGACGACGAGCCCCCCGGCGGCGCTGAATGCGATCCCGCTGTTGAAGCCGGGCCGCTGCTCGAGCTCGCACGCGAGCTTGCCGAGCCGATAGCCGATGTCGAATTCGCCGAACACGGAGCAGAGCACCATGGCGAGCGCCACGTAGCCGTGGATCGACGCCGGGCAGTTGCCGTGCAGGATGCTGAGCCGCACGATCCGCGCGAAGGCGAGCTGGGCGAGATCCGGCTTGACGTACAGCGCCGTCGAGGCCAGGGCCGCCAGGCTCTCGGCCGCGGCGACGAGGTCCGGATCGCCCATTTCCGGCAGCGCGAGCAGCTCCTCCAGCGTGAGCTCCTTGAGCTTGTCGCGCACCCAGACGATCTCGGCGCGGGCGTCCTCCGGCCCCACGCTCTGGGGCAGCTCGATCCCGAACATCCGGAGGCAGGTGAGCCCGATCTCGACAGCGCGCGCATTGTCGGCCTGCGCCGCCGCGGCCTGGATCAGGATGCGATGGACGCTCGCCCGGTCCACCCGCGCCTCGGCGTGCTCCAGGAGGAGCGCGCAGAGCCGCTCGACCTCGCCGAAGCGCCCGATCAGGAGCTCGCACTCCGCGAGCGCGAGATGCAGCCGGAATGCCAGCCGCGGATCGCCGCCCCATCCGCCGCCGGGCAGGAGCGACAGGCCCGTCGCGAGGTATGTCGCGGCGGATCTGGCCGCGCCGGCCGCCTTCGCCTTCTGCCCGGCGCGCAGGTTGAGCTCCGCGATCCGGCGCTGCTCGCCCTCCGTGGCGGCGCGCGCGGCGCCCCTGTTGAGCTGGTGCACGACCTCGAAGATCAGCCCGTCGGTCGCGCCCTCGGGCGCCTGCTCGAGCAACAGCCACCCGAGGCGGAGGTGCAGATCGGCCACCTCGTCCTGCGGGATCATGGCGTAGGCCGCCTGCAGCACGCGGTCGTGCAGGAACTTGTACCCCTCGGGGCGGTGCAGCAAGAGCCCCTCGGTGAGCGCGGGCAGCAAGGCCTTTCGGACCTCCTCGGGCGCCTTGCCGCACAGCGTGCCGAGCAGGCGCACCGAGAACTCGCTCCCGATGCAGGCGGCGATCTTGAGGACATCCAGCGAAGCCTCGGTCAGGCGCCGGAGCTTGCCGAGCACGAGCTCGACGAGGTCGTCGGTGATCTCCTTGGCCTCCAGCTCCGCGATGTCCCACCGCCACATCCACGCCCGCGCGTCGAAGCGGATGAGCTGCTCCTGGTTCAGCGCGCGGAGGAGCTGCGCGGCGAAGAAGGGGTTGCCGCTCGTCTTGGTCCAAAGCAGCGCCGCGAGGTGCTCCGCCTGCGCTCTCTCGCACCGGAACATGTCCAGCACGAGCTCGACCACTTGCTCCTGGGACAGCGGCCCGATCTCGACCGACGTGATCGGCACCCCGGCGCGCCGGATCTCGTCCAGCGCGGCCGTCACGGGGTGCGAGGCGTCCACCTCCTCATCGCGGTAGATCCCGATGACGTGCAGGTTCCGGACGTCGGGTTGCGTGAGGACATGCTGCAGGAGCTCCATGCTCGCGACGTCGGCCCACTGCAGGTTATCGAGGCAGAGGACGAGCGGGTGCTCGCGCGAGGTGAGCACGCGGAAGAAGCTCAGGAGCGTCGCGTGGAAGCGGTTGCGCGCGTCCGCCGGGGACAGGGCGGGGACAGCGGGCGGCTCGCCGAGCACCAGCTCGAGCTGCGGGACGAGATCCATGACGAGCCGCGCGTTGTCGCCCAGCGCGTCCGCGAGCTGCGCCCGGAGCGCGGCGATCTCCGCGTCGGTCGAGGCCACGATACGCCGGCTCAGATCCCGGAACGCCCGCCCGAGCGCCGCGTACGGGACGCCGCGCTCCTGCAGCTCGAGCTCCCCCCAGAGGAACGGGAGGCCCGCGTCGCGCTGCACCTCGCGCAGGAGCGCGGTCTTGCCGATCCCTGACGGGCCGGTGACGAGCACCACCTCCACGGCCCCCGTCGCCCGGACCCGCTCCAGACCCGCGCGGAGTGTGACGAGCTCTTCCCTGCGCCCGTACATCCGGGTCGCTGTCTGGAGCTTGTCCCAGACGTCCTGCGAGCCGAGCGGGAAAGGCTCGATGCGCCCTTCGGCCAGGAGCGCGGCGAGGCAACGCTCGAGATCGTACGTCGCGCCGCGCGCGCTCTGATAGCGCTCATCGGGTGATTTCGCGAGCAGCTTCATCACGATATCCGCGACGATCGGCGGCGTCGCCGGGGCGGCCTCCGCGAGCGGCCGGGGGGTCCTGGCGACGTGGCAGTGCACCCACCCGAGCGGATCGTCCGCGTGGAATGGCAACGTCCCCGCGCGGAGCTCGTAGAGCACGACGCCCAGCGAATAGAGATCCGCGCGGTGATCGACGGCCCCCTCGAGCCGCCCCGTCTGCTCCGGCGCCATGTACGGCAGCGCCTCGATCGGCAGCGCGAGCACCGGGCGCGTCGAGGACAGGTTCGATTCTGCGTTCGTCAGCTCGACGCCCTGTCCCCGGGGATCGATCCGCAATGTCTGCGGATTGATGTTCTGGTGGATCGTGCCGCTCTGGTGCAGCTTCGCCACGGCGCCGGCGGCGTGGATGGCTGCTCGGAGGAACTGCTCTATCGACCCGTCGGTAGATGGGGGCGGATGCATGGGTCCGAATGTGGGCATGCCCCCTTGTACATGATCCGTTCCGGACTAACGAGTAGTATGCTGGCACACACATTTGACCACGTGGGCGCACGGACTGGCGACCATCACCCCCTGGCCTGCGGGAGGAGCGTCCCTTCGAGTCTTCCCTGTGCCCGGCCCGACGGCGGCGCCTTCAGGCGAAGGCGTTACGCAGCACGATCGTCGCGTCGCGCTGAGGCCCCACGGAGATCACGTCCACCGGCACGCCCCCCTCGCGCTCGATCAGCGCCACGTAGTCCCGCGCCGTCGCCGGCAGCTCGCGCGTCGATCGCGCCCCGGCCAGCGGCTCGCTCCACGTCGCCACGTCCTCGAGCACCGGCACCGCGCCAGCGAGGTCGTCGATCGGCAGCTCGCGGGTCCGCCCCTCCGGCGTCTCGTACGCCACGCACACCTTGAGCTCCGGCATGCCCGTCAGCACGTCCAGCTTCGTCAGCGCGATCCCGTCGATCCCGTTCACCCGCGCCGCGTACCGCAGCGCCGGCAGATCGATCCACCCCGTCCGCCGCGGCCGCCCCGTCACCGACCCGTACTCGCCTCCGACCGAGCGGAGCCGCTCCCCGAGCTCCCCGGTCAGCTCGGTCGGCATCGGCCCCTCGCCCACCCGCGTGCAGTACGCCTTCGCCAGCCCCAGCACGCGCCGGATCCGCGTCGGCCCGATCCCCGCCCCCACGCACGCCCCGCCCGCCACCGCCGACGACGAGGTCACGAACGGAAACGTCCCGTGATCCAGGTCGAGCAGCGTCCCCTGCGCCCCCTCGAGGATCACCCGCTCGCCCTTCCGGAGCGCCGCGTCGATGAGCAGCGACGTGTCGGTGAGCAGCGGCGCGATCCGCGCCGCCAGCGGCGTCAGCTCGCCGAGGATCGCCTCCAGCGCCGGCGGCTCCCCGCCCAGCGCCCGGATCGTCGGCGCCCACGCCTCCAGCGACCGCGCCACGATCCCCGACAGCCTCTTCATGTCGCGCAGGTCGCCCAGCCGCGCCCCGCGCCGCGCCGCCTTGTCCTCGTAACAGGGCCCGATCCCCCGCTTCGTCGTCCCGAGCCGCGATCCGTCATTCGCCGCCTCCCGCAGCGCGTCGACCAGCGGGTGGAACGGCAGGATCAGGTGCGCCCGGTCCGACACGAACAGCCGCCCCGCCGTCGCGTACCCCCGCGCCTCGAGCGCGTCGATCTCGGCGACGAGCACGCCCGGATCCACCACCATCCCCTGCGCCATCACGCAGCGCGCGGACGGCCGCAGGATCCCGCTCGGGATCAGCCGCACGATGATCTTCTCGTCCCCCACGACCAGCGTATGCCCCGCGTTGGGCCCGCCCGCGTAGCGCACGACCAGGTCCGCGCTCTCCGTGTACAGGTCGACGACCTTGCCCTTGCCCTCATCCCCCCACTGCGCACCGACGATCACGACCGCGGTCATCCGCTGCTCCCGCGGGGCGCTCCGCCTTCGGCGCCCCGATCTCGCTGCTCACTGCCGAGGGGCCCGCGCTTGGGCCCCGAACCCGTCGGACGACGGCCCGCGTGCGCGGCGCCCCGACCTCCCGAACGAACCCCGGGCCTTTAGCGCAGATCCCGCCCGCGAGCGAGCTTCGGGCGTCCGCTCGCAACGCGATGGACGGACCCTCCGGCGGAGCGCCCGCAGATACGACCACCCCACGCCCACGACGGCTGGGCTCGCTCGGCTCACGGCGCCGTCGCGCCGCATGCCGGCGCCTGCGCGTCCGCGGCGGGGCGGCGCGCGCGGGGCAGGCAGATCGTGAAGCGGGCGCCGCGGCCCGGCTCGCTGGTCAAATAGATGTAGCCGCCGTGCTGCTTCACGATGCCGTGGCTCGCCGCGAGCCCGAGCCCGGTGCCCTTGCCGGCGTCCTTCGTCGTGAAGAATGGCTCGAACACGAGCTGCTGGATCGACGGATCGATGCCCTGACCGGTGTCGGTCACCGATATCTGCACGTAATCGCCGGGGGGCACGCCGGGCAACGTCGGGCAGCGGTCCTCGTCGAGCGTGACGTTCTCGGTCGCCACGATCAGGCAGCCGCCGTCGGGCATCGCGTCGCGGGCGTTCACCGCCAGGTTGATGAGGAGCTGCTCGAACTGGCCCTGATCGATCCATATCGGCCAGACGCCCTCCTGGAGGCGCATGTCGAGGCGGACGCCGTCGCCCAGCGTCGGGCGGAGGAGCTGGACCACGCCGTGGATCAGCGCGTTCGGATCGAGCAGCGCGGGGCGCGTGATCTGCTTGCGCGCGAACGTCAGGAGCTGCCGCGTGAGGTCCGCCGCGCGCTCGGCCGCGAGGCGGATCTGGCGGCAATACTCCCGCGCGGAGCCCGCCTCCGGCATGCAGCGATCCGCGAGGTCGAGGTTCCCGAAGATCGCGGCCAGCATGTTGTTGAAATCGTGCGCCACGCCGCCCGCCAGGCGCCCGACCGCCTCGAGCTTCTGGCTATGGAGGAGCTGCTCCTCCAGCCTGCGCCGATCGGTGATGTCGAGCATCGTCCCCACGATGCGCACCAGGGCGCCGTCCTCGTCGCGGATCCCGAGGCCCTCGAGCACGCACTCGCGGATCGCGCCGCCCGGCTGCCGGACCCGGAGCGCCATGGGCCTCCCCGGACCCGCCTGCGCCGCCTCCCTGGAGGCGGCGCGGATCCGCTCGCGGTCGTCCGGGTGCAGCGCGTCGAAGAACGCCTCGAGGGACGGCGCGTCGCGCGCCGGGTCATGGCCGAGGATCCGGAAGAGCTGCCTCGACCAGGTCACCTTGTTCGTCGCCAGGTCCCAGACGTAGGTGCCCACCTGGGCGGCGCGCTCGGCCTCCTCGAGGAGCGCGTCGGACCAGCTCTCCGGCGCCGCGCGGCGGGCGGCGCCGCCCGCGCGCGCCTCGGCGAGATCGCGCTCCAGCTCGGCCACACGCCGCCGCAGCGCCTCCACGTCGCGCTCGGCCGGCACACCCCGTTCCCCCGCCCGCGCCGTCACGTCCATCGACCCCCACTTTACCCGGTGCGAGCCTCGCCGTCAGGGAAATCCCGAGCGCCGGGGCGGGGCGCGTGCTCCGCGCGTCAGACCGCGCGCGGACCCGAGCGCTCTGCCCGCTCGAGCAGCGCGAACAGATCGGCGCGCGCCCCGACGGCGCCGACGAGCTCTCGCCGGAGGCGCTCCGCGCTCACGACGGTGTAATCGCCGGCGACCCTGCGCGAGGGCGGCAGCTCATTCACCACGCAGGCGATGAGCCTCGGTGGCCCCGGCCAGGGCCGCACCAGCACGGTGTCCGGGTGGGCCGGCTCCGCGATCAGCCCCTCCGCCACGAGCCGATCGAGCGGCGCCGGGCTCACGAGGTACGCCTGGACATCTCCGCTCGACAGGAAGCCGAAACCGTGGGTGAGCCGCATCGCGGTGTCCAGCGCGAACACCGCGTCTTCGCGGAGCGCGTCGATGACGGGCTTCGGCTCGGCGCATAGCCGCCTCGCGCACACGGCGCCCTCGCGCTGGAACAGCACCGGCGTCACCGCGGCCATGCGGCGCCACAGCGGACCCGCGAGCTCCCGTGCGAACCTCTCCCGCCGGAGCCTCGCCAGGTCGCGGTGCCGCTCGGCCAGCCGCTCCTCCGCCGTGAGCGCTCGCCGGCGATCAGCCATTGACTCGCTCCAGGATGGCCGTGAGGCGCTCGAGCCCGATCTCCGCCTGACGCAGGGCCGGCGCATAGCCCTCGGCGCCCGCATCCGCGAACGTCGGATCGCGCCCGAGCGCGAGGAACGCGTCCTGAGCGCCGGCCCTCACGTCGTCGAGCCGCACCGGATCCACCGCGGCGAGAAGGCGCGACAGCTCCGCCTCGAAGCGCACGTCCCCGGCGCGCTCGGCGAGGACGAGCAGCGCCTGGAGCTTGTCCTTTGCTCCCTTGTGTGCTCGCTCGGTCAGCAGCTTGGTGGCCACGAATCCGGCCGGCGTCAGGGCTCGCCCGCCCTCCGGCAGCGCGGCCGTGGCCCCGAGCTCTCCCACGATCCTCGAGATGTCCTCGAACACCATGACCCGGAGGACCCCCGCCCCGCCGATATGGTCCCCCTCCTCCGGCTCCCCGTGCCCCAGGAGGTCGAACGCGACGCCGTCCGCGCTGACGAAGGTCGCGGTCCCCGGCTCGTGCTCGAACCCCTCACTGGCGAGCCCGTCCACGATCTCGGGCCCACGCTGCGAGACGAGCGGCTCGGGGACCGACACATCGATATCCTCCGTGAGCGCGGGGACGCTGGAAGCAAAGCCGAACAGGCCCGACGAGCCAACCAGCACGGCCGCATCGCCCACCGGCGTGCGACCAAGGGCGGCGAGGACGCGGAGCGCCGTGGGTCGATCCGTCACGCCGGGTCTTCTACCACGCCGGCGCGCCTCCGAGTGAGCAGATAGATGATAGATATAGAGGATTGCGCCGCCGGTCCATGCGTCCTCGTGAACGTCCGCCGCCGGCTCCCGCGCGCGCTCTCCGCGCGGCGCAGGGCGTCCGGTGGACGGCGCGGGACTGATAGCTACAGACTATCACATCAAGACAAACGTTGTCATGGAGCACCCGGATGGGAAGCGCTAGGTTGGGCCTCGTCGAACCGAGACCACCGAGGAGGAGACCATGTACAGGAGCCCCAGCAAGCTGTCCGAGACCGCCCGCGCCGCCATCGTCGAGACCCTCAACTCGCGGCTGGCCGATGGGCTGGACCTGCACGGCCAGATCAAGGTCGCGCACTGGAACATCCGGGGGCCGCAGTTCCCGTCGCTGCACCCGCTCTTCGAGACGTTCGCCGTCAGCCTCGCGAACCATAACGACGCGGTCGCGGAGCGGGCCGTGACGCTCGGGGGCAAGGCCTACGGGACGGCGCGGCACGTGGCGAAGACGTCGCGGCTCCCGGATTACCCGCAGGAGACGACGCGCGACCTCGAGCACGTGCGGCTCCTCGCGGAGCGGATCGAGGCCTACCTCGACGGGCTGCGGGAGTCGCGGAGCGTCGCCGAGGGGCACGCGGACACCGACACGGTGGACCTCTTGACCGGGATCATCACCGAGTTCGAGAAGCACGACTGGTTCCTGCGCGCGTCGCTCGATACGTGAGGGCGACGGCAGGGGTCATTGCCCCGGTTACACATCTGGGGCTCCGGGTCGCGCTCCACGTGACGCGCCCTCCGCCCCAAACCCCCGGATGGCCTCGGCGATCGCGGGCCCGGCGCTGCCGCGCTCCAGCGCCGCCTCCTCGCGGGCGCCCGACGGCGACCGCCTCGACACCACGATCCCGGCCTCGCGCTCCATCACGATATGGGAGAAATCCCACGCGTCGGCATAACCCGCCGGATCGTCCTCCGGAGCCCGCAGGACCGCCGGGATCCCGGCGCCGCGGAGCGCCCCGGCGATCTCCTCCCCCCTCGCGCCGGCGACGGCCACCACCGCGCGCGGCGCCGCGCCCTCCTCGATGCCCGCGACCTCCCTCGCGCGGGCGACCGCGTCGAGGTGCAGCGCGAAGCCGACCGCGGGCATCGGCACGCCGAAGCGGCCGAGCAGGTCGTCATAACGGCCGCCCGACGCGATCGGCTCCCCGGGGCCCTCGGCGAGCACGTGGAAGATCGCGCCGGTGTAATACGCGAGCCCCCGGATCTCGCCCACGTCCACGCGGAGCACGCCCGTCAGCTCCGGGGTCGCCCGGGCGGCGTCCCACAGCGCGCGGAGCTCCTCCAGCGGGCCGGCCGCGGCAGTGGCGGCCATCAGGCGGGCGGCCCGGGCGAACACCTCGTGGCCGTCCGGATCGGCGGCGCCGCCGCCGTGCAGGTCGGGCAATGCGACGATCGCCTCGGCCACGGCCCGGGGGACGCGGGACGAATCCGGCCCGGTCAGGAGCGCGCAGAGGCGCGACGAATCCTTGAGCTCCAGCGCCTCGGACAGCGCGCCGGCGAGCTCGGGCGGGACCGCGTCCAGCAGGGCGCGGGCGATCGTCGCGTGGCCGAGGTCCACGACGAACTCGGTGAGGCCGGCGGCCCGGGACACCGAGGCGGCCAGGCGCAGGATCTCCAGATCGCCGGCGATCGAGGCGAGGCCGAAGAGCTCGACGCCGGCCTGGGGGACCTGACGGTGGCGGCGCGCACGCCCGGGGCGACGGCGAATGACCGTGCCCTCGTAACATAGCCGGATCGGAGGCGGCGCAGACGCGAGGCGCGTCGCGATGAGGCGGGCTATCTGGGGCGTCATGTCGGGGCGGAGCGCGGCGACCTCGCCGGACTCGGGCTCGATGAAGCGGAGCACGTCGGCGGCGTCGAGGTTGCCCAGGCCGCGCTCCAGCACCTCGGCGAGCTCGAACGCGGGGAGCGTGACGAGATCGAAGCCGTGCAGGCCGAAATGGTCGAGCACGCGGCGAGCCAGGGCGCGGCGCCGGCGCGCCTCGTCGGGCAAGAGATCGCGCATGCCGGCAGGCAGGGGGTGGAGGCGTGCTCGGGCCGATCCGTCCTCGGGGGTCACGACGGCGCTTATACAGGCTGAGAACCGCTTGCGCACGCGCCGCGCGGCGCGGGCGCACGCCGCGGGTGGCAGAGGGCTTGCTGAGACGGGCGCGCCAGCGGGGCACATGCGACGCGCTCACACGCGCCGCGCTCGACGGGGAGGGTTCGCTTCATGGCCAGGGCCGCCGTTCCGACCACCGATCCAGGCGACCGAAAGGCGCCCGAGGCGCACGCCCGCGCCGACGCCACGCAGCTGCGCGCGCTTCCGCCCGCCGTGCTCGCGGGCGTCATCCGCAGCGTGCAGGCCGGCAACAGGAGCTCGCTCGAGGAGCTCACGCGCATCATCCGCCCGCAGGTCGAGCGGCAGCTCGCGCGCTACCCCGTCTCGGACGAGGACCGGCTCGACCTCGTGCAGTCCACGCTGCTCCAGGTCGTGCGCACGATCGGCTCGTTCCGCGGCGACTCGAGCTTCACGACCTGGCTCTTCCGCGTGACCGCGAACGAGGCGCTCATGCTCATGCGATCGCAGCGGAGGCAGCGCGCCCGCGTGGTCGAGGGGCTCGACTTCGAGGAGCTCGGCGTCCTGCCGACCGTCCGCAGCGCGCACGGGGAAGACGACGCGGCGTCGCTCGCCGAGCGCGAGGCGTGCGTGCGCGAGGCGCTCGGCGAGCTGCCCGAGGACTACCGCGACGTGGTGCTCGCGCATTACCACGAGGACCTCGGGCTGCAGGAGATCGCCCGCAAGCTGTCCGTGAGCGAGAGCGCCGTCCGCTCCCGCCTGCACCGCGCGCGCGTGCGGCTCCGCGCGATCCTCAACGCCACGCCGTTCGGCCGCGAGATCGCCGAAGGCGCCGCGGCCTGAGCGGCCGCGATCAGGTCCGGATGGCGACCAGCCGGACCGTGGCGTCACGCCAGCGGCGGATGACGTCGCGCAGCTCGGCGAGGCTCTGCAGGAGCACGTCGGGGCGCGCCTCGATCAGCCGCTCGCGCGCGGCGAAGCCGCCGAGCACGCCGACCGCGCGGGCCCCGGCGCGGCGGGCGCACTCGACGTCCTGCGGGCCGTCGCCGACCATGACCAGGCGCTCGGGGCCGACCCCGAGCAGCCTCGCGAGCTGCAGGAGCGGGGCGGGCGAGGGCTTCTTGTCAGGCAGGTCGCCGCCGGCGAGCACCGCGCGGAAGCGGGAGCGCACGCCGAGCGCGGAGAGGATCGCGTCGGTCGTCGCGCGCGCCTTGTTCGTGCAGACCGCGAGCGTCATGTCGCTCATGTCCGAGAGCGACTCGAGCGCCTCCTGCGCGCCGGGCATCCAGCGCGTGAAGTCGATCGGGTGCCTCGTGTAGTAGGCAATGAACGCTTCTACGATCGCGTCGACCTCGGGCGCGGCCTCGGGCAGCTCCGCAGCGCGCGCGCACAGCGCGCGCGCGCCGTCGCCCACGTAGCGGACGATCACCTGCGCCGGCAGCGGCCGCCTGCCCGCCGCGGCGAGCGCGTGGTTCACCGACGCGACGATGTCGCCGCGGCTGTCGATCAGCGTCCCGTCGAGGTCGAAGACGACGGCAGCAGGGGTGTACATCGCCCGCGATCGTAAGGCATGGCGCGCCCGCGCGGGAAGACGGGGCGATCGACAAATTTTGGGCGTTTCAAGTTTGAAATGCGGCCGCCCTGGGCCTTTCACGTCCGGTGCGGGGGGGCACCGAATGCTCCGAGATCTGGCCCTGCGCGCCGGGGTCCGCGATACTCCGGTTCCCTTGAAGCCCGGGGATACCGTCGCCGACCGGTTCCTGATCGAGCGCCTCGCCGGATCCGGCGGGATGGGCGCCGTGTACCGCGCGCTCGACCGCCACACCGGCGAGGCGGTCGCGCTCAAGGTCATGTGGGGCCGCGGGCTGGAGCACGCCGAGCGGTTCACGCGCGAGGCCCAGGCCCTCGCCGAGCTCAGGCACCCCGGGATCGTGCGCTACATCGCGCACGGGGCCACGGCCACGGGCGAGCCGTACCTCGCCCTGGAGTGGCTCGAGGGCGAGAGCCTCGGCGAGCGGCTGCGGCGGCGCGGGCTGACCATCGCCGAGAGCGTGACGCTCGGCATCCGCGTCGCCGAGGCGCTCGGCGAGGCGCACCGCCGCGGCGTCGTCCACCGCGACCTCAAGCCGAGCAACCTGCACCTCGTCGAGAAGGCCGTCGATCGCGCCAAGATCATCGACTTCGGGATCGCGCGCCTCGCGGGCATGGCGCCGCTCACGATGACCGGCGTGGTCGTCGGCACGCCGTTCTACATGGCGCCCGAGCAGGCCCGTGGGGAGCGCGAGATCGACGCGCGCGCCGACGTCTTCGCGCTCGGCTGCGTGCTCTACCATTGCCTCACGGGGCGGCCGCCGTTCGCGGGCGAGGACATGCACGCGGCGCTGCTCAAGGTCGTGCTCGAGGAGGCGCCGCGGCTGCGCGAGATCCGGCCGGACGTGCCCGAGGCGCTCGACGCGCTCGTCGCGCGCATGCTGTCGAAGGACCCGGCCGGGCGCCTCGCCGACGGCGGCGCGGTCGCGGACGAGCTCGCCGCGCTGGGCGACATCGCGAGCAGCCCGCCGGGGCCGATCAGCCGGCGGTCGACGGCGCTGACGACGGGCGAGCGGCGCGTGCTCTGCCTCCTGCTCGCGCGCCTGCCCGACCCGACGCAGGGCGGCCGCATCCCGACCATGCCCATGACGCTGCCGATGACGCTGCCGATGGGGATCGGGGCGCAGGGCGCCGGAGGCGACCCGAAGCCCCGAGCGTCGACGGGCAAGCTCGTGCCCGAGGAGGAGCTCAAGCGCGCGGTCGGGCGCTTCGGCGGCAAGCTGCAATCGCTCGCGGACGGCCTCCTGCTCGTCACGCTCGAGGGCCCGGGCGTCGCGACCGATCACGCCTCGCGCGCCGCGCGCTGCGCGCTCGCCGTCCAGCGCATCCTGCCCGGCGTGCAGATGGCGCTCGTCGCGGGCCGCGGCACGATCACCGAGCGCATCAAGATGGGCGCGGCGATCGATCGCGCCGTGCGCCTGCTCGAGCGCGCGGCCGGCGGCACGATCCGCCTCGACGACGTGATGGCGGGCCTGCTCGACGCGCGCTTCGACGTCGCGGGCGACGCCTCGGGCCTCGTGCTCCGCGCCGAGCGCGACCTCGTCGAGGCCGCCCGCACGCTGCTCGGCCGCCCCACGCCCTTCGTGGGCCGCGATCACGAGATCGCGATCCTGCACACCGTGCTCGAGGAGTGCGCCTCGGAGCCCTGCGCGCGCGCGGTGCTCGTCACCGCGCCCGCCGGCGTCGGCAAGAGCCGCCTGCGCTACGAGCTCCTCCGCCAGCTGCGCGAGCGCGAGGAGCACGTGCAGATCTGGATCGGCTACGGCGACCCGATGAGCGCCGGATCCCCGTTCGGCATGCTCGGCCAGATCCTCCGCCGCGAGGCGGGCCTCTCCGGCGGCGAGCCGCAGGAGCTGCGCGAGCAGCGCGTCCGCGCCCGCGTCGCGCGCCACGTCGAGCCCCGCGATCGGGACCGCGTGAGCGAGTTCCTCGGCGAGATCGCCGGCGTCCGCTTCCCCGACGGCCAGAGCGTCGAGCTCCGCTCCGCGCGCGCCGATCCGGTCCTCATGGGGGATCAGCTGCGCCGCGCGTTCGAGGACTTCCTGCTCGCCGAGTGCCAGGCGCACCCCGTCCTGATCGTGCTCGAGGACCTGCAATGGGGCGACCTCCCCACGGTGAAGCTCATCGACGCGGCCCTGCGCGCGCTGCGCGATCACCCGCTCATGGTGCTCGCGCTCGCGCGCCCCGAGGTCGAGGCAGTGTTCCCGCACCTCTGGTCCGAGCGCGCGCTCCAGGAGATCCGGCTCCGCGAGATCGGCAAGAAGGGCAGCGAGAAGCTCGTGCGCGAGATCCTCGGCGATCGCGCCGATCCGCAGATCGTCGCGCGCCTCGTCGAGCGCGCCGGGGGCAACGCCTTCTACCTCGAGGAGCTCATCCGCGCCGCCGCCGCGGGCCGCGCGGAGTCGCTGCCGGAGACCGTGCTCGCGATGGTCCAGGCCCGCCTCGAGGCCCTCGACGCCGAGGCGCGCCGCGTCCTGCGCGCCGCGAGCGTGTTCGGCCAGCTCTTCTCGCGCGGCGGCCTCACCTCCCTGCTCGGCGGCCCCGAGGGCGCCGCGCGCGTCGGCGAGTGGCTCGGCGTCCTCGTCGACCGCGAGCTCATCGCGCGCCGCGGCGCCGGCAAGCTCCCGGGCGACGACGGGTACGCGTTCCGCCACGCGCTCGTGCGCGAGGCCGCCTACGCGACGCTCACCGAGGCCGATCGCGCGCTCGGCCACCGCCTCGCGGGCGAGTGGCTCGAGGCGGCGGGCGAGCGCGACGCGGCCCTGCTCGCCGAGCACTACGAGCGCGGCGGCGAGGCCGAGCGCGCCGTCGTCTGGTTCCGCCGCGCCGCCGAGCAGGCGCTCGAGGCCAACGATTTCAGGGGCGCGATCACCCTCGCCGAGCGCGGCGTCGCGAGCGCCGAGGGCGAGCTCTTCGCCGCGCTCCGCCTCGCGCAGGCCGAGGCCCACAAGTGGCTCGGCGAGGCCGCCCGCGCCGAGCGCTGCGCCGTGCTCGCGATGCAGAATTTCCCGCCGAAGAGCGCCCTCTGGTACGCCGCCGCCGCCGAGACCGCGTCGATGCGCGTCCGCCTCGGCATGGGCGATCGCCTCGCCGATCTCGCGGAGGAGCTGCGCGCCGCCGGCCCGCCCGAGGAGGCCACCGGCCCCTGCGTGAGCGCGCTCGCCCGCGTCGCCGGCGCGCTCCTCCACGCCGGCCAGCACGCCGCCGCCGAGGAGATCATCGAGGGCCTCTCCCGCACCGCCGCGCACCTCGCCGAGCGCGACTTCGCGGTCGCCGCGCGCATCCACGCGCTCCGCGCCTCCCGCGCGCTCTGCTACGGTGATCCTGCGGCCTCCCTCGATTGCACCGAGCAGAGCATCCCGAGCTTCCTGCACACCGGCGACCTCCGGAACGCCTGCCTGAACCGCGTGAACGCCGCCCATTGCCTGCTCCAGCTCGGCGCGTACGCGAGGGCGGAGGCCGCCCTGCGCGAGGCGCTCGCCGACGCCGAGCGCATGAACCTCCACAACGTCACCGCGTTCGCGAAGCAGAACCTCGGCCTCTCCGGCCTCCAGCAGGGCGACCTCGCCGCGGCGCGCGCGGTCACCGCCGAGGCGATCCAGGCCTTCGCCGCGCAGGCGAACCGCCGGCAGGAGGGCCGCTCCCGCGCCTACCTCGCCGCGATCCTCGCGAGGCAGGGCGACCTCGCCGCGGCCGACGAGGAGGCGCTCGCCGCGATCGACACGCTCGCGCACGTCCCCACCCTGCGCGCGCTGGCGCTCGCGGTGCGCGCCCGCGTCCTGCTCGACGGCGCCCGCCCCGAGGAGGCGCTCGAGCTCGCGCGCGAGGCCCTCGGCCTCCTCGTGTCGCTCGGCGGCACCGAGGAGGGCGAGGCGCAGATCCGCCTGGTCTACGCCGAGGCCCT
This sequence comes from uncultured Polyangiaceae bacterium, assembly GCA_964421485.1. Taxonomy (GTDB): domain Bacteria; phylum Myxococcota_A; class Polyangia; order Polyangiales; family Polyangiaceae; genus CAYQYG01. The sequence goes on along the minus strand of CAYQYG010000131.1, from coordinate 1,339 downwards.
GCGCGCGGCCGGCCACGCCGACGCGGCCTGCGAGGCGATCCTGCTCGCGGCGCGCCGCCTCGTCGATCGCGCGCAGCGCATTCAGGACCCCGCGCGGCGCCGGACCTTCTGCGAGGCCGTCCCCGAGCACGCGAAGACCTTCGCGCTCGCGGCGCTGTGGGGCGGCGAGGCCTACGCGGTCTGACATTTCGCGGCCGCTCACCGGGACCTGCTATGCTCTCGCGCGCATGACCGATCTCCACGATCTCCTGTGCCAGGGCGCCCCGCTATCCCGCATCACCGAGCACCTCGACGGCCTCACCCACGAAGGCCGCCTCGAAGCGCTCAAGGCCACCACGCGCGCCGACCAGCGCGCGCTCTACCAGGCGGCCCGCGAGGCTCTCCCGATCACGCTCGACCACTTCGTCCCAGACGGCACCCCTCCCCTGGTCGCGGTGCACCACAAGGGCCGGAACAGCCTCCCCCTCCCCTCCCCCTTTCGCTTCTTCGAGAAGCGCTTCGCCCGCCCCGAGGACGGCGCTGCGCGCCTGTTCGGCTATAACGAGGGCTCCACGCGCGCCGTGATCGGCCCCGGCTACTTCGTCGCGGTCCCGACCGCCGGCAACGCCGCCTGGGAGGAGCGCGGCGCCGTGGTGATCGATTACTTCCAGGTCCCCGACGGCCCCGTCCCCGAGGGCTGGCCGAAGGTGAAGAAGAACAGCCAGGGGCTGCAATTCTTCGTCTACAACGGCACGCGCGATTTCATGCGCCGCGTGTCGCAGCACGTCTCGATCGGCGCCGCGTACAAGGGCGAGAAGGCGCTGGATCATTACTTCACGCTCTGCCGCGAGCCGTCCTCCTCATAGCGCCGCGGGCCGCGGGCGGCCCACGAGGGAACGATGCCGGTCATCCATTTCAACTGCCCAACCTGCGCGCAGCGGCTCTCGACGGAGACGGACGCCCTCCGGACCCGCATGCAATGCCCGAGGTGCGGGGCCGGCTTCCTGCCCCTCGACGCGATCCCCCGCGACAGGACGCTGCCCGCGATGCCGGTCGCGTCGATCCCCGGGCCCGCTCCCGCCTCCCCGGCCGATTCCATCTTCGCCTCCGCCTCCGCGGGCGATTCGCTCTTCGCCTCCGCTCCCGCCTCCCCGGCCGATCCCGTCTCCGCCTCCGCGGCCGATTCCGCCTCCGCTGCCGCGGCCGATTCCGCCTCCGCTGCCGCGGCCGCCTCCGCTCCCGCCTCCGCGGCCGATTCCGTGTCCGCCTCCGCGGCCGATTCCGTCTCCGCCTCCGCTGCCGTCCCCGCGGCCGATTCCGCGGCCGGGCTCGTCGCCGCGCCCGCGCCCGCGCCCGCGCC
>CAYQYG010000130.1:0-19090 GCA_964421485.1 uncultured Polyangiaceae bacterium | reverse complement strand
AGGAGGCCCGGCGCCCCGCCCGGGGCCGCGCACGCGCCCGCGAGCAGCGCCCCGCCCACGCCGGCGATCAGCGCCCGGCGCGAGATGCGCGCGCTCATGAGGCCGCCCTCGCCGGCCTCCGCGCGGCGTGGATCCCGCACTCGGTCTTGCCCGTCCCCGCCCAGCGGCCCGCCCGCTCGCCCTCGCCCTCGGCGACGGGGCGCGTGCAGGGCGCGCAGCCGATCGAGAGGTACCGGCGCGCGCGGAGCGGGTGCTCGGGCAGATCGTGCTGGCTCATGTACGCGTCCACGTCCCTCGCGGTCATCGTCGCGAGCGGGTGGATCTTCACGGGCCCACCCTCGGTGGGCAGCAGGATGGGCGTCTCCGCGCGCGCGTCGCTCTGATCGCGCCGGAGCCCCGAGACCCAGCCGCGAGCCCGGTCGAGGTAGGGCCGGAGCGGCAGCACCTTGTTCACCGAGCAGCAGAAATCGGGCTCGCGGCGGTGGATGTCGCCGCCGTGCTCGGCGAGGAACGCGGCCCTCGGCGCCTCGGGGCGCACGATCTCGATCGTGAGCCCGAGGCGCGCGGCGATCCGGTCGCGGTAGGCGAGGGTCTCCTCGAAGAGGAAGCCGGTGTCGAGGAACACCACCGGGAGGCGGCGCGCGACGCGGCTCCAGAGGTGGAGCAGCACGGCGCTGCCCGCGCCGAACGACGACGTGAAGAGCAGATCGTCGCCGAAGAGCTCCGCCGCGAACGCGAGCCGGTCCTCGGGCGAGAGCCCCTCGAGCCGCGCGCTCTCGGCGGCGAGATCGACTACGCCGCGCATTCCCTGGCCTCCTCCTGCGCGAGGAAGCCCTGCGCCTCGCCGATGTCGGGCACGTCGTCCGGCGTCGGCGGGAGGAGCAGGGGCGCGAGCAGCGCGACGACGCGCTTCGGATCGACGCGCCTGTAGAAGTCGGCGGCGCCCTCGCCCTCCGCGCGCTCGGCCTGGTAGAGGCGCATCAGCGACACCACCGCCTCGGGCGCGCGGCGCGCGAGGATCTTCACCACCTGCCGGCCGAAGCGCGCGCCGCCCGCGTCGACGCCGCCGCCGAGGTGGAGCTGGTAGACCGGGTAGGCGACGCCGTCGATCCGCGAGGCCGCGCCGTGGAAGCCGATGTCGGCGATGTGGTGCTGGCCGCAGCTGTTGGGGCAGCCGGAGACCTTGATGGTCGTGGAGGCGATCGCGTCGAGCCCCTCCACGTCGGGCGCCTCGAGGCGCTCGGAGATCGCGGCCGCCAGCCGGCGCGAGCCGGTCACCGCGAGGTTGCACGTGTCGGCGCCGGGGCACGAGGTGACGTCGCGCGCGGTGTGGACGTCGAGCCGCGCGAGGCCCGCGGCCGAGAGCTCGGCGAAGAGCGCGGGGAGCGAGCGGCGATCGACCCACGGGATCAGGAGGTTCTGATCGAGGGTGAAGCGCACGGTGCCGTCGCCGAAGCGGCGGATGATCCTCGCGAGGGCGCGGAGCGCGTCCGACGAGACGTCGCCGAGGAAGAGGCGCGCGTAGACCGCCGCGTGACCGTCCTGCCGCTGATCGACCACGCTGGCGGCCTTCCACGAGAGGTAGCCGGGCGCCGGGCGGGCCGCGCCGTCGGCCACGATCGGCGGGTGCGGCGCGAGCTCGGGCGACGCCGGGAGCCTCAGCTCGCCGGCGGCCTCGGCGTCGACGGCGGCGCGGATCTCCGCGTACCTCGCGCGGAAGCCCTCCTCGCCCAGCTTGCGCAGCACGTACTTGAGGCGCGCGCGGTGCCTGTTCTCGCGGTTGCCGAGCGCGTGGAACAGCCGCACGATCGCCTCGCCCACGCGCCCGATCTCGCCCGCGGGCACGAAGTCGTGCAGCACGATCGCGGCCTGGGGCGAGGTGGAGAGGCCGCCGGCCGCGAGCACCTTGAAGCCGCGCTCGCCGCCCCTGACCTGGGCCACGAGGCCCACGTCGTTGATCGCGCCGAGCGCGCAGTCGCTCCCGCAGCCGCTCACGGCGATCTTGAACTTGCGCGGCAGGGAGCCCGACATCGGGTGCCGCAGGAAGTAGCGCGCGATCGCCTCGGCGTAGGGCGTCACGTCGAACGCCGCCCCCGGGCACACCTCGGCGACCTCGCAGGCCGTCACGTTGCGCACCGAGTTGCCGCACGCCTCGCGCGTCGTGAGCCCGACCTCGTCGAGCCGCCGCATCGAGGGCTCGGCGTCGGCCAGCTTGACGAAGTGGAACTGCATGTTCTGCCGCGTGGTGACGTGGCCGACGCCGCGCGAGAACCGGTCGGCCACCTCGGCGAGCACCTCGAGCTGCTCGGCGACGAGGCGGCCGAAGGGGACCTTGACCCGCAGCATCTGCACCCCCTCCTGCCGCTGGCCGTAGACGCCGCGGAGCAGGCGGTAGGCGCGGAGCTTGTCGGCGGAGAGCTCGCCGCGCTCGAACTGCTCGAGCTTCTCGACGAACTCGTCGATGTCGCGCGGGTCGGAGAACCGGGGGAGGAAGGTCCCGCTCATGGCTCGCTCGCTCGCCGGACGCCGGAGGAGGCCGGCGCGCCGGCGTCGAGGTATCCGCGCTCGCGGAGCGCGTCGAGGACGCGGCCCGCGCCCTCGTCCACGGTGATCCGGCTGGTGTCGAGGGTGACCTCGGGGGAGAGGGGCGGCTCGTAGGGGTCGCTCACGCCGGTGAACCGCGGGAGCTCGCCGCTCAGGGCCTTCCGGTAGAGCCCCTTCACGTCGCGGCGGATGCACTCCTCGAGCGGCGGGGCCACGTGGACCTCGAGGAAGTCGCCGATCGCGCGGCGGGCGGCCTCGCGCGCCGCGCGGAAGGGCGAGATCGCGGCGACCAGCACGAAGACGCCGCTCCGCGCGAGCAGGTGGGCCACGAAGGCGATGCGCGCGACGTTCAGGTCGCGATCCTCGCGCGAGAAGCCGAGGCCCTTCGAGAGGTGCGCGCGCACCACGTCGCCGTCGAGCACCTCGACCCTCTCGCCCTGCGCGCGCAGGGCCGGCGCGAGGGCCCCGGCGAGCGTCGACTTGCCGGCCCCCGACAGACCTGTGAACCAGATGACGACCCCTGCGTTTCGCTTCGGCACGGCGCGGACCTCCTCGTGGATGTCTGTTATAGCAGACATCATGTCACCATGTCGAATGAGGATCGCGGGGGTAGATGGCGAGGGGGGGGTGGCGTAGGCTGGGGGATGGGGGGCTGGAGGAGACGTTGAGCAAGACGGAGACTGCTGCGCCGGCGACGAGGCCGTCTCCTCGCGGGGGGCCGCCTGTGCCCGGCGACGAGGTGGGGGCCGCAGAGCTCGGCAGGAGGGTCGCGGAGAACCTGCGGCAGCGGCGCAAGGCGCGGGGGATGTCGCTCGACGATCTCGCGCGGGCCTCGGGGGTGAGCCGGGCCGCGCTCTCGCAGATCGAGACGTGCAAGAGCAACCCGACCGTGGGGGTGCTCTGGAAGATCGCGGTCGGCCTCGGGGTGCCGTTCGCGGAGCTCATCGGCGAGCAGAAGCCGGGAGCGCTCGTCCTCCGCCGCGCCGACACCCAGGTCCTGCGCTCCTCCGACGGCCGCTTCGAGAGCCGCCCGCTCGCGCCCGCCGGCATGAGCCCCCTCGTCGAGCTCTACGAGCTCCGCCTCTCCGCGCGCTCCACCCACGCCTCCGAGCCCCACGCCCCCGGCACCCACGAGCTCGTCATCGTCCTGAGCGGCCTGCTCCGCATGCACGTCGGGGGCGAGGTCCACGAGCTCGGCACCGGCGACTCCATCGCCTTCCCCGCCGACCGCCCCCACTCCTACGAGAACCCGGGCCGCTCCGAGGCCCGGTACCACAACGTCATCGCGTACGCCCGGTGACGCGACGCCCGCGCCGGCGGCGGGTCGACGGCGCGTTGACGTCTTGGGGCCGTTCGTTATAGTAGAGTCGTGTTCGCAATTGCGGAAAACTTCGCCCCGTTCAGTCCGGGGGCCGCCCCGGCCCCGGCGGCGCGCAGGGTCCCGGCCCGCGCGCTCACCCACCTCCGGCAGCTCGAGGCCGAGAGCATCCATATCCTGCGGGAGGTGGCGGCCGAGTTCGAGAACCCGGTGATGCTCTACTCGATCGGCAAGGACTCGTCGGTGATGGTGCGCCTCGCCCAGAAGGCGTTCCACCCCGGCAGGCTCCCGTTCCCGCTCCTCCACGTCGACACCACGTGGAAGTTCCGGGAGATGATCCGGTTCCGCGACGACTTCTGCCGGGAGAGCGGCCTCGAGCTGCTCGTGCACACGAACGGCTCGCCCGAGGCCGCGGGGGTGAACCCGTTCGACCACGGGAGCCAGAGGTACACGACCGTGATGAAGACCCACGCGCTCGTGCAGGCCCTCGGGAAGTGGGGCTTCGACGCGGCGTTCGGGGGCGCGCGGCGCGACGAGGAGAAGAGCCGCGCCAAGGAGCGCGTCTACTCGTTCCGCGACGCGTTCAGCCAGTGGGACCCGAAGAGCCAGCGCCCCGAGCTCTGGAGCCTCTACAACGGCAAGGTGCGGAGGGGCGAGAGCATCCGCGTCTTCCCCCTCTCGAACTGGACCGAGCTCGACGTGTGGCTCTACATCCACCTCGAGGGGATCCCGATCGTGCCGCTCTACTTCGCCGCCCGCCGGCCGGTGGTCGAGCGCGACGGCGCCCTCATCATGGTCGACGACGACCGCATGCGCCTCCGGCCCGGAGAGGCGCCCGAGGAGCGCCTGGTCCGCTTCCGCACCCTCGGCTGCTACCCGCTCACGGGCGCGATCGAGTCGAGCGCGACCACGCTCCCCGAGATCATCCAGGAGATGCTCCTCACGACGTGCTCCGAGCGGCAGGGGCGCATGATCGACCACGACGAGCAGGGCTCGATGGAGGCGAAGAAGCGCGAGGGGTACTTCTGATGCGATCGCAGGAGCCCCTCGCCCTCCAGGACGTCGAGTCGTACCTCGCGCAGCACCAGCGGAAGGAGATCCTGCGCTTCCTGACGGCGGGGAGCGTGGACGACGGCAAGAGCACGCTCATCGGGCGGCTGCTCCACGACTCCAGGGCCGTCTACGACGATCAGGTGGCCGCGCTCCGGCGCGACTCGGCGAGGCGCGGCGCGGCCGGGGGCGAGATCGACTACAGCCTCCTCGTCGACGGGCTGCTCTCCGAGCGCGAGCAGGGGATCACCATCGACGTCGCGTACCGCTACTTCACCACGCCGCGGCGCAAGTTCATCATCGCGGACACGCCGGGCCACGAGCAGTACACGCGCAACATGGCGACCGGCGCGTCGACGGCCGATCTCGCGATCATCCTGATCGACGCGCGCCGCGGCGTGCTCCAGCAGACGCGGCGCCACAGCTTCATCGCGTCGCTGCTCGGGATCCGGCGCGCGGTCGTGGCCGTGAACAAGATGGACCTCGTGGGCTACGACCAGCGCGTGTTCGAGGCGATCCGGAGGGAGTACGAGGCGCTCGCGGGCAAGCTGGATTTCGCCGGCGTGCACTACCTGCCGCTCTCGGCGCTCCGCGGCGACAACGTGGTCGAGCGGAGCGCGCGCATGCCCTTCTACGACGGGCCGCCGCTCCTCGAGCACCTCGAGACGGTGCCCGTCGCGGGCGACCGGGAGCTCGCCGAGCTGCGCTTCCCGGTGCAGATCGTGCTGCGCCCGAACCTCGATTTCCGCGGCTTCGCGGGCACGGTGGCGTCGGGCGTGGTGCGGCGGGGCGACCGCGTGACGGCGCTGCCCTCGGGGCGGACGAGCCGGGTGCGGTCGATCGTGACCTACGACGGCGAGCTCGCCGAGGCCGCCGCGCCGATGTCGGTGACGGTGACGCTGGAGGACGAGATCGACCTCTCGCGCGGCGACATGCTGGTGCACGAGGCGTCGATGCCCCACGCCGGCCGCGCCTTCGAGGCGACGGTGGTGTGGATGAGCGAGCAGCCGATGCGGCAGGGCGCGTCGTACTGGATCAAGCACACCACGCGCACGGTGACGGCGGAGGCGACCGCGATCCACCACCTCGTGGACGTGAGCACGCTCGAGGAGCGGCCGGGCGAAGAGCTCGGCCTCAACGACATCGGCCGCGTCACGATCACGGCGAGCCGCCCGCTCTTCTTCGACGCCTACCGGAAGAGCCGCGCGACCGGCGCTTTCATCCTGATCGACCGCCTCACCAACGCGACCGTCGGGGCCGGCATGATCACCGGCCCCGCGCGCGAGCCCGCGGCCGCGGCGGCGGGGGCGCCGGAGCGGGTGTCGGCCGCGGAGCGGGCGCGGCGCCTCGGCCAGGGCGCGGCGGTGATCCGGATCGAGGCCGCAGATCCGGAGCGCGCGGCGGCCCTGGCCGTGGCGCTGGAGCGCCGCCTGTTCGACGAGGGGCTCGCCGCCTGCGCGCTCGACCCGGCGCGCACCCGCGGCCTCGACGCCGCGGCCTCGGCGCGGCTCGCGGCCGATCTGGGCTTCCTGGTGCTCGTCCCGGCCGGCGCGGCGGCGGGCGAGGAGCTCCGCGCGGCGCTCCAGGGCGGGGCGGCGCGCCTCGTCGAGGTCCTGGACCCCGGGGGCCCCCTCGAGGCGGCCGCCGGCGCGATCCGCCTCGATCGCGGTTTGACGGGGGCCGGGTTCGTCCGTTAAAGTATCCATGTGTTCGCTATAGCGAAGCAATGGCTCGGGGTCGCCGCGGAGCCCGCCGCGGCCGCCGCGCCGCGGGCGGCCGGCGGGCGCAGCGGGGCGAGCGTGACGCTCGAGGGCGTCGGCTACTCGGTGAGGGCGAGCCAGGGCGAGCTCACCATCCTGGAGGGCGCGTCGCTGCACGTGGAGGCGGGCGAGCTCGTGTGCCTGCTCGGGCCGTCGGGGAGCGGCAAGTCGACGATCCTGAACCTCATCGCGGGGCTCGCGGCGCCGACGAGGGGGCGCGTGCTCGGGGGCGGGGAGGCGATCCCGGGCCCCGGGCCGGATCGGGCGGTGGTGTTCCAGGACGCGGCGCTCTTTCCGTGGCTCACGCTGCGGCAGAACGTCGAGTTCCCGCTGCGCCTGCAGGGGCTGCCGGCCGCCGAGCGCGCCGCGCGGACCGACGAGCTGCTCCGCCTCGTGCACCTGTACCGCTTCCAGGGCGCCCACCCGCACGAGCTCTCCGGCGGGATGCGGCAGCGCGGCGCCATCGCGCGCGCGCTCGCGACCGATCCGGCGGTGCTCCTGATGGACGAGCCCTTCGCGGCGCTCGACGCGCAGACGCGCGAGATCCTCCAGGGCGAGGTGGAGCGGATCTGGTCGGTGACGAAGAAGACGGTGATCTTCGTGACGCACAACGTGCGCGAGGCGGTGCGCCTGGCCAGCCGCGTGGTGCTGATGGGCACGCGGCCCGGCCGCATCCTGCACGAGGCGCGCGTCCACCTGCCCCGGCCCCGCGCCGCAGGCGACGAGCAGGTGTCCGCTCTGGCGAAGGACCTCGGCCGCCGCATCGCGGGCGAGGTGGCGAAGGTGGCGAAGGAGGAGGCCGACGATGCGTGGGTGGCTCCGGGCGGTCCTGTTCGCGTCGATCCTCGCCGCGATCTGGGCGGCGGTATCTGAGCTCGTGGACACGCCGCTCCTGCCGGCGCCGCTCGCGGTCGCGCGCGCGGCGGCGGGCGGCCTGGCCGACGGCACGCTCCCCCGCGCCGTCGCGACGAGCGCGCTGCGCCTCGTGGCCGGCTACGCGATCGCGCTCGGCGCCGGCGTGCCGCTCGGGATCGCGCTCGCGCGATCGCGGCTCGTGAAGCAGGCCGCGGGGCCGCTCCTGCTGGGGATGAGCGCGGTCCCGTCGATCTGCTGGCTGCCGCTCGCGATCCTGTGGTTCGGCCTGTCGGAGACGGCGATCCAGGTGGTGATCGTGCTCGGCGCGGCGCTCCCCCTGGCCGTGGCCACCGAGAGCGCGGTGCGCCACGTGCCGCCGCAGATCGAGCGCGCCGCCCGCACGATGGGCGCGCGCGGGGCGCGGCTGATGCTCACGGTGACCCTGCCCGCGGCGCTGCCCGGCGTGGTGGGCGGCGCGAAGCTCGGCTGGACGTTCGCGCTGCGCTCGCTGATGGCCGGCGAGCTGCTCTTCGTCTCCGGCGGGCTCGGCCAGCTGCTCGAGACGGGCCGCGACCTCGGCGACACCGCGCTGGTCCTCTCGGTGGTCGCCGTGATCGTGGGCCTCGGCCGCCTCTCGGAGGCGGCGCTGTTCTCCCGGCTCGATCGCGAGATCGGCCGGCGGTGGGGCGTGGAGGTCGTGTGAACCCGATCCGATCGATCGTGCGCGGGAAGGTGTGGCTCGTGGGCGCGGGGCCGGGCGATCCGGAGCTGCTCACCGTGAGGGCCCACCGCCTGATCCGCGAGGCGGAGGTGCTCGCGTACGACGAGCTCGTCTCGCCCGAGATCCTCGCGCTCGCGCCCGCGTCGGCCGAGCGCGTCCCGGTGGGCCGCCGCGCGGGCGGCTGCCGGCACCACGAGGCGCGGATCCACCCGGTCGTGGTGGTGCGCGCGCTGGAGGGCCGCGAGGTGGTGCGCCTCAAGGGCGGCGATCCGATGGTCTTCGGCCGAGGCGGGGAGGAGGCGGAGGAGCTCGCGGCGGCGCGCGTGCCGTTCGAGATCGTCCCCGGCATCTCCGCGGCCCTCGGGGCCGCGGCGGCCGCGCACATCCCGCTGACGCACCGCGAGGTCTCGTCGTCGGTGACGCTCGCGACCGCGCACGCCGCCGGCGAGGGCGCGATCGATCTGCGCGAGGTGGTGCCGGCGCGTGGGACGGTGGTGCTCTACATGGGGCTCGGGCGGCTCGCGGCCACGTGCGCGGCGCTGGTCGCGGGCGGGCGCGAGGCGAGCACGCCGGCCGCGGTGGTGTCGCGCGCGACGCGGCCGGATCAGCGCGTGGTGACGGGGACGCTCGCGGACGTGGCGGCGCGGGCCGAGGCCGCGGCGCTCCCGGGGCCCGCGCTGCTCGTGGTCGGCGAGGTGGTGGCGCGCGCGGCGGCGAGCCCGGCCGCGCCCGGGCCGGCGCTGCTGGCCGCGGCGGGTTAGTCGTCGCACGAGGTACTAGCGCGCCTTCTCCTTGAATGCGCGCACGAGATCGCCGAAGCGGGAGCCGAACGGGGTGGCCTCGGCGCGCCATTGCTCGCGGAGGGCGCGGGCGGCGTCGACCCAGCCCTCGTCGGGGAGCGCCTGCTCGAGGACCTCGCGGAGGAGGCGCGTGAGCGCGGGGGTCGCGCCCGAGGAGGAGAGCGCGACGGTGAAGGGCGCGCGGCGGATGACGGCAGCCGAGTAGGCGGAGCCATTCGGGAGATCGTCGACGGCGACGCAGAAGATGCGGCGCGCGTCGGCAGCGGTGGCGACGCGGCGCTGCACATCGGCGTCGTTCGTGGAGGCGACGGCGAGCCACGCGCCGTCGAGGTCGCCCTCCGCGAACGCGCGCGCCTCCCAGCGCACCGCGCCGCGATCGGCGAGCGCGCGCACCGGGGCCGTGGCCTCGAGCGCGACGACCAGCACGTCGGCCCCGGCCGCGGCGAGGTCGGCGATCTTCCGCTCGGCGGCGGGGCCGGCGCCCACGATCACGACGCGGCGCCCATCGAGCTTCAGGAACAGCGGGTAGAGCACGCGTCTACTGTAACGAATTCGCGCTGCCGGTGCGGGGCGATGGTCCGGCGGCGGTCGTACGAGACACGGCGCTCACTTGCCCTGGCCCCGGTACCGCTTCCAGTGACGCCGCCTGTTCTTGTTCTTCGGCCAGCTGTTCGTGGATTTCCCGATCGACGTCTTCTTGATTCGCAGCGACATACGATTTCCCTCGCATCTGGAGGTGATGCCGGATCCGGGAGCTGTCCGCCGGGCCGGCCCCTCGGCGGGGGGCGGAGCTCGGCCATGGCCGCGAGCCTCTCCTGGCCCCCGTCCGCGTCGCGGTGCGACTCCCATGATGTCGGCGGCGCGCCGGCGCAAGCGGCGCGGCGAGTTCGATCTATGACAGCCTCGCGGCGCCGCACATGCCGTCGGGCAGCTGAACGGCGGGCCCGGCGGCGTGCAGCGGCGCGCGGGCGGGGCACTGCCGATCTCGTCAGGCAAGCCCCACCAGGATAGGCTGGCGGCGCATGGGCACGCTCAGAGAGATCTTCACCGATCTGACGACCACGAAGGACGTCCGGACGGACCTCCTGTTGATCCGGGCGATGGCGCTGGGCGCCACCTGCGACGGCCCGCCCTCGGCGGGGCAGGCGGCGCTCATGAAATCGCTGCTGCTCACGCTGCCCGAGCTCAACCGGCAGCGCTCGGCGGCGCAGCACATGCTCGGGATGGAGCTCGCGAGCGAGCCCGGCGAAAGGGCCGCGCGCATCGCCTCGTTCGCGGCCATCCCGCGCATGCCGACCCGCAGGAAGTGCTACGTCGTCGCGGCCGAGCTCGCCCTCGCGGGCGCGGCCGGAGAGAGGGCGCGCGATACCCTCGACCCGCTGCGCGCCGCGCTGCGCCTCGACGAGGCCTATGCGAGGACCGTGGAGGAGGTGCTCTCGATCAGGCGCGGAGGGCAGCCGTCATGCGCGTGATCCAGGTCTTCAGCGAGCAGCCCGCGACGATCACCGTCGATCGCCTGATCGATCTCCTGGCCGAGCAGGGCGCCCCCTCCCGGTGGGAGGACGAGAGGGCCTATATCGGCGTGGGGAACATCACGACGCGTGGGTTCCTCTCGCCCGGCGCGCCCGGGATCGACGCGCGCGTCCACGTCGAGGCCAAGACGAAGGAGGGCACGACCGACCGGGCGTGGAGGCATTTCGTCAAGAAGCCGAAGCTCCCCCCTGTCCGGCGCAAGCGGGTCGCGCTCGCGCAATCATTTTACAACCTGACCACGGACTGGCTCCCGACGCCGGAGCGCGAAGCCTATTTCGATCGCCTCGTGATCGCCATTGCGCGGGCTGCGAACGGGCTCGTGGTCGCCGAGGCGGACGGCGAGGCCCGGGCCTGGGACGCGATCGGCTATCGCGATCGCGAGGGCGCCGCGAGGCCGGCGCCTGCGCCCGAGGCCTCGCCGAAGGAGCGCGAGCGCCAGGGCGACCACGCGCTCCTCGTGCGGGCCATGACGCTGGCCGCCACCATCGAGGGCGCGCCGAAGGAGCAGGCGCTGTCGGTGATCGACGCGCATGGAGCGCTCTTGCCGGAGCTCGCCGGCCGGGACATCCGGAGGCTCGTGCAGAACGATGCGGACCGGCTGGCGAAGATCGGACCCGCGGAGGGCGTCGCGAGCCTGCGCGGGCCGCGGGCTCCGGAGCTGCGGAAGAGGGCGTTCCTCGCGGCGGTCGACGTGGCGCTCGCGACGGGCGAGGTGAGCGACGCGAAGGACGAGCTCATCACGCGGATGCAGGAGGCCCTCGAGATCGAGCCGGTGCTCGCGGCCAGGATCATCCGCGTGCTCGCCCAGAAGCAGGCGTCTGCGCTGTTCGGGTCGCAGGAGTGATGCTGCCGCAGTAGAATGGTCGGGTGAAGTCGAGAGTGGCGACTTGCCCGATGATGCGATGGCCCTCGAGAACGTGTCGCGGCTTTATGGCGAGCTCGGCAATACCGCGAAGGCTGCCGAACTCGCCTCCCGCGCGAGGGACAAGCGAAAGGCGAGGAGTACCCGGACAGGTGAATCGAAGGTCCGAATGAAGCGGTGACACGGAGGAGGGCGCTCTTCCCTGCGCTGTTGAAGAAGCCGTTTGGGCAGCAAGAGCGAGGGCGCCGGCTTTGTCCAGGCGAGCACGTCAGGGGCGAATGCGCGATCGCGCGGCGCGCGGCCGAGTCACCCCCGCACGATCGCCCGCGCGGCCTCCTCGATCTGGGCCTCCTGCACCAGCACGTGATTGGCGGCGGGCCCCAGCGGGATGAAGCTGTCCAGGCTCGTCACCCGCCGTATCCGCCCCGGGTACCCCGCCTCCACGAGCGCCGTCACGATCGCCTCGGAGACCCCGCCCGTCCGCCGCGTCTCGTCCACGACCAGCACCCGATCGACCTGCCTGGCCTCCTGCCAGAGGTCCTCGACCGGCAGCGGCGCGAGCCACCGCAGATCCAGCACCCGGCAGCGGATCCCCTCCCCTTCCAGCCGCCGCGCCGCCCTGAGGCTCATCCACACGCCGTTGGCGAAGGTCACGATCAGGACGTCGCTCCCCTCCCCGTGCGCGTCCCCGTGAGCGCGCGCCTTGCCAATGGGTACGTGCTCCCCGCCCGGCCGATAGCGGCTCGCCCAGAGCCCGTCCCCGGGCGCGTGCAGATCCGCCGTCCGGTAGAGCGCTATCGGCTCCAGGAACACCGACACCGTCCCGTCCACCCTCGCCGCGGCCGCGCACGTCCGCAGCATCGCCGCCGCGTCGTCGCCGCGCGAGGGCGACGCGATCACGATCCCCGGGATCTCCCGCAGCGCCGCCACGGCGTTGTCATTATGAAAATGCCCGCCGAATCCCTTCTGGTACGCATACGCCGCGATGCGCACGATCATCGGATTCCGGAACTGCCCCTGCGAGAAGAACTGCAGCGTCGCCGCCTCGCCCCGGAGCTGGTCGATCGCGTTGTGCACGTACGCCAGATACTGGATCTCCGCGATCGGCAGGAGGCCGAGCTGCCCCGCCCCGAGCCCCAGCCCGAGGATGGATTGCTCGTCGAGCAGCGTGTCGAACACCCGCGCGGCCCCGGCCCGCTTGAACAGGCCGCGGGTCACCCCGTACACGCCGCCCTTCACGCCCACGTCCTCCCCGAAGACCAGCGCCTCCGGATACGTCGCGAGCAGGTCCCCGAGCGCCGCGTTCAGGTGCCCCGCGAGCGGCAGGGGCGGCTCGTCCTCGGGCGGCTTCTCGCCCCAGAACTCCCGGCGCGCCTGCCCCTCGGCCAGCCTCCGCGCCTCGATCTCCACCCGCCCGGGATTGCGCGGCGCGAGCGGCGCCATCACGTCCTCGGCCCCCGTGAGCCTCGGCCGCTCCGCCGCCTCCTCGGCCAGCGCGCGCACCTCCGCGCGGATCGCCTCGTAGCGCTCCAGCACCGCCGCCGGCGTCATCCACCCCGCGGCCACAAGGAGCCTCGCCGTGCCCAGCAGCGGATCCTGCGCCTCCGAGGCCCGGATCGACTCCGCGGTCCGGTACGCGATCTCCAGATCCGACCCGGCGTGCCCCATCAGCCGCACGGTGCTCAAATGCAAGAAGGCCGGCCGGCGCGCACGGCGCGCGTGCTCCGCCGCCGCCCGCGCCGCGTCCAGCGCCGACGCCAGATCGCACCCGTCCCCCGCGAAATACGCGAGCCCCGGCATCGCACGATAACGCGCCGCCACCCATCCGGGCGCCGTCGGCACGCTGATCCCGAGCCCGTTGTCCTCGCACACGAACAGCACCGGCACCGGCAGCCGCTGGTACGAGAGCGCGCACGCCGACTGGATCGCCCCAGCCGCCGTCGAATGGCTCAGCGACGCGTCGCCGAAGCTGCACACCACGATCGCATCCTGCGGGACCGTGGATCCTTCCGGATCCACATCGAGCCGTCGCCGCCGATCGAGCGCCACCGCCGCGCCGACCGCCTTGGGCAGGTGCGAGGCAATGGTGGACGTCTGCGGCGGGATCGCGAGCGGCAGGCTCCCGAACACCTTGTGCCGGCCGCCGGCGATGGGCTCCTCGCGCGACGCGACCACGCCGAGCAGGACGTCGCGCGCCCCGTGCTCGTAGCCGGCCTGCCGCGCTCGATGCAGGAAGAACGCCCCGGAGCGGTAATGCAGGAAGGCCGGATCCGTCGGCCGCAGCGCCTCGGCGACCGCCGCGTTGCCCTCGTGGCCGGACGAGCCGATCGTGTAGAAGCTCTGGTCCCTCTCCCGCAGCCACCGCGCCGCCAGATCCAGGTGCCGGCTCAGCGCCTGCGCCTCGAACAGCGAGAGCGCCAGCCGGCCGGTCAGCGCGCTCCCCTCGCGCGCGGGCGCGTCGAGATCGCCCGGCGGCGCGGGGTCGAGCCGCGCCACCGCGTCCCGGAACGCCTCGTCGACGGCGCGCGCGCGGTCCGGGATCATGTGGCTTGACGCTCGGGGGCTTCGCGCGGCTCCGCCGCGCTGCGCCCCCGGAGCCCCGAGTCGGTCCTCGTGAAGCGGATCCCGCGCGCCGCGAGCCCCGCGACGACCGCATCGAACAGGCCGGGCACGAGCGCGGGCACCTCGGGCGGGTGCACGCCCGGGCGCGTGAAGCGGCCCTCCAGCATCAGGCGCGCCATCACCGACGCCGTGAAGCCCGTCGTCCTCGGCATGCTGCGCACGCCGCTCACCGGATCGCGCCGGTCGACGAGATCCCACGCCACCCGCGCCGGCGCGCCGCCGCGGAGGCCCTCGGCCAGGACGCGCATCACCGTGACGTCCTCCTCGCCCTCCTCGAACGTCCACTTCGGGAACAGCAGCGCCGACGTCACGTCGAGCGGGCGCACCCGCTGGCCGCCCACCTCGATCGGCTCCTGCGAGAACAGGCCCGCCTCGCGGAAGACCCGCATCAGCGCGATGTGGCCAGGGTAGCGCAGCGTCTTCTCGCGCATGAACGGCACCGCCAGCGTGCGCACGAGGCTCCGGAGCCCGTCGGTGTTGAACGCCTCGAGCGTGCCCACCTCGGGGAAGTCCAGGAGCTCGGGCTCGGAGAGCGCCTCGCGCACGACCACCTCGCCGTGCTCCACGAGGCGCGCCGGGCGCGTGTACTCCTCGAGCACGTCGCAGGGCGAGAACGTCGCCTTGTACTCGAACGGCCAGCGCCGCACGGCCGGCAGGCCGCCCACGAAGATGTCGACCCGCTCGCAGGCGTCGAGCAGCGACGCGCCGTGGGCCGCCATCATGTTGCTCATCCCGGGCGCGATCCCGCAGTCGTAGACCACCGTCACGCCGCGCCGCTCGGCCAGCTCGCCGAGGCCGAGCTCGACCGGGTCCTCGGCCATGAAGCTGATGTCGCAGTACAGGGGGCTCTCCGCCTCGATCACCGCGCGCATCGCGGCGAGGCCGAGGAAGCTCGGCAGCGCGCCCACGACCAGATCCTGACCCTCCACCGCGCGCCGCACCGCCGCGGGATCGCCGAGATCGGCGCGCAGCGCCTGCACGCCGGATCGCGCCGCGACGCGCGCGAGCGCCTCCTCGCTGCGGTCCGCCACCGTCACCTGGAGATCGCCGCCCGCGTGGAGGTCCGCCGCGATCGCCGATCCCACCATGCCCGACCCGAGAACGATTGCCCGTTTCATCGGGGCGGAGAATACTCCCGGCCGTCGACATTTGGGGCTCCGGGTTGCGCTTCCCCTGTGGAGCGCCCTGCGCCCCAAACCCCCTCGGAGGCGCCACATGACCATCGACGTGAAGAGCTTGCTCGACAGCCTCGGGATCACCACGGACCCTTCCCCCGGCGGCTGCGCGGGCGAGTGGCTCGAGACCAGGGGCCCCGTGATCGAGTCGCTGAGCCCCACGACGGGCGCGCCGATCGGCCGCGTCCGCTCGTGCGACCGCGCGGACTACGACGCCGTCGTCGACCGCGCGCGCGAGCGCTTCGCCGAGTGGCAGACGCGCCCGGCCCCTCGCCGCGGCGACGTCGTCCGCCGCCTCGGCGAGCTGCTCCGCGCGCACAAGGAGCCGCTCGGCGCGCTGATCTCCCTGGAGATGGGGAAGATCCGCTCCGAGGGCCTCGGCGAGGTCCAGGAGATGATCGACATCTGCGACTTCGCGGTCGGCCTCAGCCGCCAGCTCTACGGCCTCACGATCGCCACCGAGCGCCCGCGCCACCGGATGATGGAGCAGTGGCACCCCCTCGGCCCCGTGGCCGTGATCACCGCGTTCAACTTCCCCGCCGCCGTCTGGTCCTGGAACGCCGCGATCGCGGCCGTCTGCGGCGACGTCTGCGTCTGGAAGCCCTCGCCGATCACCCCGCTCGTCAGCGTCGCCGTGCAGCGCCTCGCAGGCCGCGCCCTCGCCGAGCACGACGCCGCCGGCGTCTTCACCCTCGCGATCGGCGGCGCCGAGCTCGGCGAGCAGATGGCCGACGACCCTCGCTTCCCGCTCGTCTCCTTCACCGGCTCGATCCCCGCCGGCCGCCAGGTCGCCGCCCGCGTCGCCGCGCGCCTCGGCCGCAGCCTGCTGGAGCTCGGCGGCAACAACGGCATCATCGTGCTCGACGACGCCGACCTGGACCTCGCGGTCCGCGCGATCACCTTCGGCGCCGTGGGCACGGCGGGCCAGCGCTGCACCACGACCCGCCGCGTCTTCGCCCAGCGCGGCGTCGCCGCCCGCCTCGCCGAGCGCCTCGCCGCGGCCTACCGCTCGGTGAAGATCGGCGATCCCCTCGAGGACGGCGTCCTGATGGGCCCCCTCGCGACCGAGGCCGCCGTCCACCGCTTCGAGGCCGCGGTCCAGGCCGCGATCGATCAGGGCGGCGAGCTCCTCCACGGCGGCCGCGTCCTCGGCCGCCGCGGCTACTTCGTCGAGCCCACCCTCGTCCGCGCCCCCGGCCAGGACCGCTTCCCCATCGCCTGGGAAGAGACCTTCGCCCCGATCCTCTACCTCTTCGAGGTCGCCGATCTCGACCAGGCCCTCGCCGCCCACAACGCCGTCCCGCAGGGGCTGTCCAGCGCGATCTTCACCGACAGCCTGCGCTCCGCCGAGCGCTTCCTCTCCCCGGCCGGCTCGGACTGCGGCATCGCGAACGTGAACATCGGCACGAGCGGCGCCGAGATCGGCGGCGCCTTCGGCGGCGAGAAGGAGACCGGCGGCGGCCGCGAGTCCGGCTCGGACTCGTGGAAGGCCTACATGCGCAGGCAGACCTGCACGGTCAACTGGGGCACCGACCTGCCCCTCGCGCAGGGCGTGAAGTTCCTTTGAGGCGCGGCTCGGGGCCTCCGCGCCGCCCGCGGCGCGGAGCCCCCGAGCGTGGACCGACGCGCGGCTACTGCGCGATCGCCTTGAGATCGAGCATCTCCTCGACGCTCGGCACCACGATCAGATCGCACCGCCGGTTCTTCTGCCGCCCCTCGTCCGTGTCGTTCGACGCGACCGGGTCGGTGTCCGCGAAGCCCGCCGCGCTCCAGTGCGCCGCCGGCAGCCCGCCCGTCTTCTCGCCGACCAGATACATGAGCACCTCGCGCGCCCGCATCAGCGACAGGCCCCAGTTGTCGCGGAACACCCCGCCCACCAGCGGCTTGTTGTCGGTGTGGCCCGCCACCTGGTAGTCGCGCCCCAGCAGCGATTGATCGTTCTTCACGACCTGCGCCACCTTGTCGAGGATCTCCTTCCCCTCCTTCTTCAGCGTCTCGCGGCCCGAGTCGAACAGCACGTCCCCCGGCAGCGAGATCACCATCCGGTTCCGCCGGATGTTCACCGCGAGCCCCAGCTTCGTCAGCTCGTCCAGCTTCCGCTTCAGCGTCTCGAACCGCGCCTTGATCACCTCGAGCTGCTTCGCGCGCGCCTTGTACTCCGCGAGCGCCTTCTCCCGCTCCTCCAGCGTCGAGCTCAGCTTCGACACCTGCGTCGCCGTCGCCTGCAGGTTCTCGTTCAGCTTGCTGATGTCGATGCCCGCGTCCTTGAGCTTCTTCGTGAGGTCGGCGACCTTCGCCTGCTCCTCCGCCAGCTCCCTCTCGATCTGACCGAGCTTCGCCTCGGTCGCCTGGTGCTCGCTCTGGAGCCGGTTGTACTTGTCAAGCTGCGCCTTCCACTCCTCCTCGGAGTAGCCGCAGCCGAGCGCGAACGTCGCGATGAGCGCAGGAAAGACAAAAGTCCGAAGGTGCATGAGCACGCTCTCCATCTGCAACATTTGGGGGGCTCCGGGTCGCGCTCCCTGTGGCGCCGCCCTGCGCCCCAAACCCCGTTTCAAGTGAGGGCCAAGCAAGGGCCCGCTCCCGGGTAGCGACCAGGACGGCCGCACCCATCGGCGCGCACCCTAGCGAGGTCGCGGCTCCGGCAAAAGCCCCCTGACTGTTTCCCCGTTGTTCCCCGGCCCCTACCTGCTAAGTGGGAGGCGCCCATGACGCACCGAATCACCTTGATCCCTGGCGATGGCATCGGACCGGAGGTCGTCGCCGCGACCCAGAAGGTCATCTCGGCCGCGGGCGTCTCGGTGGACTGGGAGGTCCACCACGCCGGCATCGAGGTCGCGAAGCTCACCGGCTCGCCGCTCCCGATCAGCGTCATCGAGGCCGTCCGCAAGAACCGCGTCGCCCTCAAGGGCCCGGTCACGACCCCCGTCGGCGGCGGATTCCGCTCGGTCAACGTCACCCTCCGCCAGACGCTCGACCTCTACGCGAACGTCCGCCCCGTCCGCAGCCTGCCCAACGTCGAGAACCGCTTCGACGTCGACATGGTGATCGTCCGCGAGAACACCGAGGGACTGTACGCCGGCCTCGAGCTCATGATCCTGCCGGGCGTCGCGCAGAGCATCAAGCTCACCACCGAGCGCAGCTCCACGCGCATCGCCGAGTTCGCGTTCCAGTACGCGGAGCGCCACGGAAGAAAGCGCGTCACGATCGTGCACAAGGCCAACATCATGAAGATCTCGGACGGCCTCGCGCTCGACTGCGCGCGCCGCGTCGCCGCCCGGCACCCCGAGGTCCAGCTCGCGGAGATGATCGTCGACGCCGCCGCGATGACGATGGTCCGCGATCCGAACCGCCTCGGCGTGCTCGTCACGGAGAACCTCTACGGCGACATCCTCTCGGACCTCGGCGCCGGCATCGTCGGCGGCCTCGGCATCGTGCCCGGCGCCAACATCGGCGACGACGCCGCCGTCTTCGAGGCCGTGCACGGCTCCGCGCCCGACATCGCCGGCAAGGGCTGGGCGAACCCCACCGCGCTCGTGCAGAGCGCCGTGATGATGCTCCACCACATCGGCGAGCAGGAGGCCGCCGAGCGCATCGAGCGCGGCCTCATGGCGGTCTACCGCGCAGGCACGGTGCGCACGCGCGACCTCGGCGGCACGGCGAGCACCGGCGAGTTCACGCGCGCCCTCTGCGCCGCGATCGAGGCGCCGCGCGAGGAGCCGGTCGCGAGCGCCTAGGGCGTGTCCGCAAACCGTCGCGAGCGCCCCGAGGCTAGGGCGGTGCTCAGCTGCGTGTGATATACGGGCTCAGCCGCTAGGCAGGCGAGTGAGGCGTACAAAGGTACGTCGCAACG
>CAYQYG010000129.1:0-19149 GCA_964421485.1 uncultured Polyangiaceae bacterium | reverse complement strand
ATCGTCGAGTAGCCGAGCGCGCCGCCCGCGCGCACCGGGGCGCCGACATCGGAGGCGCCGGCCGCAGGATCGTGCTCGGCGGGGCGGCGGCGCTCGGGCCGATCGCTCGGGGCGTGGCCGCTCGCGAGGAAGGTGAGCTCCATGGGCTCGCGGCTGGCGCGCCGGTCCTCGCGGGAGGCGCGGTGATCCGAGGAGGCGATGCGCTGGATCTGGCTGCGATCCATGCGCGAGCGGACCTCCGGGGAGAAGAGCGCCGCGTCGTCGCGATCGGCGAGGTTCAGCGCGGGGAGCGAGGCCTGGTCGGTGCCGCCGCGGCCGCGATCCCCGGTGTCGGGGCGCGGGATCCCCTCCCCTCCCCCGCGCGCGAGCGGCGCCTCGGGGGGCGCGGAGGGCGCGGGGCCCGCGAGGCTGCCGTCGGTCATGGTCGGCAGCTCGATCTCGATCGGCGCGCTGGCCGGCCCGGGTGACGGCGAGCGCTGCGCGAGCGCGGGGGGCCGCTCGGAGAGCGTGCGCGCGACGAGCGCTGCCCCGGCGCCGACGACGGCCGCGTGCGCGGCGATCGACAGCGCCCACGCGGACGCGAGCCGCCTGCCGTCACGCGAGCCCGTGGCCATGGCCACAGTATGCCGCGGATCGGGGCGCGCGGGATCGGCAGCGGACGCCGGATCAGGACGCGGGGGCCAGCCGGAGGCGCCGCCGGGTGTTCTCGACGGTGCGGGCGGCGAGCGCCTCGAACGGCTCGCCGCGGAGCGCGGCGATGTGGCGGGCCGTGTGGAGCACGTACGCGGGCTCGCAGCGCTTGCCGCGGTACGGGATGGGCGCGAGGTAGGGGCTGTCCGTCTCGACGAGGATGCGGTCGCCGGGGGCCCAGGCCGCGACCTCCTGGACCGCGCGCGCGTTCCTGAAGGTCACGATGCCGGAGAACGACAGATCGAAGTCGAGCGCGAGCGCGCGCTCGGCGAAGGGGCGATCCTCCGAGAAGCAGTGGATGATGCCGCCGACCTCGCGCGCGCCCTCGCGCTCGAGGATCTCCAGCGTGTCCGCCGGGGCCTCGCGGGTGTGCACGACGATCGGCTTGCCCAGGCGGCGCGCGAGGCCCGTGAGATCGCGGAAGACGCCCTGCTGGCGGCCCTTGGGGCTGTGCATGTAATGGTAATCGAGGCCGATCTCGCCCACGGCGACGACCTCGGGGCGTGCGGCGAGGGCCGTGAGCTCGGCGAGCATGCCCTCGTCGGCGCGGGATGCGTCGTGCGGGTGCACGCCGACCGCGGCGCGCACGTCGGGGCGGCGGGCCGCGAGCTCGACGGCGAAGCGCGCGGAGGTGAGGTCCTCGCCGACGCCGATGACGACGAACGCGCCGACGCCGGCGGCGCGCGCGCGGTCCAGGACCGCGTCGGCGCCCTCGTGGAAGTGGTGGGGATCGAGGTGGCAGTGGGAATCGATGAGCATGGGCTCAGGGCACGAGCTCGGCGAAGCGGGCGCGGAGCACGGCGCTCGCGGCGTCGAGGGCGCAGCGGTCGCAGTAGCCCATCCCGCGCAGGCGCTCGAGCGCGGTCGTGGCGTTCTTGCGCTGCTCCTCGCGGAGCTCGCCCCAGCCGGGGTCCTTGGGGCGGCCGTCGCCGTCGCGCAGCAGCGCGACGAGATCGCGCACGACCAGCGCCACGCCCTTGCGCCGCTCGGTGAAGACCGCCTCGCGGAGCTTCCGGATCTGCTGCGGGAAGACGACGGAGTTCACGATCTTCTCGCCGGGGTGATCGATCGCCCACGCGGCGATCGCGGAGATGAGGCCGCGGCGGTGGTCCTCGTGCTTGCTGCGCACGCCGAGCAGCGCCTCGACCTCGCGCATCATGCGCTCGTCGGGGTGCTCGAACTCGCCGGTGTGCGGGTTCCGGATCTTCTCGCCCTTCACCCAGACGCCGACGTGGGAGATGTAGCGGTCGAAGAGCTCGCCGTAGCGGGCCTCGTCGACGAGGCCGCTCGCGCTGCGCATCTCCTCCTCGATCGTGTCGAGCAGGCGGCCGCGCACGATCTCCCGGAACTGCCGGTGGTCGTGATAGCCGCCGGCGAGCTGCTTCTCCTTCAGCCAGTCGTACTCCGCCTGGCGCTTGCAGAGCTCGTCGAGCTCGGCCAGCACCGCGAAGGGGGAGAGGCAGGCGTGATCGTGGCTCTGCGCGGCGTCGAGCAGGAGCGTGCGGATCTCGCGCGGCGAGACGCCGATGCGGCCCTCGAAGTCCACGGCCGAGTCGCTCTCGTGGTAGATGGCGCGGGCGCTCGCGCGGAGCAGCTTCTGCGCCTCGGGGTCGAGGCGCTCGGGCGGCGCGCCCGTCGCGAAGAGGTCCATCTTCTCGACGGCGGTCAGGCTCGAGACGATCGGCGCGAGCGCGTCGGGGTAGCGCTTCGCCTCGGGCTGGCGCATGCGGGTGAGCACCGCGAACTGCGCGGCGACGCGCGTCGCGTGCGGGGCGACGTGGCGCGTGACGAAGGGGACGATCTGGGCGTCGTAGATGCCCTGCTCGTCGAGGGAGCTCCGGAGGTATGGCGCGCGGAGCAGCTCGAACCGGCCGCGGAAGCTCGGGAACTCCGGGTGCTCGCGGAAGGCGTTGAGGTGCACCTCGTTGGCGCTGCCGATCATCACCACGTTGGTCTGCACGGTCTGCTGCGGCAGGCTGACCTCGCCGGTCTCGAGCGTGAGCTGGAGGTAGCGGAACGCGTCGAGCGGGCGCTTGAGCAGGTCGCTGAACTCGAGCACGCCGCCGGAGGCCTCGATGAGCTCGCCGTGCGCCTCGAAGAGCGTGGTCGCCTGGAGGGAGGTCGGGAGCGAGGCGAGCGAGCGGTCGGCCGTGATCTGCCGCTCGCCGGCGTCCACGGAGAGCTCGGGGCCGACGGTGACGGCGCCGATCCGGTAGCGGCGCGAGATGAACCAGCGCTCGACCTGCACGTGGCGCAGGGTCTCGACGAGCGAGCCGCCGCTCGCCGCGAGCAGGGCCTCGAAGACCTGCTGGTTCTTGTGCGAGAGCTTGCCGCTCATCAGCCACTCGGGCGGCGCCTCGGTCGCGCGCCCATCCAGCGCCTGGTAGAGGCGCAGGATGAGCGCGCGCCGCTCGGGCACGGGCAGCAGGAAGAGCGGGTGATCGCGCAGCTCGATGACGAGCCGGGCGTCGATCTGGTCGTCGGCGAGGTGGGCGAAGCTCGCCCGGTCGCCGGCGCTGGCCTTCACCTCGCCGCCGAAGCCGATCGCGCCGCGCACGGTCTTCCGGCTCGGGAAGACCCAGTGGAAGCGGTAGAGCGCGCCCTCGTCGAGCGTGGAGTAGCGCTCGAGCGCGCGGAGGATGCACGAGGCGACGGTGCTCTTCGCCGAGCCGTTCGGCCCGTGCATCAGGATCAGGCGGTTGGCGCGGCCCTCGCGCACGAAGTTGCAGAGGACGCGGTAGATCTCCGCCTGGAGCTCCTCGTGGCCGACGAGCGCGGCGTCCCGGCCGTGGTAGGCGGCCTTGCCCGTGGCCGCTTCGCCCGCCTCCCACGGGAGGTCGAAGAGGCAGAACCGGGTGAGCTCGCCCCAGGGCCGCTTCACTGTCCGCGTGCCGAAATGGTCAAACATATCGCGCACGTAGCGCGCGGCGTCCCGGCCGAATCGCACAGGATCCGAGGCGAAGAGCTCGAGGTATTGCTGGAAGGACAGGACCCGCCGCTCCTCGTTGAAGCGGCGCTCCATCGAGGCTGCGATGACGTCGAGCTCGGCGAGCGCGGCCCGGGCGCGCTCCCCTTCGCCCTCAGCCCGGACCGACGTGCCCTCCCGGTCGGCAGAGTGATCGCTGTTCACAGGAGGGCAGAGTGTAGCCCCCCGTCTACTCCACGTCGACGATGGCCTCGATCTCCTGCTTGTCCATCAAGCAGTTCGCGGCGCTGCAGACGCTCAGGTAGAAGAGGCCGGAGACCTTCGCCTTGCCCGCCTTGTCCGCGGTGAACGGGACCTTGAAGAGGGCCTTCTTCTCCTCGACGGTTCCGTCCTCGCGCTTGATGACCGCCTTGGGGTACTTCACGCCCTCGGGCGCGGGATCGGTGAGCTTGAACTTGAGCGGGTACTTGTCGTTGATGTGGTACTCGCCCTTGGGCACGAGCGTGATCTCGACGGTCCCCTCCTGACCCGCCTTGTACTTGCCCGAGCCCTTGATCTCCAGGGTGTACGTGTCGGTGTCGACCTTGGGGCCGGCGGCGGCCGCGACGGGCGCGGTCTCGGCGGTGGCGCCGACCGGCGTGGCGGCCTCGCTCTTGCCGCAGCCCGCGAGGCCGACGGCGGCGAGGAGGCCGGGGAGCACGATCGAGATCCGGAGCGATGAAAGGCTGCTCATGGATCTCGTAGATATCACGCCCGCACGCGACCCCCAAGCGGGGTCGCTGCCGCGGTCCCTCGGGGCTTCGCCCCGGACCCCGGCGTCCGCTGCGCGGCCGCCCTCGCGCCGGCGTGGTTCCTCGGGGCTTCGCCCCGGACCCCGGCGTCCGCTGCGCGGCCGCCCTCGCGCTATCGCGCGATGAGCACCGCGACGATCACCCCGACGAGCACGGCCGCTCCGGCGATCGCGGGCACGAGCCACCGCGGCGGGCCCTGCGGGACGCCCATCACGACGTCCTCCGTGAACGCCGCGGGGCCGCCCTCGGAGCCGGCGCGGAACGGCACGTCGGAGAGCGGGCTCTTCGCGTCGCCGCGCGCCGCGGCGGCCTCCTCGTGGCGCGCGATCACGGCGGGGAGCCGCTCGGCGATCTTCACCGCGAGCTCCTCGGGCGGCGTGCGCGCCCAGTCGAGGTGCGTGCCCTCGAGGCCGTACGCCTGGCCGAGCCGGTCCGCGAGCGCGGCCACCGTCGGGATGCGCGCGTCGACGCTCTTCGCGAGCGCCTCCTCCATGACGGGATCGAGCGTGCGCGGGACCTTGTGGTCCTTGCCGGCGACGCTCGGCGGCGCATGCTCGTCGGTGAGGATCGCGAGCAGGATCGCCGGCCCCGTGCTGCCCGCGAAGGGGACCTTGCCGGTGAGGCACTCGTAGACGATCGCGGCGAGCGACCAGACGTCCGCGCGGTGGTCGAGCGAGAGCAGGCCCTGCGCCTGCTCGGGGGCCATGTAGAACGGGGAGCCGATCGTGGTGCCGACGACGGTGAGCTTCTTGGCGCCCTCGTTGTTGTCGCGGACGCTGCCGAAGTCGAGGATCTTCACGAGGTCCCCCTCGCTCGTGCCCACGAGGAAGATGTTGTCCGGCTTGAGGTCGCGGTGGACGACCTTGCGCTCGTGCGCGGCGGAGAGGCCGATCGCGAGCTGCGAGACCATGCGGATGACGCGCTCGGGAGGCATCACCTTCTCGCGCTTGAGCAGGGTGCGGAGCTCCTCGCCCTGGAGGTACTCCATGACGAGCGCGAAGCTCCGGTCCTCGGTCTCCTCGAAGGCGTGCACGTCGACGATGTGATCGTGCGGGAGCGCCGACGAGAGCTCGAACTCGCGGCGGAAGCGCTCGAGGCTCACCTCGTCGAGCGCGACGTCGGTGTGCAGGATCTTCAGCGCGACGGAGCGCTCGGCGCGGAGGTCGAGCGCCTGGTAGACGCGGCCCATGCCGCCGTCGGCGACCACGCGCCAGATCTGGTAGCGGCCCTTGCACAGGGTCGCGCCGACGCGCCTGTCCTCCGGATCGGTGGGGATGCGCGCCTCCGCGACCGGCCCCAGGCGCTGGCCGTCGACGGGGCAGTAGCCCCCGTCATCCGGGAACAGCCTGTTGCAGGCGGCGCAGGCTTTCATTCAAGGGCGCCCCGGCTCAGGCGCGCGAAGGATCCGCCGACGCGGCCTCCGGCGGCGGGGCGTAGTAGATGATCCGGTGGCAGCTCGGGCACGCCTCGAACGCCTCCTGGCGCCGCAGCTTCTGGAACATCATCGGCGGCACGGCCATGTGGCACCCCTGGCAGGTGCCGTCCCACGCGCGCGCGATCGCCACGGGGCGGCGCGTGCGCACCGACTCGTAGCGGCGATAGAGCGCGGGGGGCAGCTTGCTGACGATGCGCTGCCGCACATCGAGCCGGCTCGCGCGCTCGCCCTCGAGCGTCGCCAGCGCGTCGGTCGCGCCCTGCGAGGTGCCCGCCAGCGCCCGGCTCACCTCGCCGTGCTTGCCCTCGGCGTCGGCGATCGCGGCGCGCGCGCCCTCGGCCGCCGCGGAGAGGCGGTCTATCTCCTCCTCGCGGTCGCGGTGCAGCTTGCGCAGCTCCTCGACCTCGCGCTGCGCGGCGTTCGACTCGCGCTCGTTCCGCGAGCGCTGCAGCTTCTCGCGCGAGCGCTCGATCTGGGTCGCCATCTGCCGGAGCTCGACGTAGAGCTCGCCCCGGGTCTTCTCTATGGAGGCCAGGGTCTCCCGATCGGCCTTGAGCCGGTCCTCCAGCCCCTTCGCCTCCGACCGCATCCCCTCCAGGCTGCTGCGCTGCTTGCCGAGCTGCTCCTCGATGCGCCGGATGTCGCCGTCGATCGAGGACAGCTCCTCGAGGAACGCGATCTGCTCGCGGATGCTCACGTGGCTCTCTGTCTCCTTCTCGTTGCTGCTTGAATGGCGTGGGCCCACCTGGACTCGAACCAGGAACAGCCCGGTTATGAGCCGGGGGCTCTGACCGATTGAGCTATGGGCCCGAGTGTCCGGAGGCCGAAGCCCGACCTGCCGGACGGGCCTCCGTCGTCCACGGAGTGGATCGCGGCGACAACGTAGTCCAACCTGCTCACAGTTGGAAGGGATCGGCGCGCTCCTCGCCTCCGTCGGCCTTCAGCGCGCGGCGGCGCCGAGGCAGACGCAGAAGACGCAGCCGCCCATGCTCAGCACGATCCCCGCGACCAGCACGATCAGGATGATCGTCGAGGGGTGAAGCGAGCTCGACTGGGGGGCCGGCGCGGGCGGGGCGTAGGCAGTCCCGGGCGCAGGCACCATGCTGCCCTGCGGCGCGGGCACCATCGGGCCGCCGTACCCGGGGGGCGGCGGCGCGTAGCCCGGGCCGTATGCGCCGGCCGCGGTCGCCTGGGGCACCGGCGGGGGGCCGGGCTGGGAGCCGGCGTGCGGAGGCCCGTACGAAGGGCCGAGCTGGTGAGGCGGACCACCTGATCCGGTCGGATGCCCGGGGGGCCCGGGCGGGGGATGCCCGGGGCCGAGGCCGAGCGCGGTCGCCTGGCCGTGCGCCTGGAGGATGCGGGTCACGCGCTCGACCGAGACCCGGGCCCGGGGGGGCGCGAACTCGCCGAGCGCGACGGCCAGCTCGGCGACCGTGGCGTAGCGCCGGCTCGGGTCCTTCTCGAGGCAGCGGAGGATGATCGCCTCGACGCCGGGCGGCGCGTCCGGCCGCCGCTGCCGGAGCGGCGCGGGCGCGGCCTGGAGGATCGAGATGCAGAGCTCCGGCATGGTCGGCGCCGTGAACGCCGTGCCGCCGGTGAGCAGCTCGTAGAGCACCACGCCGAGCGCCCAGATGTCGGTCCGCGCGTCCACGTCGCGCGAGGACTTGAGCTGCTCGGGCGACATGTACTTGGGCGACCCCATCATCGCCGAGGTCTGCGTGAGCGGCGCGCCGCCCGGGCCGCCGTCGCCGAGCAGCGTGGCCTTCGAGATGCCGAAGTCGAGCACCTTCACGCAGGGCGAGCCGTCGGCGCGGCGCGTGAGGAAGAGGTTCGCGGGCTTGAGGTCGCGGTGCACGATCCCGGCGACGTGCGCCTCGGCGAGGGCCTCGCAGGCCTGGAGGATGTACTCGATGGCCTCCTGCCCGTCGAGCTGGCCGCGCTGGCGGAGGAGCTGCGCGAGGTCGCTCCCCTCGAGGTACTCCATGACCATGTAGGGGGCGCCGCTCTCGAGGATGCCCGTGTCGAGCACGCGCGCGACGTGCTCGCTCTGGATCTTCACAGCGGCGCGCGCCTCGCGGTCGAAGCGGGCGATGATGTCGGGCCGGTTCGCGAGCTCCGGCAGGAGGAACTTGAGCGCGACGCGCTGGCCGAGGTGCGTGTGGGTCGCCGCGACCACGACGCCCATGCCGCCCTCGCCGAGGACGCGATCGACGCGGTACTTGCCGGCGAGGACGTCGCCTTGCTTGACGGGGGCGTTGGCGGTCATCGGGCGGGGCTCGGGCCGGAGGCGGGGGATCCGCGGGGGCGGATCCTGGCACGGGGATCGGGGATTGTATACCGCGCGCGGCGCTAGGGCCCAGGTCGACCCGGGTCGTCCATCCGGCGGCGCTTCGGGATGCGCGCGGACGGAGGCGCCGGCTCCTTCGCCTTGCCACCGTCCCGCGGATCGGCGCAGCAGCGGAAGCCGACCTGGTAGAAGCTGAACCACTCGTTGTGCGTCGAGGTGATCGGCCGGCAGCGCGCGCGGATCGGCCCCCAGTAGCCGCCCTTCAGCGTCGATCGGAACGGCTTCTCGTCGGTCTTGCCCTCCTCGTTCAGCACCCACTCGTCGACGTTGCCGGTCATGTCGTGCACGCCGAAGGGGCTCACGCACCGGGGCCGCTCGCCCGAGGCGACGCGGCGATCGAGGCGCTCGACCTCGGCCGAGATCTTCCAGGGATCCGAGAACGCCTCGAGGTCCGGCGTCGAGACGTCGCGGTCGATGTTGCACGCGTCCGGATCCCGCTCGAGGCCGTACGGGTACGGCCACATCTGCGGCCCCTCGCACGCGAACTCCCACTCCTCGACGGTGCAGAGCCGCTTGCCCTCGGCGGCGCACGCGCGCCGGGCGTCGTTCCAGTCGGGCATCACCGCGGGGCGGACGCCCTCGAGGTTCGGGTACTCGTAGACGTCCATGCAGAAGCGCCGGTGCTGGAGGCGGCCCTCGCAGAGGACCTCGGGCGCGAAGCGCAGGCAGACGTCCTTGCCCTCGTCGGCGTAGCTCAGGCAGCGGTGACCGACGTACGGGCAGTAGATACCGTCGACGAGCACCATGCCCGAGGGGCACGCGGTCGCGGTCGCGGGGTTCACGCGCACGTACGGCGGCGGGGGCGGCGGCGGAGGCGGCTCGGGCGGCGGCGGGGGCGGCGGAGGCGCCGGGGCCGCGGCGACAGGGCCCGGGTCCGGGGGCTCGGCGGGCGCGCGCAGCCGCGGCAGGAAGAGCAGCACCGCGAGGACCGCGGCGACCGCGAGCGCGACGAGGAACGGGAGGCGCTCGCGCACGTCAGCCCGCCCTCCGGAGGCGCGGGGCGGCGGCGCGCCGGCCGCGCGCGCCCTTGCGATCGCGCTCGATGAACGGCCGCGGCGGCGGCACCTCGACGCCGTCGATCGTGTCGGCGCAGCAGCGGAAGCCCACCTGGTAGAACTTGAAGTCCGGCCCGTGGGCGGTCGTGGTGAGCCGGCACGTGTTGCGCACCGGCCCCCAGTAGCCGCCGTTCAGCGTCGACGGGTGCGGCGTGCCCGGATCGTCGGCGAGGTTATCCGTCCACTCGTCGACGTTGCCGGAGAGATCGTACGCGCCGAACGCGCTGACGCAGGCCGGGTGCGATCCGATCGGATCGGCCTGCCAGAGGCGCGCGAGCTCCTCCTCGCGGGTCTCCTCGCCGATCATCGCCGCGACGTCGAAATCGATCGAGGCGCGGTCCACGTTGCACGGGCTGGGCGTCCGGACGAAGCCCCACGGGTACGGCAGCCGCTTCGGCCCCTCGCAGGCGAGGATCCACTCGGAGCGGCGGCAGAGCCGCTTGCCCGCCCCGGCGCAGAGCGCCCTCGCCTCGTGCCAGTCGACGTACACGCGCGGCGCCTCGCCGACGCGGTTCGGCCACTCGTGCCGATCCACGCAGAAGCGCTTGTGATCCGGGGCTTCCAGGCACCGGGCGCCCCGCTCGTACTCGGGGCAGCCGAAGCCCTCGTCGCCGCCCTTGCGCGCGCAGCGGTAGGGCAACGCTGGACAGAACTCGCCCTCCACGAGGGTCATGTCGGCCGGGCACGCGGCGCGCGCGGCGGCGTCCGCGAACCGATCGATCGGCCCCGCCGGCGGCGCCTGGGCCGCGGCGAGCGCGGCCGCTGCCCGCGCGATCGGGCCCGCGGGACGAGCGACGGCGGCGAGCTCCGCGCCGGCCCCAGCGAGCGCGCCCGCCGGCGCGTAGCGAGCCGCGAGCGCGATCGCCCCGAGCGAGATCCCCGCCCCGATCGCCACGAAGAAGCTCCTCGTCCGCTCGCTCACCACGGCTGCGCGGTCCGCGTCATACCTCGGTCTCGGGCGTGATGAGGCGAGAAGAATCCAGGTTCACCCGGAATGGCAAAACATCCTGCGCGAGCCGTGCCCCGAGGCCCCGGAGCCGCGCGCCGCGCGAGGGCCATGCACGGGCATGCAAGGGGAAGGAGACCGGGAGCCGCCTTGATTTTGCGCATCACGGGCGGCGCCCCGCCCGCTCCCGTGTGTGCTAGCTGTCCCAGTCCCCCATGGATCGACTGGTCGTCCGAGGAGCCCGCCAGCACAACCTCAAGAACGTCAGCGTGTCCCTGCCCCGCGATCGGCTGGTGGTGATCACCGGCCCGAGCGGCTCCGGCAAGTCGTCGCTCGCGTTCGACACCATCTACGCCGAGGGGCAGCGGCGCTACGTCGAGTCGCTCTCCGCGTACGCGCGGCAGTTCCTGGAGCAGCTCTCGAAGCCCGACGTCGAGTCGATCGACGGCCTCTCGCCCGCCATCGCCATCGAGCAGCGCGCGCTCGCCAAGAGCCCGCGCTCGACCGTCGGGACCGTCACCGAGATCTCGGACTACCTGCGCCTCCTGTTCGCGCGCGTGGGCACGCCCCACTGCCCCGCGTGCGGCAAGCGGATCGAGGCGCAGACGGTGCAGCAGATCGTCGATCGCATCCTCGACCTCGGCGACCGCGCGCGCGTCGCGATCCTCGCGCCCATCGCCCGCGGCCGGAAGGGCGAGCTCAAGCTCGACATCGAGCGCCTCCGCCGCGAGGGCTTCGTGCGCGCGCGCATCGACGGCGAGATCGTCGACCTCGGCGACGAGATCGTGCTCGACCGCTCCCGCGCCCACGACCTCGACGTGGTCGTCGACCGGATCGTGGTCAAGGACGGCATCAAGGGCCGCCTCACCGACTCGGTCGAGCTCGCGCTCAAGCTCGGCGAGGGCCGCCTGCTCGTCGACATCTCGGGCGACGGCGTGAAGATCGAGCCGCTCTGGATGAGCGAGCGCTTCGCCTGCATCGACTGCGGCATCTCGCTGCCGCCGATCGAGCCGCGCATGTTCTCGTTCAACGGGCCGCACGGCGCGTGCCCCACCTGCGACGGCATCGGCGCGCGCACGAGGATCGATCCGGATCGCGTGGTCCCCGATCCGCGCCGCACGCTGCGCGAGGGGGCCGTGGTCGCGTGGGGCCGGCGCGGCTCGCTCGCCCTCGCCACCGAGACCGAGCGCGCGGTCTCGGCGCTAGGCTGCGACCCCGACGTCCCCTGGTCGAAGCTGCCGGCGCAGGTGCGCGAGGCGATCCTGCACGGCGCGGAGGCCGGCGCCGCGAAGGGCGGCAAGAAGCGCGGCGCGTACGAGGGCATCATCCCGCGCCTCGAGCGGCTGCTCACGACCGGCGAGGCGGCCGTCTCCGAGGACGACGAGGGCGATCTCGAGGAGGACGGCGGCGGCCTCGGCGAGGAGATCGGGCGCTTCGTCGTGACGCGGGTCTGCGACGCGTGCGACGGCAAGCGCCTCCGGCCGGAGGCGCTCGCGGTGCGCCTCGGCGATCGCAACATCGCCGACGTCGGCACCCTCGCGCTCCGCACGCTGCGCACCTACCTCGCGAGCCTCGTGCCGCCGACCGAGGAAGGCCCCCGCTCGGCCCGCGATCCCTCGGCGTACGCGCCCCCGGGCGCCGACGGCGGCCTCGCCCCCCGCGAGCGCGCGATCGCCGAGCCGCTCCTCCGCGCCGTGATCGCCCGGCTCGGCTTCCTCATCGACGTCGGCCTCGACTACCTCACGCTCGACCGCTCCGCGCAGACGCTCTCCGGCGGCGAGGGCCAGCGCATCCGCCTCGCCACGCAGATCGGCGCCGCGCTCGTCGGCGTGCTCTACGTGCTCGACGAGCCCTCGGTCGGCCTGCACGCGCGCGACAACACCCGCCTGCTCGAGGCCCTCCGCCGCCTCGTCGACCTCGGCAACACGGTCATCGTGGTCGAGCACGACCGCGACGCGATCCTCGCCGCCGATCACATCGTCGACATGGGCCCCGGCGCCGGCGTGCACGGCGGCCACGTCGTCGCGCAGGGCACACCCGCCGAGATCAGCGCCGATCCCGCCTCGATCACCGGCCCTTACCTCTCGGGCAAGAAGCAGCTCGCGATCCCCGCGAAGCGCAGCCGCCCCGACGGCCGCGTGATCCGCGTCGTCGGCGCCCGCGCGCACAACCTCCGCAACGTCACGGTCGAGATCCCCGTCGGCCTGTTCTGCACGGTGACCGGCGTCTCCGGCTCCGGCAAATCGAGCCTGATCGTCGACACCCTCCTGCCCGCCGCGAAGAGCGAGCTCTACCGCAGCTCCGCGCCGATCGGCCCCTGCGACGGCATCGAGGGCCTCTCCCACATCGACAAGGTGATCTCGATCGACCAGGCCCCGATCGGCCGCACCCCCCGCTCGAACCCCGCGACGTACACCGGCGTCTTCAGCCTGCTGCGCGAGCTCTACGCCGGCCTGCCGGAGGCCAGGACGCGCGGCTACAAGGCGGGGCGCTTCTCGTTCAACGTGAAGGGCGGCCGCTGCGAGGCCTGCCAGGGCGACGGCGTGCTCCGCATCGAGATGCACTTCCTCCCCGACATCTTCGTCCGGTGCGAGACCTGCGGCGGCCGCCGCTACAACCGCGAGACGCTCGAGGTGCTCTACCGCGGCATGTCGATCGCCGACGCGCTCGACCTCACGGTCGAGCAGGCGATCGAGCAGTTCGAATCGATCCCGCGCGTCCGCGAGCGCCTCGCCGCGCTCGCCCGCGTGGGCCTCGGCTACATCACGCTCGGCCAGCCCGCGACGACGCTCTCCGGCGGCGAGGCGCAGCGCGTGAAGCTCGCCCGCGAGCTCGCCCGCAAGGCCACCGGCCGCACCCTCTACGTGCTCGACGAGCCCACGACGGGCCTGCATTTCTCGGACATCGAGGTGCTCACGGCGAGCCTGATGAGCCTGCGCGACGCCGGGAACACGGTCGTCGTCATCGAGCACAACCTGGACGTCATCGCCTGCAGCGACTGGGTGATCGACCTCGGCCCCGACGGCGGTGAGCGCGGGGGTTCCATCGTCGCCGCAGGCACCCCCGAGGAGGTCGCGCAGACCGAGGGATCACACACCGGCGCGTACCTGCGCGAGGTGCTGGTCGCGCAGAAGCGCCGCGCCTCCCCCTCGTCGCGCGGCCGCGCCGCGGCCCGCAAGTGACCCCCCGGCGGCCCCGAGCTACCGGCGCTCAGCCGTAGTCCTTCTCCACGCGCTCCTGATCCTCCTTGCAGCGGATGCAGAGCGTCGTCTCGGGCCGCGCCTCGAGCCGCTTGGGCGAGATCTCCTCGTCGCACTCCTCGCAGCGCCCGAACGTCCCGTCATCGATCTTGTGCAAGGCCTTCTCGATCTTGTCGAGGAACGACTTCTCCCGGCCCCGGAGCCGGAACGTGAATGACTGGAGGTACTCGCTCGAGGCGAGATCCATCTCGTCCGGCAGGTCGTTCGCGTCGAGCGCCATGTCCTCGTTCAGCGTCTGCTTGGCCTTCTTGACGATCTCGTCGCGCTTCGCCTCGAGCAGGGTCTTGAACTTCTTCAGCTGGGCCTTGTTCATGCTTCTTCTCGCGTCGTTCAGCGTGGGTGGGACGCCGTGCTCGCGGAGCCCGCGGAGGCGCCGCCGGCGCTCGAGGATCCCCGCACATGCAAGCCACGGGGGCGCGCGCTCCATGCTGCCGGGACGGGAGGTTGCGACCCGCGGCCACCGGGGGGCGAGAGGTGCCCCCCCGGAATGCAAGGCGCGGCACTCTAATGAGCTGCCAGCGGGCAGTCAACGGGGACCAGAAGCGGCCTGGATGACATGTCGAGCTCGGACGGCTGGCCAATCATCAGGTTGGTGTGCAAAGTAGGAGAAGGTGATCCCTGAGCTCGTGCGTTTTTGAGGCAATCCGGCTCGAAGCACGCCGCGGGGAGACCTGGGACGGTTTGA
This sequence comes from uncultured Polyangiaceae bacterium, assembly GCA_964421485.1. GTDB lineage: Bacteria > Myxococcota_A > Polyangia > Polyangiales > Polyangiaceae > CAYQYG01. The sequence goes on along the minus strand of CAYQYG010000129.1, from coordinate 5,014 downwards.
CGAAAGACAGCTCACATGGAACAAATTTCTCCCAGATTGCTGTATTTCGATCAGAACCGAATCGGCCCCGTCCCCAGGGATGCGGCCACCGTCATCGTCCTGCGCGAGCGGGTCGGCGGGCTCGAGGTCTTCTGTGTGCTGAGGCACGGCCGCTCGGGATTCCTGGGCGGCGCGGTGGTCTTCCCCGGCGGAAAGGTCGACGCCGGGGACGGCGCCGACATCTGGGCAGAGCGGGCCACGGCCCCCGTGGCCCGGGTGAGCGCGTTCGCGTCCGAAGCGGCCTCTGCGCGCGCGCTGGCCGTCGCCGCGTGCCGGGAGCTCGTGGAGGAGGGCCGGATCCTGCCTGCCGACGGTTCGCTCCCGGACGCCGAGGTGGCGGCGATCGCGGAAGAGCTCCGGACCGGCGCGGCCGAGGGCGGGCCCCCGCCGCTCGCCGCTGCGCTCGGGCGGCGGGGGCTCCGGCTGGACCTCGGCGCGCTCACGCCTTGGTCGAGGTGGATCACCCCGGAGGCCGAGACGAAGCGCTTCGACGCGCGCTTCTTCCTGCTGGCGCTGCCCCCCGGGCAGGAGGGGCGCCACGACGACCGGGAGACCACGATGAGCTTCTGGGGGGCGCCGGCCGCGGTGCTGGATCGCGCGGCCCGGGGCGAGATCTTCCTCGCCCCGCCCACGTCGCGCACGCTCGAGGTGCTGTCCTCCGTGTCGGATCTGCGCAGCGCCGCGGCGCTGGCGGAGCGCCAGAGCCTGCTGCCCATCTGCCCCCGCTTCATGCCAGGCGAGGACGGCGGCCCGCCCTACCTCGCGCTGCCCGGCGACCCCTCGCACGAGGTCCTCGAGCGCCGCGTCGACGGCCCCACGCGGTACGTGCTGCGCGGCGCGCGCTTCGTCAGCGAGGACGCGCCCCCGAACCCGCCGCAGATCTCCCCCCCCGCCCGGTGAACGCTGAGCCCGAGGAGCAAGACCATGGAACCCATCGCGAAGGAAACCACCACGCAGCCCGAGCTGTTCACCGCGAGCGACGTCGCCCGCTTCTGCCAGGTGGACCTCAAGACCATCCACAACTGGGCCGACAAGGGGGAGATTCGGCACTTCCGGACGCCGGGCCGGCACCTCAGGTTCCGGAGGCTCGACGTGCTCGATTTCCTCCGGAAGTACGGCTACCCGATCCCGGAGATCCTCCGGATGGGCAAGCCCAAGGTCGTGGTCGTGGACGACGATCCGGCCGTGCTGGCCGCGCTCCGGAAGACGCTTTCGAAGCGCTTCGACCTGACCACGTTCCAGGATCCGTTCGACGCCCTGGTCGCGGTCGGCAGCCTGCAGCCGGACGCGATGATCCTCGACGTGAAGATGCCGGGGCTCGACGGCCTGAAGTGCCTCGAGCGGCTCCGGTCGATCGACGCGACCTCGCACATCCGCTGCATCGTGTACTCCGAGCACGAGGACATGAAGAAGAGCGCGACCGAGGCGGGCGCGTACGACTTCATCAAGAAGGGCGAGGCCGGCGATCTGCGCGACTCGCTCGAGCGGCTGATGGGCCTCGAGCGCGGCTAGGGGGCAGGGCCCCAGCCCATGAGGGGGCTTCGCCCCCTACGCTCCCGATGGTCGCTACCCCGGGGAGCTGAGGCGCTGCCGAGCTTGATTCGTTCATCACGGCTCCAGCGCCGTCGGCCCCGCCCGCCCCGTCACTTGCCGTCGCGGTAGGCCCGGATCGCGTTCGCGACGGCGTCCGCCATCTTCTGGCGGAAGTCGGCGGTCGCGAGGCGGGCCTCGTCCTCGGGGTTCGAGATGAACGCGGTCTCGAAGAGGGCCGCGGGCATGTCGGCGCCGACGAGCACGAAGAAGCCTGCGGTCTTGACGCCCTGATCCTTCGCGTCGGGGTAGCGCGGGCCGAGCGAGGCGAGCGCGGCCCGCTGGATGAGGTCGGCGAGGTGGCGCGACCGGGCCGCCATGTCGCCGACGTTGAGGCCGGTCAGGATGGCGGCGATCTCGTCGCCGCTCGCGCCGGCCGCGCGCTGCGTGGCGAGCCGCGCGAGGGCGGCGTTCTCGCGCTCGGCGACGCGCGCGGCCGAGCCCTCGCGCGCGCCGTCCAGCGAGAAGGTCTGCACGCCGCGCGCGAGGCCGTCGTCGCTCGCGTTGCAGTGGATCGAGACGAAGAGGTCCGCGTGGAACGCGTTGGCGCGCGCGGTGCGGAGCTCGAGCGGCACGAAGGTGTCGGTGTCGCGCGTGAGCAGCGTCTCGATCTTGAGCTCGCGGGAGAGGAGCGGGGCGACGCGGTGCGCGATGTCGAGCGTGACGTCCTTCTCGCGGAGGCCGGTCGGGCCGACCGCGCCGGTGTCGGTGCCGCCGTGGCCCGGATCGATCGCGACGCGGCGGACCTCGCGCTGGCCGCCTCCTCCCTCGACCTTGTCCTCGCGCAGCGGCGGGCGGGTGCTGACGTCGACGACGATGCGGAACGGGTCCGGCAGGTAGAAGATGCGGCGGTGGAGGGCCGCGGCGAGGTCGAGCACGACGCGCGTGCCCTGCGGCTGCGCGCCGACGCGGACGCGGCGGAGGGCGCCGCCGACCTCGATCTCCCGCGGGATGCCCTTCGCGGTCGCGCCGGCGACGTCGAGGAAGACGCGCGCGTCCTTGCCCGCGGCCTCGTCGGCCGCGAGCGTGCCGACCTCGAAGGTCGTCGGGGCGCTGAGCTCGATGACGACGCGCGCGCCCTTGTCCGAGCCGTAGCGCTCGATCGACGCGATCTTCACCGGCCCGGAGGGCTTCGCCAACCCCTGCGGCGAGAGGACGACGTCGCCCGCCGAGGAGGCCGGCGCGGCGGCGGGCGGCGGCGCGGCGCTCGCCGGTGCGGAGGTGAGCGCCGCGGCGGAGATCGCGGCGACGGGCGCGCGCGCGTTGGAGAGCGCCGCGGCCTGGACCTTGTCGCCCTCCTGCTCGAGCGCGCGCAGCCTCTCGCCGGCGGGCCGGTACGCCGCGGCCTGCGCGAGCGCGACGTCGATCGCGCCGAGGCAGGCCGAGCGCGCGGGCGCGCCTGCCGGCGCCGCGGCGGCCTGCCCGGCGAGCGCGGCGTGGCGGCGCGAGACGAGGTAGAGGCCGCGGTAGGTCACGGCGGCGTCGCGGGCCATCTCGCCCTCGAGCAGCGCGCGGCGGCGCTCGGCCTCGCAGGCGGCCTCGGCGACGTCCGCGGGCGCGCCGGGCAGGGCGGCGGCGGCGCGGAAGGCGGCGGCCGCCGCGCCGTAGAGCTCCGCGGCCTCGCGGCCGTCGGTCGCGGATTGATCGAGGCGGAAGAGGCGCGCGCGCAGGTCGCCGGCGAGCCGGGCGAGCTCCGCGCCGCGCGCCGTCGTGCCGGCGCGTGACGAGGCGATCGCGATCGCGTCGGCGAGCGCGACGGTCTCGGGCCGCGGCGGGAGCGGCGCCGCGGGCGAGAGGAGCGCCCGGCCGCGGTCCTCGTCGGTCTCCTGGCCGCCGGGCGCCGGATCCCCGCCCCGCTCCGCGCAGCCGGCCGCGGCCCCGATCGCAAAAAGCGTCGCCATGACGAGCGCGCGGGCAGTACCATGATCGGGCGCCGCGCAGGCTCGCGCCCGCCTCGCCGAGCTCTCAGAGGCAGAGCCCAGCCTGGCGGGGGCCACCCCCGTCGCTGGGCGGCCCGCACCGCCGCCGGGCGAGGCGCCGAATCCCTCCGGAGGCCTCACGTGTCCGACCCCATGCACCACTCGATCTCCGAGCCCATCTACGCCGACCGCGCCTCCGGGGAGAAGTTCGCCGACGCGTCGCGCATGGTCAACGCGTATCTCGAGCGCTACGCGGCCCACACCCTGAAGGAGGCGGGGGGCGGCGCCGGCGCGCCCGCGCCGCAGCTCGACGAGAGCGGCTACGCGCAGCTCCAGCATGGCAGCGCGACGATCGGGATCAACGTGCTCGAGGATCGCGGGGTGCTGATGATCTTCGCGCCGATCATGGACGTCCCGATCACCGGGCTCCAGGCCTTCTATCGCAAGCTGCTCGAGCTGAGCTTCATCGCCACCGCCGACGCGGCGTTCGCGATCGACGCGGCGCGGGACGAGGTCGTCGTCCGGTGCCTGCGCCGCCTCTCCGCGCTCGACTACGAGGAGTTCGAGGACCTGGTGACGACCGTGAGCCAGGTGGCGGACTCGTGGGATGACGTGCTGAAGAAGGAGTTCGGCACCTGACGGGGGCTCGGGGCGGCTCGGAGCCCCGAATGCCGAGCGCCGGCCGCGTGGCGCGTGCAGGCTCGCGCCCATTTTCGTGTGCGGCTGGGAGCTGCGGCGACCTCCGGGAGCGCGCGGCGCGCTCGGTACCCGAGCGCGTCGGCCCGAGATTGCGGTACGACGCCGCCGGGTGGTAAGTTCGGGGCGTCCATGTCCCTGGATTCCGTCACCGCCACCGAGAAGCGCGACTGGGTCCTCTCTGCGGAGGAGGCGGAGCGGCTCGCCGCTCGCTTCCGGCCCTCGTGGGAGGAGGACGATGACGGGGGCGCGGTGGACGCGGACGTCGAGGTCGACATCGCGGACGCAGGCGACGGCGCGACGGACGCGGCGGCCGCGGCGCCGGAAGCGCTCATCCGGGGCGTCCCGACGATCGCCGTCGGCGAGGCCGAGACTTCCGCTGCCGGTGAAGCCGCGGCGAAGGACGCGCAGGCGAAGGGCGCGCAGGCGAAGGACGCGCAGGCGAAGCCTGCGGCGGACGCGGCGCCGGCCCCGGCCCAGGCGGCGCCGAAGCCCGCGCCCGCGCCCCCTGCCCCTCCCGGCAGGACCAAGGTCGGGCTGGGCGACGCCGAGCCGGCCGCGGCGGCGCGCTCGGCCCGGGACACCGGCGCGCGCGAGGACGCGGCCCGGCCGCCGGAGGACTCGATCGAGCTGCCCGTGACCGGCGGCAAGGGCGGGCTTGGCAAGATCGCGGTCGCGGTCGTGGGCGTGGCGTTGCTGATCATCGGCGCCCGCGCGCTGCTCGGCGGCGGCGACAAGGACGCATCCGCGCCCGAGCCGGCCGCGAAGCC
>CAYQYG010000128.1:0-19172 GCA_964421485.1 uncultured Polyangiaceae bacterium | reverse complement strand
GGGGCCGGGGCCGCTCCCGCGCCCGCGCCCGCGGCCGGCGGCGCTCCGGCGGACGCAGCCGCTTCACCGGCGGCTGTTCTGTTCGGAAAGAAATGCAGCGGGTGCCATTCGATCGGCGAGGGTGACCGGACAGGGCCGGACCTGCTCGGCGTCACGCAGCGGCGACAGAAGGCCTGGCTCTCCGGGTTCATCCGTAACGCGGGGGCCGTTATCGACAGCGGCGATGCCGTCGCGAACGAGATGCTCACGAAGTTCAAGGGCGTGAGGATGCCCGAGCAGACGCTCGGGGATGACGACCTCGCGGCCTTGATCGAGTACCTCGGCGAGTGCGACGCGAAGGGCGGCTGCAAGATCGTCACGGGGCAGATGAAGAAGGCCTCCGAGGCGACGCCGGCGGAGATCGCCTCCGGGCGGCTGCTCTTCGAGGGATCGCGGCCGCTCACGAACGGCGGCGCCGCGTGCATCTCCTGCCACCACGTCCGCGGCGTCGGGCTGCTCGGCGGCGGCACGCTCGCGAAGGACCTCACCTTCGTGTACGCGCGCCTCGGCGACACGGCGCTCGGATCGGCGCTCGAGACCACGCCGTTCCCGCTCATGAAGGACATCTATTCCAAGCAGGCGCTCACGGGGGCGGAGGCGTTCCAGCTCAAGGCGTTCCTCTACTCGGCGAGCCTCGACGGGACGCAGCCGTCCGCCGATCACAACTTCTTCTATCTGGGCTTCTGCGGGCTCGGGGCGGCGCTCGGCCTCATCGGCGCGACGTGGTCCGGCAGGATGCGCCACGGCGTCCGCCGGAGGCTCGTGAGCAGGACCCCGGCGCGGCCGGGAGCGCGAGGTGCAACGTGAGCTGGATCCGCGACATCATCGATCCCGAGACCCGCTCCTGGGAGGAGTTCTACCGCAACCGCTGGCAGCACGACAAGGTCGTGCGCAGCACGCACGGCGTGAACTGCACGGGCGGGTGCTCGTGGAACATCCACGTCAAGGAGGGGATCGTCACCTGGGAGATGCAGGCGCTCGATTACCCGCTGATCGATCCCTCCATCCCTCCTTATGAGCCCCGCGGGTGCCAGAGGGGGATCTCGTACTCCTGGTACCTCTACAGCCCGATCCGGGTGAAGCACCCCTACATCCGCGGCGCCCTGCTCGACGCCTGGCGCGCGGCGCGCAAGCGGCACGAGGATCCGGTGGACGCGTGGGCCTCCATCCAGGCCGACGCCGAGGCGCGCGCCGCGTACCAGCGCGCGCGCGGCAAGGGCGGGCTGCGCCGCGTGTCGTGGGACGAGGCCGTCGAGCTCATCGCCGCGGCGAACATCCACACGGTGAAGACCCACGGGCCGGACCGGATCACGGGCTTCTCGCCGATCCCGGCGATGTCGATGCTGAGCTACGCGAGCGGCGCCCGGTTCCTCCAGCTCATGGGCGGCGTCTGCCTGAGCTTCTATGACTGGTACTGCGACCTGCCGCCGGCCTCTCCCGAGATCTGGGGAGAGCAGACCGACGTCGCCGAGAGCGCCGACTGGTACAACTCCAAGTTCACCGCGGTCATGGGGGCGAACCTCAACATGACCCGCACGCCCGATTGCCACTTCGCGGCCGAGTCGCGCCACAACGGCACGAAGATGGTGGTCTTCGCGCCCGACTTCAACCAGGTGGCGAAGTACGCCGACCAGTGGATCCCCGTGCACGCGGGGCAGGACGGCGCGTTCTGGATGGCCGTCTGCCACGTCCTGCTCAAGGAGTACCACGCCGAGGGGAAGGTCCAGTCCTTCCTCGACTACGTGCGGCGCTACACCGACTCTCCGTTCCTGGTCCGGATCGACCGGAAGGGCGAGGCGCGCCGCCCGGGGCAGCTCCTCCGCGCGGCCAGCATGGCGCGCTACAAGGCCGAGGAGAACGCGGAGTGGAAGCTGCTCGTCATGGACGAGAAGACGGGCGCGCCGCGCACGCCGGGCGGGACGACGGGCCACCGCTGGCAGTCGAAGCCGGGCTCGTGGAACCTCGATTTCAAGGACCCGAGCGACGGCAGCGAGATCGAGCCCGCGCTGAGCTTCCTCGAGAAGCGCGACGCGGTGGTCCCCGTGGTCTTCTACGATTTCGTGCGCGACCGCGAGGTCACGCGCGAGGTGCCGGTGCGCGTCGTCGAGACGCTGGACGGGCCCGTCGAGGTCGCGACCGTCTACGACCTGCTCTTCGGCGAGATCGGCGTCTCGCGCGGGCTCGGCGGCGACTACCCGTCGAGCTATGACGACGAGGACGCGACGTTCACGCCGGCCTGGCAGGAGAAGCTCACCGGGATCGGCCGCGCCACCGTGCTCCAGTTCGCGCGGGAGTGGGCCCGGACCGCGGAGAAGACCGGCGGGAAGTGCTCGATCATCATCGGCGCGGGCATCAACCACTGGTACCACAACAATCTCATCTACCGCGCGGGGATCACCGCGCTGATGCTCACCGGCTGCGTCGGCAAGAACGGCGGCGGGCTCAACCATTACGTCGGGCAGGAGAAGCTCGCGCCCGTCGCGCCCTGGGCCGCGATCGCGTTCGCCCGCGACTGGGGCGCGCCGCCGCGGCTCCAGAACGCGCCCTCGTGGCACTACATGCACAGCGATCAGTGGCGCTACGACGCGGGCCACACGGCCTACGGCTCGAACCCGCCCGACGGCGGCCCGATCGTGGACTCGCACACCGCCGACCTCGAGGCCCAGGCGGTCCGCTCCGGGTGGATGCCGTTCTATCCGCAGTTCCCGGAGAGCCCGCTCGAGCTCGCGCGCGCCGCGGAGGAGGCGGGCGCGTCCACGAAGGAGGAGATCCTCGCGCACATCCAGAAGCGCATCGCCGCGCGCGACGTCGCGTTCGCGGTCGACGACGTGGATCGCGCGGAGTGCTGGCCGAGGCTCTGGTACATCTGGCGCGGCAACGCGATCATGTCCTCGGCCAAGGGGCACGAGTTCTTCCTCAACCATTACCTCGGCACGCACCACAACGCGATCGCGACCGAGCTCGGCCGGGGCAAGGTCCGCGAGGTGGCGTGGCACGAGGTCGCGCCGGTCGGGAAGATGGACCTCGTGGTCGATCTGAACTTCCGGATGGACACCTCGGCGCTCTACTCCGACATCATCCTGCCGGCGGCGACGTGGTACGAGAAGGCCGACCTCAACAGCACCGATCTCCACTCGTTCATCCACCCGCTCTCCGAGGCGGTGCCGCCCGCGTGGGAGGCGAAGAGCGACTGGGAGATCTTCAAGCTCATCGCGAAGGAGACCTCGCGGCTCGCGAAGCGGTTCTTCCCGAAGCCGGTCAAGGACGTCATCGCGACCCCGCTCGCGCACGACTCGCCCGACGAGATGGCCCAGCCCGCGATCGCCGACTGGGCCCGCGGCGAGTGCGAGTTCGTGCCCGGCAAGACCGGCCCGCGGCTCACGGTGGTCGAGCGCGACTACACGCGCATCCACGAGAAGTACATCGCGTTCGGCCCGGCGGCGCGCAAGGACGGCCTCGGCGCGCACGGCGTCAAGTTCGCGATCGAGGACTTCTATGACGAGCTCGTCGCCCACGGCCCGAAGGTCAAGACGCGGGACGGGCTCTGCCCCTCGCTCGAGTTCGCGCAGCACGCGGCGAACGTCGTCCTGACGCTCGCGCCGGAGACGAACGGCGAGCTCGCCTATCGCGCGTACTCCAACATGGAGAAGAAGGTCGGGCTCCCGCTCAAGGACCTCGGCGAGGGCGCGCGCGACATCCGGACGACGTACGCGTCGCTCCAGTCGCAGCCCCGCCGGCTGCTCAACTCGCCGATCTGGTCGGGCCTCACGACCGGCGGGCGCGCGTACTCGGCGTTCACCTACAACGTCGAGCGCCTCGTCCCCTGGCGCACGCTCACCGGCCGGCAGAGCTTCTACCTGGATCACCCCGGTTACATCGCCTACGGCGAGCACCTGCCGACGTACAAGCCCTCTCCGGTCCCGCGGGCGTACGGCGATCTCTTGAAGACCGAGGAGAACGGGACCGACGGGCTGATCCTCAATTACCTCACGCCGCACGGCAAGTGGCACATCCACTCCACGTACGGCGACACGCACCGGATGATGACGCTGAGCCGCGGCTGCGAGCCCTTCTGGATGAACGACAGGGACGCCGCCGAGCTCGGGATCGAGGACAACGACTGGGTCGAGGTGCACAACGACAACGGCGTGGTCTGCACCCGCGCCAACGTGAGCGCTCGCATCCCGCGCGGGGTCGCGATCATCTACCACTCCCCGGAGCGGACGCTGAACGTGCCGAAGTCGCCGCTGCGCGGCGGCCGCCGCGCCGGCGGGCACAACAGCCTGACGCGCACGCGCCTCAAGCCCCTCCTGCTCGTCGGCGGGTACGCGCAGTTCACCTATCACTTCAACTACTGGGGCCCCACCGGCGTGAACCGGGACACCCACGTCATGGTCCGGAAGCTCGGCAAGCCGGCATTCTGAGGAAGGACGACTCCGATGGACGTTCGCGCACAGGTCTCGATGGTCTTCCACCTCGACAAGTGCATCGGCTGTCACACGTGCAGCATCGCCTGCAAGAACGTGTGGACGGACCGAAAGGGCGCCGAGTACATGTGGTGGAACAACGTCGAGACCAAGCCGGGGACCGGCTATCCGACGTCCTGGGAGGACCAGGACCACTACAGCGGCGGCTGGGAGGTGAAGGGAACGAACGGGCACAAGCTCGTGCAGCTCCGCGCGAGCGGCCGCTTCCGCGGCCTCGCGAACATCTTCCACAACCCCAAGCTGCCGACGATCGACGACTACTACGAGCCGTGGACGTACCGCTACGAGGACCTGTTCACAGCCCCGGCGGGCGACGATCAGCCCACGGCGCGGGCGGTCTCGATGATCACCGGCGAGCCGATGGAGATCGAGGCCGGGCCGAACTGGGACGACGACCTCGGCGGCTCCCCGCTCTACGCGGCGAACGACCCGAACCTCGAGGCCCTCTCGCCCGCGGAGCGCGAGCAGATGTTCGACATCGAGCGGCTCGTCTTCTTCTACCTGCCGCGCATCTGCAACCATTGCTCGAACCCCGCCTGCGTCGCGGCGTGCCCCTCCGGCGCGCTGTACAAGCGCGGCGAGGACGGCGTGGTCGTCCTGAACCAGAAGCGCTGCCGCGCCTGGAGGCATTGCATCACCGCCTGCCCCTACAAGAAGACGTATTTCAACTGGGCCGGCGGCAAGAGCGAGAAGTGCATCCTCTGCTACCCGCGCATCGAGACCGGCCAGGCCCCCGCCTGCTTCCACTCCTGCGTCGGGCGCATCCGGTACCTGGGGATCATCCTCTATGACGCGGACCGCATCGAGGCGACCGCGAAGCTCTCCGACGAGGAGCTCGTCGACGGGCAGCGCAACATGATCCTCGACCCGTTCGATCCCAAGGTGATCGCCGAGGCGCGGCGCTGCGGCGTGCACGACTCGGTGATCGAGGCCGCGCAGCGCTCGCCCGTCTACAAGTTCGTGAAGGAGTGGGGCATCGCCCTGCCGCTCCACATCGAGTACCGGACGCTGCCGATGCTCTTCTACGTCCCCCCGCTCCTGCCGGTGCTCGGGAACGTGGAGGGCGACGCGTACGACACGACCACGACCGATTTCTTCGGGCCGCTCGACCAGCAGCGCCTGCCGATCGAGTACATGGCGCGGCTCTTCACGGCCGGGAACGTCGGGAAGCTGCGCTACGCGCTGAAGAAGATGATGGCGGTCCGGTACCTCCGGCGGCAGGACACGGTCGGCGACCTCTCGCCGGAGCAGGTCAAGCAGATGCTCGCCGAGGCCGATTGCGACGTCGACGAGGCGCAGGCCATCTACCGGCTCACCTCCCTGCCGACGTTCGACGAGCGGTTCGTGATCCCGCCCTCGCACCGCGAGGAGGCCATCGAGGCGCTCACGGATCCGCTGGAGTTCAAGGGCGCCGCGGGCATGGGCTTCCGCAGCGCGCCGACGAGGGCCCCGTGAACGCCGCCGCGCACCCGTACGAGCTGCTCGCCGAGCTGCTCGATTACCCGGGTCCGGACCTCTGCGCGACGGCCGAGCGCTGCCGCGCCGCGCTGGCGGGGCGGTGCCCGGAGGCGGAGGCCGCCGTGGAGGGCTTCCTCGCGCGCGCCGCGGGCGCGCGGCCGCACGAGATGGAGGAGCTCTACGTCCGCGCGTTCGACCTCCGCCCCGAGGCCTCGCTCGACCTCGGCTATCAGATCTTCGGCGAGAGCTACAAGCGCGGCATCTTCCTCGTGAAGATGCAGCGCGCCGCCCGCGCGCACGGCGTCGATCCCGTCAGCGAGCTGCCCGACCACCTCCCGGTCGTCCTCCGCCTCGTCGCCAGGCTCGACGAGGCCGAGGACCCGCGCTCCCTCGTCGACGAGATCGTCCTGCCCGCCGTGGCGAAGGTCGTCGGCATGTTCGATACGCTCGCGAAGGAGGCGAAGGAAGCGCAGGAGACGAGAGAGATGTCCCCCTATGTCTCTCTGCTCCGCGCGGCGCTCGCGCTCCTCCAGCGCGATTTCGCGATACCGACGATCCGCGAGCTGCCACGCCCGATCGAGCTGCCGTACGACGGCGGGCGTGACGAAAAGCGCAGGCTCGAGGTCCTCACCGCCTGACGGCGCTCGCACTGGAGAAGGTGCCATGATCGATCTCCTGCTCTTCGGAGCATTCCCGTACGTCGCGATGGTGCTGTTCCTGGTGATCTCGATCCAGAGGTACCGGGCCAACGCATTCACCATCTCGAGCCTCTCGTCGCAGTTCCTCGAGAGCGGGCGCCTCTTCTGGGGCTCGGTCCCGTTCCACCTCGGGATCCTCTCGCTCTTCTTCGGCCACCTCATCGGCTTCCTGATCCCGCGGCAGGTGATGGCCTGGAACGAGTCGCCGCTCCGGCTGGTCGTGCTCGAGGTCACGGCCCTCGCGTCGGCGCTGCTCTTCCTGTGGGGCATGGTGGCCCTCATCTCGCGGCGGCTGAGCAACAGGCGCCTGGTCGCGGTCACCTCCTGGCTGGATCTCGTGGTGTACGCGCTCCTGCTCTTCCAGGCGCTCACCGGGCTCTACATCGCGCTCTACCTGCGCTGGGGCTCGGCCTGGTACGTGCACGCGATGGTGCCTTATCTCCGCTCCATCTTCACCCTGCAGCCCGAGATCGGCATCATGGCCGGCACGCCGTGGGCGGTGCGCCTGCACGTGCTCGGCGCGTTCACGCTGATCACCGTGTTCGCCTTCACGCGGCTCATGCACGTCCTGGTGGCGCCTGTGCCGTACATCTGGCGCCGCGTGCAGCTCGTCCTCTGGAACCGCGATCGCAAGACCATCCGCACCGTGGAGGGTTGAGCCATGACCGAGCGCGGAAAGGCCCTGTCCGTCCTCACGCTGAACACGCTGGCGTTCACGGTGTGCTTCGCCGTGTGGATGATGAACGGCGTTCTCGTGACGTTCCTCGTCGAGAACAAGGTCTTCGCGTTCGACAAGGTTCAGATCGGCTGGCTGATGGGCATCCCCGTGCTCACCGGCTCGATCATCCGGCTCCCGGTCGGGATCGCGACGGACCGCTACGGCGGCAAGCCCGTGTTCGCGGTCGTGATGCTGGCGTCGGCGCTCTCCGCGTTCCTCCTGAGCTACGCGACCACCTACGGTGACTTCGTCGCCGGCAGCCTCGGCTTCGGCCTCTCCGGCACCGGGTTCGCGGTCGGCATCGCCTACACCTCGGTGTGGTTCAAGAAGGAGAACCAGGGCACGGCGCTCGGCGTCTTCGGCGTCGGCAACGCGGGCTCGGCGCTCACCAGCATGGGCGCGCCGGTGCTCCTCAAGTGGTTCACGAACGGCGGCGCGGATCTCGAGGGCTGGCGCATGCTCCCGCGCGTCTACGCCGGCGCGCTCGTGGTCATGACCGTCGCCTTCCTCCTGCTCGCCTATCCGCGCAAGGTGGAGGGCACCGGCAAGACGCTGGCCCAGCAGCTCGCCCCGCTCAAGAGCCTGCGCGTCTGGCGCTTCGGCCTCTACTACTTCCTGGTCTTCGGCGGGTTCGTCGCGCTCGCGCAGTGGCTCATCCCTTACTACGTCAGCGCGTACGGGACGTCGGTCGCGCTCGCGGGCCTGCTCGCCGCGATCTTCAGCCTCCCCTCGGGCCTCATCCGCGCGCTCGGCGGGTGGATGAGCGACAAGCTCGGCGCGCGGACCACGCTCTACTGGGTCCTCGGCGTCTGCGCGATCTTCAGCCTGCTGCTCGTCTTCCCCCGGATGGACGTGAGCTCCCCGGGAGAGGGCGTGATGGCCGCTCGCCAGGGCACCGTCACCGCCGTGACCGACCGGGAGATCGTGGTCGGCGACATCCATTACGCGTTCACGCCGCGGCCGCCCGAGGGGATCCGCGACGAGGGCGCGCTGATCCTCCCCCGCACGGAGCTCTGGCAGGAGCCGGTCGTCGCGGTCGGGGACACGGTCCAGAAGAAGCAGCTGCTCGCCCGCGGCGTCACGCACATCTTCTTCCAGGCCAACATCTGGATCTTCACGCTCTTCGCGTTCGTCATCGGGATCGCGATGGGCATCGGGAAGGCCGCGGTCTACAAGTACATCCCCGACTACTTCCCGGGCGAGGTCGGCGTCGTCGGCGGAATCGTCGGCGTGCTCGGCGGCCTCGGCGGCTTCTTCTGCCCCATCCTGTTCGGATACCTCCTCAAGCAGACGGGCCTCTGGACGACCACCTGGATGGTCTTCTTCGTCCTCTCGCTCGTCTGCCTCGTCTGGCTCCATCTCGTGGTGCGGAAAATGGAGCACTCGCGCGCGCCGCACCTCTCGCAGCGCATCGATGATCACCGCGATCAGGCCGCGGCCGGCCACGCCGCGGCCCGGTCGATCGGCGGCCCCGCGGCCGCAGAAATGGCAGGTGGATGATGGGCACGGAAGCGACCGCGCTCGACAAGCTCGACAGGTGGGCGCCCGAGGATCCGGTGTTCTGGAGCCAGACCGGCGCGCGCGTCGCGAGCCGCACGCTCTGGATCACGACCGCCGCGCTGACGCTCTCGTTCGCCACGTGGTTCATGTGGAGCGCCATCGTGGTGCGCCTGAACAGCGTCGGCTTCAAGCTCACGAGCGGGCAGCTCTTCTGGCTCGTCGCGCTGCCGGGCCTCGTCGGCGCGACGCTGCGGATCCCCTACTCGTTCATCGTGCAGCTCTTCGGCACCCGCCGCGTCGTGACGCTCGCGACCGCGTCGCTCGCCATTCCGAGCGTCGGCGTCGGTATCGTCGTGCAGCGGCCCGACACGCCCTACTGGGTGCTGCTCCTGCTCGCCGCGGCCGCGGGCTTCGGCGGCGGCAACTTCTCCGCGTTCATGCCGAGCACGAGCCTCTTCTTCCCCAAGGCCAAGCAGGGCACCGCGCTCGGCCTGCAGGCCGGCATCGGCAACTTCGGCGTGAGCCTGGTGCAGTTCTCGACGCCCCTCGTCATCGGCGCCGCTCTCTTCGGCGGCCTCGGCGGCGAGCCGCAATCGATCACCCAGGCCGGCGCGACCCGCGACATCTGGCTCCAGAACGCCGCGTTCCTCTGGGTCCTGCCCGTCGTGATCGTCACGATCTCGGCCGCGCTCTTCCTCCGCTCGATCCCGGTGAGCGCCAACCTGAGCGAGCAGGCGGTGATCTTCCGGAGGAAGCACAACTGGGTGATGACCTCGCTCTACATCATGACCTTCGGGACCTTCTCCGGCTTCTCCGCCGCGTTCGCGCTCCTCATCAAGGAGCTCTTCGGCAAGCTCCCCGGCGCGCCGGATCCGCTGAAGTACGCCTTCCTCGGCGCGCTCATCGGCTCCGCCACGCGCCCGATCGGCGGCATGGTGTCCGACAAGCTCGGCGGCGCGAAGGTCACCATGGTGAGCGGCGCGCTGCTGCTCGTCGGCTCGCTCGCCATCACCCTGTTCACCGCCCCGACCTCCGCCGATCAGTTCACCCCGTTCCTCGCGTTGATGCTCCTCATCTTCTTCGCCTCCGGCATAGGCAATGGCTCCACCTTCCGTATGATACCGGTCATCTTCCCCCCCAAGGAGGCCGCGCCCGTCCTCGGCTGGACGGCCGCGGTCGCCGCCTACGGCGCGTTCTTCATCCCGATGCTGCTCAGCGGCGCCATCTCCAAGTTCGGCTCGCCGAACGCGGCCTTCTACGGGCTCGCGGTGTTCTACGCGCTGAACCTCGGCCTCTGCGGCTGGTTCTATGCCCGGAAGGGCGCGGAGGTCCCGTGCTGACCGCCAGGATCGCCGCCGCGCTCGTGATCGCCGCGCCGCTCCTCGCGGGCTGCGACACCGGGTCCATCGGCTCGCAGCAGGGCTACGAGCCGGTGCAGCCCATCGCGTTCTCGCACGCGACGCACGCGGGCGAGGCCCAGATGAGCTGCCAGTACTGCCATTACGGCGCCGAGCGCAGCCGCCACGCCGGCGTGCCGTCCGCGAGCGTCTGCATGAACTGCCACACGCAGGTCAAGAAGGACTCGCCGGAGATCGCCAAGATCAAGTCGGCCCTCGACTCCGGGACGCCGATCCAGTGGGTCCGCGTCCACCGGCTCCCCGACTACGCGTTCTTCGATCACGCGGGCCACACGCGCGCCGGGGTCGCCTGTCAGAATTGCCACGGCCCCGTCGAAACTATGGTACGCGTCTCGCAGGTGGAGACCATGAGCATGGGGTTCTGCCTCGATTGCCACAGGACCACGGCGGCCCAGGATCCAGCGCTCCAGCCCCCCACCGACTGCGCGGCCTGCCACCACTAGGAGAAGGATCATGTCAAAGCGGCGCAGACTGCCCATGTACTGGCAGAGCCTCGAGGCCCTGCGCGGCGACGCTGCCACCCGGGAGCGAGCCGGGCGCGAGTTCGCCGAGGAGCTCCCGGTCGGCGAGGCGCGGCGCGGGCTCGAGCGGCGAGATTTCTTCAAGATCATGGGGCTCTCGGCCGCGGCGCTCGCGTCGGCGTGCAGCCGGGCGCCCGTGAAGAAGGTCGTGCCCCATCTCGAGGCGCCGGAGGAGGTCACGCCCGGCGCCGCGCTCTGGTACGCCTCCACGTGCGGCGCGTGCGCGGCCCATTGCGGCGTGCTGCTCAAGACGCGCGACGGGCGGCCGATCAAGGTCGAGGGCAATGACGCGCACCCCGTCTCCGAGGGCGGCGTCTGCGCCGTCGGCCAGGCGTCGCTGCTCGGCCTCTACGACGCCGCGCGCGCGCGCGGGCCGCTCATGAAGGGGAAGCCCGCCGCGTGGAGCGCCGTCGACGAGCGCGCGCGCGCCGGCCTCGCCGCCGCCGCCTCGGGGCAGAAGGGGATCCGCCTCGTCCTGCCGCCGGAGATCGGCCCGACCGCGGAGGAGACCGTCCGGCGCTTCCTCTCGGCCTTCCCGGGCGCGCGGGTGGTCCGCCACGATCCGGCGGGCGACCGGGCCGCGATCGCCGAGGCGCACGGGATCGCCTTCGGCGCGCGCGCCGTGCCGTCGTATCGAGTGGACCGCGCGCGCCTCGTGGTCTCGGTCTCCGCCGATTTCCTCGGCGCGTGGATCTCCCCGGTGGCGCTCACCCGCCAGCGCACGCGCGCCCGCGACCTCACCGCCGCGCCGCGCGCGATGGCGCGCCACGTCCAGCTCGAGCCCATCATGACGCTGACCGGATCCAACGCGGACCGGCGGATCGCCATCGCGCCCGGCGACGAGCTCCCGGTGCTCGCCGCGCTCGTGCGCCTCGTCGCCCCGCGCTCGGCGCACCCGGCCGCCGCCGAGATCGCCTCGGCGTTCGCGCGCGTGCCCGCGCCCGCGGAGGGCGGCGACGCCCTCGCGGAGATCGCCGGCGAGATCGCCGGCGCGCGCGGGGCCGCGCTCGTCCTCTGCGGCGCGGCCGAGACGGCAGCCCAGCTCGCCGCGGCCGCGCTGAACGAGCTCGCCGGCGCGTACGGCGCCACGATCGAGCTCGGGGCGCCCTCCCCGCTCGAGCCTGACACCATTGAAATGAGCGCCCTCCTCGACGAGCTGCGCGCCGGCTCGGTCGGCGCGCTGATCCTCGCCGGGGCGAACCCGGTCTACGATCACCCGCGCGGCGCCGAGATCGCCGGGCTGCTCGCCAAGGTCGGCCTGGTCATCTCGCTGGCCGACAGGCTCGACGAGACGGCGCGCGCGGCCGAGATCCTCGCGCCCGATCACCACGCGTTCGAATCGTGGGGCGACGCCGCGCCGCGGCCCGGCGTGCTGGGCCTCCGCCAGCCGGGGGTCTCGCCGCTCTTCGACACGCGCGCGGCGTTCGAGTCGCTCCTCCGCTGGGCCGGCGTCCCGCAGAGCTATCACGATTTCCTCCGCGAGCGCTGGACGCGCGCCGTCTTCCCGCTGCTCGAGGACCCGAGCCTCAGCGCGGACGAGCACTGGGATCGCTCGCTGCACGACGGCTTCGCGCTCGTGCCCGCCCACGCGCCCGCGGCCGCCGCGTTCAAGGCCGCGGGGCTCTCCGCCGCGCTCGCGGACGCCGCGCCCCGCCCCGGGCCGCAGGATCTCGCGGTCGTGCTCTATGAAAAGGTCGGGCTCCGCGACGGCGCGCTCGCGAACAATGCGTGGCTCCAGGAGCTGCCCGATCCGATCAGCAAGGCGACCTGGACCAACTACGCCTGCCTCGCCCCCTCGCTCGCCGCGTCGCTCGGCGTGCGCACGGGCGACCTCGTGCGCGTCACCGTCTCCGACCGCACGATCGAGCTGCCCGCGATCGAGCAGCCCGGCACCCACCCGCGCGCCGTCGCGATCGCGCTCGGATACGGCCGCGCCGCCGCGGGCGCGGTGGGCGACGGCGTGGGCGCGAACGCCTACCCGCTGGCCCGCGCCGCCCGCGGCCGCATCGAGCGCACGGCCCCCGGCGCGCGCGTCGCGAAGCTCGGCCCCTCGGTCGAGCTCGCGCTCGCGCAGACGCACGCCTCGCTCGAGGGCCGCCCGCACGTGCACGAGGCGTCCTTCGCCGAGTACCTCGCGAACCCGCGGGCCGGCAACGAGGAGGGCGGCCACCACCAGCTCTCGATGTGGTCGGGGCACCACTATGACGGGCACCGCTGGGCGATGTCGATCGACCTCACCGCCTGCACGGGCTGCAGCGCCTGTGTGGTCGCCTGCCAGGCCGAGAACAACATCCCGGCCGTCGGCGTCGAAGAGATGCGCCGCGGCCGCGAGATGAGCTGGATGCGCCTCGATCGCTACTACTCCGGCGATCCCGCATCCCCGGCCGTCGTCCACCAGCCGATGATGTGCCAGCACTGCGAGAACGCCCCCTGCGAGACGGTCTGCCCGGTGCTCGCCACGATGCACTCCACCGAGGGCCTGAACCAGCAGGTCTACAACCGCTGCGTCGGCACGCGCTACTGCGCGAACAACTGCCCCCCGAAGGTGAGGCGGTTCAACTGGTTCGACTATTACGGCCACGGGCCCGCCGTGAAATTCGACGATCCCCTCGGCCGCATGGTCCTGAACCCGGACGTCGTGGTGCGTAGCCGCGGCGTCATGGAGAAGTGCTCGATGTGCGTCCAGCGCATCCAGGAGGGCAAGGCCGCCGCGAAGGCCGAGGGCCGGCCGCTCGTGGACGGCGAGATCAAGACCGCCTGCCAGCAGAGCTGCCCGGCCCAGGCCATCTCCTTCGGGGACCTGAACGATCCGGCGAGCCGCGTCGCGAAGCTCGCGCACGACCCGCGCAGCTACAGAGTCCTCGCCGACATCAACGTGGAGCCCGCCGTCCGATACATGACCAAGGTGAAGAATCAAGGGAGCGAGACATGAGCGGCCACCACCTCTCCCGGCTCCGTCGGCCCCTCGTCACCGAGGAGCGGACGATGGCCCAGATCACCGACGAGGTCTGCGCGCCGATGGAGCGCCGCCCCAACATGGCCTGGTGGGGCGCGTTCCTCGCCGCGCTCACGCTGCTCGTGATCGGCGTCGGCATGGTCGCCTACCAGATCAGCACCGGCGTCGGCGTCTGGGGCCTCAACAACACCATCGGCTGGGCCTTCGACATCACGAACTTCGTGTTCTGGGTCGGCATCGGCCACGCCGGCACGCTGATCAGCGCGATCCTCTTCCTGTTCCGGCAGCACTGGCGCACGAGCATCAACCGCGCGGCCGAGGCGATGACCCTCTTCGCCGTCATGTGCGCCGCGATCTTCCCCGTCATCCATATGGGCCGCCCCTGGCTCTTCGCCTGGTTCTTCCCGTACCCGAACTCCCGCGGCAGCCTCTGGGTGAACTTCCGCTCTCCGCTGCTCTGGGACGTCTTCGCGATATCGACCTACTTCACCGTCTCCGCGGTGTTCTGGTACATCGGCCTCATCCCGGACCTCGCGACGATCCGGGACCGCGCGAAGCCCGGGCTGCGGAAGCGGATCATGGGCGCGCTCTCCTTCGGCTGGCGCGGCTCCGCGCGGGCGTGGTCGCGCTACGAGACCGTCTATCTCCTGCTCGCCGGGCTCGCGACCCCGCTCGTCGTCTCGGTCCACACCATCGTCTCGATGGACTTCGCGACCTCGGTGCTCCCCGGCTGGCACGCGACCCTGTTCCCGCCCTACTTCGTGGCCGGCGCCGTCTTCTCCGGCTTCGCGATGGTGCTCACGCTCATGATCATCACCCGGAAGACGCTCGGGGTGGAGCACCTCATCACGATCGGCCACCTCGAGGCGATGGGGAAGGTCATCATCGTGACGGGCGGCATCGTCTCCCTCTCGTACGCCACCGAGTTCTTCATCGCCTGGTACTCGGGCAACCCCTACGAGCGCTTCGTGTTCCTGAACCGCGCGCTCGGCCCCTACCGCTGGGCCTTCTGGACGATGTTCACCTGCAACGTCGTCTCGCCGCACCTGCTCTGGTCGAAGCGGATCCGCACCTCGCCGGGCGCGCTCTTCGCGCTCTCCATCGTGATCAACATCGGCATGTGGTTCGAGCGCTTCGTCATCATCGTCACCTCGCTCCACCGCGACTTCCTCCCGTCGAGCTGGTCGATGTACAAGCCGACCATCATCGAGATCGGCACCCTCACCGGCACGTTCGGGCTCTTCTTCTCCCTGTTCCTCGTGTTCGTGCGCCTCCTGCCCGTCATCTCGATCGGCGAGGTGAAGGCCGTCCTCGGGTACGCGAAGCGCGACGCCCACCATCCCCCGGAGCCGGCCGCGGCCAAGCTCCACGATCCCATTCCGGAGGCTGCCGAATGAGCGCCCATGTCTTCGTCGGCTACTTCGCGCGGGAGGATGAGCTGCTCGAGGCCGCCCGCGACGCGCGGCGCGCCGGGCTCACCATCCACGACGCGTACACCCCCTATGCGGTCCACGGCGTCGACGAGGCGCTCGGGCTCCGCCCCTCGCGCCTGCCCTGGGTCTGCTTCTTCGGCGGGCTGACGGGCCTCGCCGTCGGCTGGGCCCTCCAGTACTACACGTCCGTGGTGAGCTGGCCATTGAACGTCGGCGGCAAGCCGTTCCACTCGCTGCCCGCGTTCATCCCGGTCATGTTCGAGGTGACCGTGGCGTTCGCCGCGTTCTCGACCGTCGGCGCGCTGTTCCTGCGCGAGCGCCTGTTCCCGGGCGCGAGGGCCGGCGCGCTCCCGCGCGTGACCAATGACCGCTTCGCGCTCGCGCTCGCCACGCGCGGCGTCCGCTTCGACGAGCGCGAGGCGCGGAGCCTGTTCGAGCGGCACGGCGCGATCGAGATCGAGATCGCGGAGGTGGAGAAATGAGAAGGGCAGCCATTCTTCCCATCGCGCTCGCCGCGCTCGCGGGCTGCGGCTCCGATCCGACGGAGCCCCGCCTGGAGATCCTCCCGGACATGGTCGACGCCGTCCCCTACGAGAGCTTCGCGCAGAGCCCCGTCACCCGTGACGGCAAGGCGATGATACGCCCGCCCGAGGGCACGGTCGCGCGCGGCCACCTGCCGTTCCGTTACGGCCCCGGCCCCGACGAGGCCGCGCGCGCCGGCCGCGAGCTCTCGATGCCGCCGATGACCCCCGCCGACGTCAAGCGCGGAGACGCCGCGTTCCAGACCTTCTGCTCTCCGTGCCACGGAAAGACGGGCCTCGGCGACGGCGCCGTCATCCCGCGCTTCCCCACGCCGCCGTCGCTCGTCGCCTCGCACGCGAAGTCGATGCCCGACGGGCAGATCTTCCACGTGATCAGCCGCGGTCAGGGCGTCATGCCCTCGCACGCGGCGCAGGTCTTGCCGGCCGATCGATGGAAGATCGTGGCCTTCATCCGTTCCCTTCAAGCAGCCGATCAAGGAGCGAAGCGATGAGCGACGCGCGTCCGTTCCTCCAGCCATCCCAGCGAAGCGCCCTCGCCGGCATCGCGCTCGTCTGCCTCGGCGGGCTGGGCGCCGGCCTCGTGCTCGATCCCGAGCGGGGCTGGTCGAGCTTCCTCACTGCCGGCTTCTATTACCTCACGATCTCGCTCGGCGGCGTGGTGCTCCTCGCGCTCCACATCGTCGCGAAATCCGCCTGGATCGTGCCAGTGAAGCGCGTCGCGGAGGCGATGGGCGGCTACCTCGCCGTCGGCGCGGCCACGATGCTGCTCGTGCTCCCCGGCGTCCACACGCTCTATCCCTGGTCGCACCACGATCACGTCGAGCACGACCCGATCCTCAAGGCGAAGAGCGCCTACCTCAACGTCCCCGCGTTCGGCGTCCGGATGCTCGTCGCGCTGCTCATCTGGATCGCCTTCGCCGCCGCGCTCCGCGCCCGCTCGCGCCGGCAGGACCAGGACGGCGACCCCGCGCACTCCGCGCGCTCGGTCGCGCTCGCGGCGGGCTTCCTCGGTGTGTTCGGGCTCACCTTCTCGATGGCCAGCTTCGACTGGATGATGAGCCTCTCGCCGCACTGGCAGAGCACGATCTTCGGCTTCTACAACATCGCCGGCCTGCTCGTGGCCGGCGTCTCGACCCTCACGACGGCCGTGGTCTTCCTGCGCCGCCGCGGCCACCTGCCGGGCGTCACGAAGACGCACCTCCACAACCTCGGCAAGCTCATGCTCGGCTTCTCCACGCTGTGGGCCTACATGTGGCTGTCGCAGTACCTGCTCATCTGGTACGCGAACCTCCCCGAGGAGACGCCGTATTACCTGGCCCGCACCAGCGGCGGCTGGGCGTTCCTCTTCTGGGGGAACCTGGTCATCGGCTGGGCGGTCCCGTTCCTGATGCTGCTCCGCAGCCGCGCGAAGCGCATGGAGGGCGTGCTGCTCGTGGCATCGGTCGTGCTGCTCATCGCCCGCTGGCTCGACATCTACCTGATGGTCACCCCCTCCAATATCCCCGTGCACCCCGGCATTGGCCTCCTGGAGCTCGCGGGCTACCTGGGCTTCGGCGCCCTGTTCGTGCTCGTGGTGGAGCGTGCGCTCCGCGCCGCCCCGCTCCTGCCGCGCGGCGATCCCTACCTGGAGGAGGGGCTCCATGCCTCCTGACGGCCACTTCTCCCTGCCCCTCGCGCCGCGCCCGGTGTTCCGCGCGGCGCGCCTCTCGATCACGGATCGCTGTGACCTCGCCTGTGTCTATTGCCGCCCTTCCCGCTCGGACGGCTACCTCCCGTCCGAGCGCCGGCTCGCCCCCGAGGCCTGGGCAGAGCTCGCGCGGAGCCTCGTCCAGCGCGGCGTCACGCGCATCCGCCTGACCGGCGGCGAGCCGCTGATCCACCCGCACGTCGTCGAGATCATCCGTTCCATCTCGAATGTGACTGGGCTGACCGACCTGGCGCTCACCACGAACGGCACCCGCCTCGCGGCGCTGGCGCGCCCGCTCCGCGACGCGGGCCTCCGCCGCCTGAACGTCTCCGTCGACTCGCTCGTCCCCGCCCGCTTCGAGGCGATCTCGCGCGGGGGCGACCTCGGCGAGGTCCTCCGCGGAATGGACGCCGCCTGCGCCGCCGGCTTCGAGGAGCTCAAGACCAACACGGTCGTCCTGGGCCCGCTCGGCGAGGGCGATCCGCTCCGCAACGACGACGAGCTGCAATCGATCACGCAATGGGCGTGGTCGCACGGCGCGACGCCGCGCTTCATCGAGCTGATGCCGATCGGCGAGGGCGCCCGCCTCGCCGGCCGGGAGGTCTCCTTCGCCGAGATGCGCGCCCGGCTCGCCCCGCTGCTCGCCCCCGGCGACCTCCGGAAGCGCGCCGATCGCGGCCCTGCCCGCTATCTCCGCGCGGCGCACGATCCCCGGCGATCCATAGGGTTCATCACCGGCGCGAGCGACACCTTCTGCGACGGCTGCGATCGCCTGCGCGTCTCCAGCGACGGCGCCCTCCGCCCCTGCCTGGCCACGGGCGACGCGATCGCGCCCGCCGGCGACCCCGCCGCCATTGGCCTCGCGATCGACGAGGCCGCGCGCAGGAAGCCTGACGGCCGCTCCTTCCGCGGCTGCACGGATCCCGCCGCCCGGGCGGTCAGCATGCGCGCCATGGGCGGCTGACGTCCGCGGCCGCGAGGCCGATGGAGGCGAGTGCGCTTTTCCGCGATGACCGCGGGGTGCCGGGCTGATCGCGCCGGCGGGCGGGCAGCGTGGACGGGGTGCTGTTCTTCCTGAAATGATCCACGGGCGCCCGGCGCTTCCAATCAGCGGCCCCACCGGATATCCTCGCGGCATGGTGCGCGCCGGTGCCTGGCTCCTCGTGCTCTCCGCGGCCTCGATCGGGTGCAGGACCCCGACGCAGGTCACGGTCGAGCTCTCGACGGACGCCGAATGCGCCGCCGTCGAGGCGCACGGGACATCCATCATCGTGGGCGAGCCCGGCAAGCTCGACGGCAAGGATCCCGCGACGTCCACGACCCAGTGCGACCCGTCCGGCACCGACCACCGGCTCGGCTCGCTGGTGATCGTGCCGAGCGGCGAGAAGGACGCGGCGTTCGGCGTGATGGTCGTGGCCGGGATCGAGCGGGACGCGGAGGCGTGCGCGGGCGCGGGATACGAGGGCTGCATCGTCGCGCGCCGCGCGCTGCAGTTCCTGCCGCACACCGAGCTCCACCTGCCCATCGCGCTGCGGATCGATTGCAAGAGCATCCCCTGCGGCCCCCTGGAGACGTGCGTGCACGGCAAGTGCGTGTCGGCCGAGATCCCCGACGTGTCCGCGTGCGTGAAGCCGGGCGGGTGCACCGACGACGTGCTCACGGGCGGCGGGGGTGGTGCCGGGGGCGCGGGCGGCGCGGGCGGCGCCGGGGGCGCG